>NZ_CP028347.1:2476257-2813342 GCF_003454795.1 Novosphingobium sp. THN1
TATCTCTGAGGACGCCATGGGCACCATGACTGCGCCCCCCTCCGGCGCATACAAGATCGTCAATGTCCCCGAACTTTATGGCGACCTGATCCGCGCCAAGGGCGTCGAAGGCACCTATGTCGGCTCGTCCGAAGTCGAAAGCCCGTGGGTTCCGTTCGGCGACAACGCCGCGATCCGTCACCTTGCCTTCGACGTGCGCGAGAATGTCTACGTCAATGTGCTGTGGATCAAGGGGCCGGGCGTCATCGGCACGCACAAGCATCGCGGCAAGGTCTGGGCGATCGGCCTTGAAGGCTCTTTCCGTTACCTCGAATACGACTGGGTTTGCCGCCCCGGCGATTTCATCACCGAAACGCCCGGCACGGCACACACCCTCGTGACCGACGACCCGAATGGCATGAAGGCGCTGTTCCACATGCAGGGCGCGAACGAGTTCTTCGACGAGCAGGGCAACCACGTCGAGACGCTCGACGTGTGGTGGTTCATGAACCACTACGAAAGCTACTGCCGCGAGCACGATATCGCGATCAACCCCGCCCTCTATCTCTGACGCGGCGATAGTGGGCGAGGAGAGGGCACCGGTTCCACGGCTCGGGCAGGAGCCACGGGGACGTACCTCCGCAACACGTGGTATGTGGCTGGCTGGGCGAGCGATCTGGGTGCAGAACCGAAGCAGCGCACGTTCCTCGAGGAACCGGTCGCCCTGTTTCGTGACGCGGATGGGGTAGCGCACGCGATCACCGGTCGCTGCCCGCATCGCTTTGCGCCGCTCGGTCATGGCACGGTGGTCGATGGCGCGCTGATGTGTCCCTACCACGGCCTGCGCTTCAACGGTGCGGGCCATTGCGTCCACAATCCGCACCCCGGCGGCCAGCTGCCCGACGCAAACCTGCAGGTTTACCCGCTGGTCGAGCGCCATGCCCTGCTGTGGATCTGGATGGGTGATACGGCCAAGGCCGACGCGTCGCTGATCCCGGACTTCTCATGGCTCTCGGACCCGAGGTGGGAGGCCGTACGCGGCGCAACCGTCGCCGAGGGGCACTACGAGCTCTACAGCGACAACATCCTCGATCTCAGCCACGCCAACTTCGTCCATCCCGCACTTGTCGCCAGCGCTTTCACCGAGGGCGAGCGCAAGTTCTGGCAGGATGGCAATAGTGTCTTCGCCGAATACGTCCGCCTGAACGACCATCTCTCGGTCGGCATTGCCGCGGTCATGGGCACCGAAGGACGCAGGCAGGATTTCTACGGCCTCGTCCAATGGCACGCGCCCGCCGTGCTCTACTTTGACTTCCGCGCCGGAGATCCCGGCACCCCGCGCGAGCAATGCACGCTGCTGCCGTCGCTCCATGCTTTCACGCCCGAGACGCCCGACACCACGCACTACTTCTGGGCAACCGCCCGCGACTACAAGCTGGGCGATGCCGAGTTCACCGCCGCCATGCGTGGCGCGCTCGAATTCGCGTTCGAGCAGGAAGACATGCCGATCATTCGCGACAGCCACCGCCTCATGCGCGGGGCAGACTTCTGGGATCTGCGCCCGCTGATCCTCAATGGCGACGGCGGCGGCGTCCGCGCCCGCCGCATGCTGCAGCGCCTGATCGATCGCGAACAACAATCAAGACAAGAGGATGCCAATGGGAACGCTCGACAGGTTTGACATCAAGGGCCGCTCAGCGCTCGTCACCGGCGCCGCATCGGGCATCGGCCTCGCCTATGCCGAAGCCATGGCTGAAGCCGGCGCTGCCGTCACCCTGACCGACATAGACGCCGATGGTGCCGCCCGCGAAGCCGCCCGCCTGCGCGCCGAAGGCTATGAGGTCCGCGCCGACCGGCTCGATGTGTCCAGCTGGGACGATGTCGTCGCTGCCTTCGACGCCCACGACCGCGCCTATGGCGGTCTCGACATCTGCTTCGCCAATGCCGGCATCGATACGGGTGCCGGCTTCTGGAATCCTGCAGGGCACCGCAACGAGGACGGACAGGTCGACACTTACGACCATAACCGTTGGGACCGTTCGATCCAGATCAACCTCAACGGCGTATTCTACACCGTCAGCAATGCCGTGCGGATCATGAAGAAGGAAGGCCGCGCCAACGGTCGTACCGGAGGTTCGATCATCACCACCGCCTCCAATGCCGGCCTCGTCACCGAACCGATCGTCGGCCTGCCCTATATGCCCGCCAAGGCTGGCGTGCTGCACATGGTGCGCGCCCTCGGCCTCGAACTCGCCGAATTCAAGATTCGCATCAACGCCATCGCCCCCGGCCCCTTCGTCACCAACATCGGTGGTGGCTGGCTCAAGAAGGATCCTGTTGCCCGCGCCGCGTGGGACGCCATCGTCCCGCTCGGCTCCGTTGCCGAGACTGACCAGCTCAAGCCGCTTGCGCTGCTGCTCGCCTCGGATGCGTCGGACTACATGACTGGCAGCCACGTGGTGATCGACGGCGGCATGATGCTCGGCAAGTACAAGTAAGGACACCGCCATGCGCGCCGCCGTGATGCAGGGGCTGCACAAGCCCCTGGCAATCGAGACCATCGCCGATCCCACGCCGGGGGAGGGCGATGTCGTGGTCAAGGTCGGCCGCTGCGGCATCTGCGGTTCGGATCTGCACATGACCGAGGACCCGGCTTACGGCCAGGGCGCCGGTTCCGTGCTCGGCCATGAATTCGCGGGCGAAGTCGTTGCTCTCGGCAAGGGCGTGGAAGGCCTGCGGACCGGCGATCTCGTCTCGGTCATCCCGCTGCAAAGCTGTGGCCAGTGTCACGCCTGCCGCGCTGGAAAAGTCCAGTGGTGCGAGAAATTCGGGCTTCAGGGCGGCGGCTATGCCGAATACGCCCTGACTCGCCCGAACCAGTGCATGCGCCTTCCATCCAGCGCCAGCCTCGCCGATGGCGCGATTGTCGAACCGCTGGCCGTCGCGCTTCATGGCGTCGCGCTCAGCCGAATGAAGATCGGTGACCGTGTTTTGGTCCTCGGTGCTGGCCCCATTGGCCTCGCTGTCGCCTTCTGGGCACGGCGGTTCGGGCAGGGCGCGTGGTCGTGCAGGACCTTGCCGAATGGCAGCGCGATCGGGCGCTACAGATGGGCGCACACGATTTCGTCGTCGATCCCGCCGACCCCGTCGGTAGCGCTGAGAAGGCGCTGGGTGGCAAGGCTGATGTCGTGTTCGAATGCGTCGGCATGCCCGGCCTGATCGCCCAGGCGGTTGATCAGGTCCGCAACGATGGCACGATCACGTTGCTCGGGCTCTGCACCCGTCCCGACAGCTTCAACAGCTTCGCCATGCTGTCGAAGCAGGTGAAGCTGGTGACGTCCGCCTTCTTCACGCGGCAGGAATACGAAGCTGCGCTCGATGCGCTTGATCGCGGCGCCGCCGAACCGCGCCTGCTGGTGACCGACACGATTTCGCTGGATGCAACGCCCGACGTGTTCGAAAGCCTGCGCAAGCGCACGCATCAGTGCAAGGTGCTGATAAGTCCCGGCGAATAAGGCGTCGGGCAGGAGATTATGACGATGGCAATCACATCCCTTGCCGGCCGCAATGCCTTCATCACGGGCGGGGCTTCCGGCATAGGCCTCGGGATTGCCAAGGCTCTCGCCAAACGCGACGCATTCATCATAATCGCCGATTTGCGGCCAGATCACATCGGTAAGGCCCTCAGGGTACTGGCGTCCGAAGGTCTCGGCGAAAGCGTGATCGCCATGGAACTCGACGTTACCGACCGCCAGGCTTACGCCGAAGCAGCACGGCGTCTCGACGACGAACTGGGCGGCGTGGACATTCTGGTGAACAACGCTGGTGTCGGGGTAGAAGGGCCGGTGCTCGAGGCAACTCATGCTGATTGGGACTTCGGCCTTGGCGTCAATCTCGGCGGCGTGGTCAACGGCTTGCAGGCGGTCCTGCCGCAGATGATCGCGCATGGGCGCGGCGGCCATGTCGTCAACACTGCCTCGCTCGCGGCAACGGTTGTAATGCCGGGGCACCTTGCGATCTACGCCGCCAGCAAGGCGGCCGTGCTGAATCTGTCCGAAAACATGCGGGCCGATCTTGCCGCCAAGGGCATCGGCAGCAGCGTCCTCTGTCCGGGCTTCGTGCGCTCCAACATTCACGAGGCGGCTCGAAATCGGCCAGCGCATCTGCGTGAGGGCAGCGGTTTCGCTGCATCCGAACAGGCCTTGGCAGAGCGCGTCGTCGGCAGCGACTGGATGGACCCTGATCTCGTTGGCGAAATGGTCGCGGATGCCATACTCGCGAACGATCTTTACATCGTCACCCATGGCCAGTTCGCAAATCGGATGCGCGAGCGCGCCGAGGCCGTGTTGGCGGCCACGCCCGAAAGCGCCCTCCAGTTCTGATTTAATCACAATTTCCCCGGTGGCGACATTCGGCAAGCCCACATTGCAATCGATTGTTGTTTTTGCTCTGCGCATGTGACATGGTTGTTCCAACGGGTCCGTGAACCCGACGGGAGAGTTCGCGCATGCACGAAGGAAACAGTATCCGCAGGCCGCATCTGCCACTGGCGCGGATATTGGAAATGAATCTCGGCTTCCTTGGCCTGCAGTTCAGTTTCGGCCTGCAGCAGGGCAACATGGGCCCGATCTACAGCTACCTCGGCGCTGACGAATCCCAGCTACCTATGCTCCAACTCGCGGGCCCGATTACCGGCCTCCTGGTGCAGCCTATCATCGGCGCGATGAGCGATCGCACAGCCAGCAAGTGGGGCCGTCGCACCCCGTACTTCCTGATCGGCGCCGTGCTCTGCTGCCTTGGCCTGTTCTTCATGCCGCTTTCCAGTTCGATCCTCATGGCGATGTCGCTGCTGTGGATCCTCGATGCCGGCAACAACATCACGATGGAGCCCTATCGCGCCTATGTCTCTGATCGCCTGAACCCGGATCAGCGCCAGGCCGGCTTCCTTTCGCAGAGTGCATTTACCGGTCTCGCCCAGATGCTGGCTTTCCTCACGCCGTCGCTCCTCGTCGGCTTCGGCATGAATCAGGACTGGGTCGACAGCCACGGCATTCCCTACACCGTGCGCATCGTCTTCATGATCGGCGCTGTGCTGTCACTGACCACCATCCTGTGGTCGGTTCTCCGTGTTCCCGAACTGCCCCTGACTGCCGAGGAAGTGGCCCACATCAAGGCGCAGCCCAAGGGCGCCTGGGCCACCCTGCGCGAAATCGGCGAGGCGATTGCCGACATGCCGGTGGCCATGCGCAAGCTCGGGCTGATGAGCCTGTTTCAATGGGTCGGAATGTCCGGCTACTGGACATACGCCGTCTATTCGATCAGCCGCACGGTCTATGGCACCGCCGATGTCCATAGCAGCGCGTTTCACACGGCAGTCCTGACCAACGGCGAAGTTGCGGCGTTCTATAACGCCATCTCGTTCGTCACCGCTTTCGCAATGGTGCCGCTGGTCAAGCGGATCGGGCCGGGGCCGCTTCACGCGCTCTGTTTGTTCGTTGGCGGCGTGGGGATGTTCCTCCTGCCCAACGTCACGGACAAGGCCCTGCTGTTCCTGCCGGCAATCGGCATCGGGCTGGCGTGGGGCAGCATCATGGGCAACCCTTATGCGATCCTCACCAACTCGATCCCGCCGCAGCGCACCGGCGTCTACATGGGTATATTCAACATGATGATCGTCATCCCGATGCTGCTGTTTGCGGTGGTGATGAGCAGGCTCGACCTCGGCTTCGTGTCCATCGGCTTCGATGCCTACAAGCTCGCGCTCGGCGGCGATCCGCGAAACATGCTGATGTTCTGCGGTGTGTCGCTGGCGCTGGCGGGACTCTCGGTGCTGTGGGTCCGCGAAGGCCGGGTCAGCGCGATGCCGCAGCCAGCAGCAGCAGCCTGATGACGCGCCCGATTGTCCTGAATGCGGGCGACGGCTCGCTGGTCTGGGACGCGCCAGACGGCGGGTCTCCTGTATGGCGCCACTTTGGCCCCACGGTAGCGGTCGATAGCCTGCCGCTGCTGGCCGAAACCCGCGGCCCTGCATCCTACTCGCTCGACGAGGACGTGCCGCTAAGCGTAGCACCAGTCTCTGGCTTGGGTTGGTTTGGGCCGGAACTGCTGCGGATCAGCCGGAATGGCAGTGCGCTACCAGTGGCATTTACCTCCTGTGAAATCGCGGAAAGCCAGAACGCGGTCACGCTGCGGCACCGCGACGAAATTGCCGGTGTCGAACTGAGGCAGGTTTTCGAGGTCGCCGGCACAGCATACGTATGCCGCAACAGCCTTCACAACGCTGGCGCTGAACCTTTCACCGTGGAATGGCTGGCCAGCGCGCTGCTTCCACTCACTGCCACTGCCCGCGAGATCCTGTCCTGGCGCGGCCGCCACAATGCGGAATTGGTCGAGTGCCGCGAAGCCATGCCGCAGCAGACTTGGGCACGCGAGGTCCGTCGCGGTATCTCGGGGCACGGCGGTCCGGGCGGGGTCTACGTTCTGGACGAGGGCGCCACACTCCACACCGGCACCGTCCGCGCGCTGCAACTGCCATGGTCCGGCGACAATCGCATCGCCATAGAGCGCGACGACGAGGGCTTCTGGACCCTCAGCGCCGGCGCCTTGCTCCAGCCGGGGAAGTAACCCTTGCGCCGGGCGAGAACTGGACAGCGCCCGATGCCATCTTCGCAGTTTCCACCACCGGGCGAAACGGTGCAGCATCGGCATTCCACGAGGCGGTGCGCGCTCGGCTGCAGTGGCCGGACGGCGCGATGCGGCCGCGCCCTGTTCACCTCAATTCCTGGGAAGCCTGCTACTTCGATCACGACGAAGAGCGCATCGTCGCTCTCGCCGAAGCGGCTGCATCGGTCGGCGTGGAACGCTTCATCCTCGACGATGGCTGGTTCCGCAATCGCGACGACGACACCGCCGGCCTCGGTGACTGGACGCCCGATCCGCGCAAATATCCGAACGGTCTCAAGCCGCTGGCTGACCGGGTAAATGCTTTGGGCATGGAATTCGGGCTCTGGGTTGAGCCGGAGATGATCAATCCCGACAGCGACCTCTACCGCGCACATCCCGACTGGGCATTGTCGCTGCCGGGAAGGGCAAGTCCAACTGCGCGCAATCAATTGGTGTTGGATCTGCGACGCGAGGACGTTCGCGACTATCTTTTCGGGTGTCTCGATAGGCTGTTGACCGAGCTTCCGATCACCTACCTCAAGTGGGATCACAACCGCGATCTTGCGCCTGCCGGTGGTGCCGCTCAGCTTCGTGGAGTCTATGCTCTGCTCGCGAGAGTTCGCTCTTCGCACCCGGGAGTTGAGGTAGAGTCCTGCGCCGGCGGTGGTGGCCGAAATGATGCCGGAATGGCCGACTTCTGCCACCGCTACTGGACCAGCGACAACATCGATGCCGTCAGTCGGATCGGCATACAGCGCGGATTTCTCTCGTTTTTACCGCCCGAAGTAATGGGATCGCACATCGCCGCGAGCCCGGCGCACGCCACCGGTCGTCGTCACTCGCTTGCCTTTCGTGCCGCAATGGCAATGACCGGCCACCTCGGCGTCGAAATGGACCCGCGCACCCTTTCCGACACCGAACGCGCCGAACTGGCGGACTGGATTTCCTTTCACAAACAATGGCGTGACTTGCTCCACCAAGGCCGCGTCTGGCAGGGCGAGAGCTCAGACGGAGTCCTCTGGCAGGCGCAAGGCCGCGAGGACGAACTCCTCCTGTTCGTTATCCGCGCAGAGCCGCCAGCGGATCGCCGACCTCAGCCGGTTACCCTGCCTTTTTGCGGAAAATCAGGGGCTTGGGGCGTTCGGCTGCTCCGCATTGCCGGTGGCGAGGGTGGCCATGCGGCTCACAGCGCACCGTTCTTCAAAGCCACGAAGTCAACGCCCCAGAGCCTGCCAGCCAGCTGGCTCAGCAACGCCGGCCTGCCCTTGCCCCCGTCAAAGGCAGAGACCGTGTCCATCTTTCACATGCGCAAACGCGCCTGAAGTTCTTTTCGAGAAAGCTTGCAATGTCCCAAATTTCCGTTCCGGTTCAGACTGATGCTGCCTTTGGTGCAAGCCGCTGGGCGCCATCTGGTTACGGCAATCCGCCCCGGATTCCGCTGATCGGCAAATCCGATGTCGTCCGCCTGTTCGATCACCTCGACCTGTGGGACTGCTGGCCGCTCGCACATGAGGACGGACGAACGGCTGAGCACAACGGCCGGAACTGGTGGTTTTTCTTGTCGTCTCCGGTCTTTGCTGACCCGGTCGAGCGCCACGGCCACGCGCGTATCCGTCTGATTTCATTCGGTAACGATGGCTGGACCGATCACGGAAATGCCTTTCCGGACGGCTTCACTCCGGGAAGCCGCGAGTGGGCGGGCTCAGCCGTTTTGATGGACGACGGGCAGACCGTACAACACTTCTTTACCGCCGCCGGCCGCCGCGGGGATCCACAGGAAACTTTCGAACAGCGCCTGTTCGTAAGCGAGGGCACGCTCAACGCCGATGGCCCCGGATCATGGCGCGAGCCGCGCGAGATCGTCGTGGCCGACGGGGTCCGTTATGTGCTCGACCGGCAGGACAGGGGGGCACCCGGCCAGATCAAGGGCTTCCGCGACCCTGCCTGGTTGCGCGACCCGGCCACGGGCAGGGCGCATATTCTGTTCACCGGCAGCGCGGCGTGGTCAGATCACCCCTTCAACGGGAACATCGGGATCGCGACGTTGCAGGAGGGTAGGTGGATTCTCGGTGATCCGCTGATCGATGCAGTTGGCGTGAACAACGAACTCGAAAGACCGCATGTGATCGCTCGCGACGGGCGATACTATCTCTTCTGGTCGACCCAGACGCATACTTTCGCGCCCGAGGCAGTGGCGGGACCGAACGGCCTTTATGGAATGGTTGCCGACAGCATGGCTGGGCCATGGCGGCCGATCAATGGCACCAGTCTGGTTGCCGCCAACCCCGACGCGGAGGCGAAGCAGTCCTACAGCTGGTGGGTTACCGGCGAGGGCGTGGTGTGGAGCTTCGTGGACTACTGGGGCATGGAAGGCCGCACCATCGCCACGAACCCCGAGTTGCTGCGCAGCAACTTCGGCGGAACGCCAGCGCCCCGTTTCCAGCTGCGGTTCGATGGCGACAGCGTGACCGTCGCCTGAAACGTCAGGCGCTTTCGCGCTGGATCAGCTCTGGCTGCATGATGGTGGAGGGCGCGTCTTCCCCGGCGATGCGTCGGCGCAGGGCATCGACCATGGCGCGAGCGCCCGCAGCAATGTCCTGCCGCACGGTTGTCAACTGTGGCACCATGCGCGTGGCAATGGGCAGATCGTCAAAGCCGGTCACGGCAACCTGATCAGGCACGGAGATTCCATGTTCGTGCAGCAAGCGGATCGTCGTCATCGCGATGATATCGGACGCACACACGATCCCATCCACAGCACCGTCGAGGTCGGCAAGGTGGCTTGCGATCTGCGCTGCCATTTCCTCGCTGGCGAGATGGGTGGGGAAGCACACCAGGGATGCGTCGAGCGCCTTGGCGACTTCCTGCTCCACGCCGCGCTGGCGTTCCGCGATCTCGGGACCGTTGGGATCGCCGAAAAAGGCCAGGCGCTTGGCCCCACGCGCCAGCAATCTCCGTGCCGCAAGCGCGCCGCCAGCCGCGTTATCGACGCCCACTGTGCATTGCGCCTGTCCCTCACGATGGCTGCCCCATACAACGAGAGGGCGGTAGTGTTGCGCGACGCGCTCGATCACGTCGAATTGGTTGGACTGCCCAATGACCAGCGCGCCATCAAGCATGCCGGAATCGACGATCCGGTCCAGCCATTCGTCGTCACCGGGTATGACGCGCGACAGCATGAGGTCATGGCCGCTTTCGGTAAGTTCATCGGCCAGGTAGCCGAACAGGGTCATGAAGAATGGGTCGGAAATGTGCTGCCGCCGCTCGTGACCGAGCGGAATGACCACGCCGATCACTCCGGTTTGCTGCGTTCGGAGCCGCCGCGCCATCTGGTTCGGACGAAAGCCGTGCTCGCGCGCCAGTGCCTGAATACGCTCACGCGTCTCCTTGTTGACGAGTGACTTGTCGGCCAAGGCGCGGGAAACGGTTCCGGCAGAGACGCCTGCTATCCGCGCAAGCTCTGCAATGTTCCTGATCTTGCCGGGTTTTTTCACATCGTCCATGTAGTTTGCATGTCCTGCACAAGCGCTTCTGCGCGCGGTCATGCGCAACGCCCCTCGCGAGATTGATGCGATGTTATCGGCGCGCGTGTCAATGATTTAGGTGGCTTGGAGATCGGTGAGGATGGGCATGGTGTGGCGTATTGAGCACAAGTTTCTGCAAGTATGCAATCGATTGCTATTTCGTGTTGCAAACGATTGTAGTCGGTCTTAGGGAGAGGGTGACTGATTCCTGCAGACGCTGCAGGAGCATCTTGGTGGGAGGAAATATGAAGCTTACACCCCTCTACGGCTGTGCCTCGCTTGTCGCGCTCTGCAGCGCGATGACGGCCATGCCCGCATTCGCACAGGACGCTGCGCAGGCTGACAGCGCCGAAGCCGCACCGGAGACAACCGGTCTCGATGCAATCGTCGTGACTGCTTCGGGTCGCGACAAGACCCAGCTCAACAGTGCAGTGTCGGTCAGCTCGATTTCGTCGGAGACCATTCAGGCCATCCGTCCGACTTCGGAAGCCGAAGTGTTCCGCGCCATCCCGGGTATCCAGGTTGCCGGTACCGCCGGCCCAGGCGGTAACTCGAACATTGCTGTGCGTGGTCTTCCGGTCGCCACTGGCGGTTCGCCGTTCGTGCAGATCCAGGAGGATGGTCTTCCGACCGTGCTGTTCGGCGACATCCAGTTCGGCAACAACGACTACTGGACCCGCTTCGATGGGTCGGTGCAGAATATCGAAGGTGTGCGCGGTGGTTCGGCCGGCACCTTTGCTTCGCAGGCACCGGGCGCGGTCATCAACTACATCAGCCACACCGGCAAGCAGGAAGGCGGCTTCGTCTCGATCAATCGCGGCCTCGGCTACGACGAAACCCGCGCCGACTTCCGTTATGGCGGTCCGATCAACGACACGATGTACTTCCACATTGGTGGTTACGTAAAGAACGGCCGCGGTCCGCTGAAGGCTGACTATACCGTGTCTGACTCGTTCCAGATCAAGGGCAACCTGACGAAGGAATTCAACGAGGGCCGCGGCTATTTCCGTCTGAACTTCAAGGTGGCCGATACGCAGGAGCCGAACTACACCGGTGCACCCGCACTTGCCACGATCACCGGCAAGAAGGTAACGAACATCCGCCCCTATCCGGGCTTTGATGGTCGGGATTCCTCGAACTACTCGATCTACAATCAGGACTTCCTGATCTACAATCGCGAGGGCAACCTCGAGCGCGTGAAGATGGACGGGATCACCACCAAGGCGCAGTCCTTCGGTGGCCAGTTCCACTACGACTTCGACGGCGGCATCACTGTCGACAACAACATGCGCTACACCAACATGAGTGGTGCGTTTGCCTCGCCGTTCCTCAACACTGCGCTCACCTCGTCGGTGCTCGGTTCGACCGTCAACGGCAGCACCGTTGCTGCGATCCGTTATGCCAGCGGACCCAAGGCCGGGCAGCTGTTTACCGACCGCTATCTCGACAACAACGTCAACGTCCGCACCAACATCCGCGACATTGGCAGCTTTGCAAATGACCTGACCCTGGCTGGCAAGTTCGACGTCGCCTCGGGCAAGCTGACCACCCGCGCCGGTCTGTTCTACATGAACCAGAAGATCGCGATGGACTGGCACGTCAACAAGTCGCTGCGCGAACTGAACGGTGACAACCCCTCGCAGCTCGACCTGTTCGACAGCGCGGGCAACAAGCTGACCCAGGCCGGTACGTCGGGCTATAACAACAACTGGGGCGAATGCTGCGCTCGCGATTACGACCTGTCGTATGCAAACACGGCTCCGTACCTCTCGCTCGATTTCGACCACGATCAGTTCGGGCTCGACGGTTCGGTCCGCTTCGAGCGCATCAAGTCGACCGGCTATGCCATCGGCGGCGGGGCCGAGTTCCCGATCAACAGCAACGGCGTGACCATCCCTGCGATCACCGCGAATGGCGTTCGCGAGAACCTGAACTACACCCGCAGTTACACCTCGTGGACCGTGGGCGGCCTGTTCAAGGTCACGCCGAACGTGACGATCTTTGCCCGCACTTCTCGCGGTGGCCGCTTCAACAGCGACCGCCAGACCCTAGGCGGCAAGATCCGCAACGACGGTGCTCTGTGCCGTGCGAGCGACATCGGCAAGAATGGCTGCTCGGCAGATGGCGTGACGCCTTCGGTTGACTTCGTCACGCAGCACGAACTGGGCATCAAGAGCCGTGGCGATCTGCTCGGTGGGCAGTTCACGATGGAAATGACGCTGCTCAAGGGCAACTTCAAGCAATCGACCTATGAGCTTTCGGCCACGCGCTGCCCCGGCGGTTCGGGCGGTTGCGTCATCGACGCCAAGTTCAAGTCCACCGGTGCGGAACTCTTCGCAACTTATCGCAATGGTGGCTTCAGCTTCGTCGGCAACGCCACGTACTCGAAGGCCAAGCGGCAGTCGGCGGGCGCCACGTCCTACACGCGTTCGCCGAACCTGCCTGACCTGATCTACACGGCATCGGCCAACTACGACATCGGCGATATTGCCACTGTCGGTATTGCCATGACCGGGCAGACCAGCGCGATCGACGATGGCGGGTTCGAATATCCGGGCAAGGCGATCTTCAACCCGTCGCTGCGCGTCTATCCGATGAAGGATCTCGAACTCGGCCTGCAGGTCTACAACGTGTTCGATACCTTCGACCTGCGCGGCAACGGCGGCATTGCTGATCCGACCACCAACCCGGTCGTCATCGGTGGCGCTCCGGCACTGGGCCGTACGGTCTCGGCTTCGGTCCGCTACAACTTCTGATGCTGGCGGGGGAGCGCGCGTATCGCGCTTCCCAGCCACTTCGGGTCGCATGAGGGAGGGGCGGGGCGCAATTCGCGTTCCGCCCTTCCGTTCCAATATCGCCGCAAGAGCGATAGGAAAGAAGGGACGCCAACGAGAGGCATGCCGGAATGAGCAGTATCGCATGAGCAACCCTGATCTGATGATCCGCTCTGTCGCCGTGATTGGTGGTGGCACCGCAGGATGGATGACTGCTGCGGCCTTGGCGCAAGCGCTGCGGCACAATTGCAGCATCACGCTGGTGGAGTCCGAAGAAATCGGCACTGTCGGCGTGGGCGAGGCGACTATCCCGCCGATCCGCACCTTCAACGAGACCCTGCAGATCGACGAGCGCGAGTTTGTTCGCAAGACCAAGGGCTCTTTCAAGCTGGGCATCGAGTTCGTCGACTGGGGCAGCCTTGGCAACAGCTATTTCCATCCGTTCGGTCCGCACGGCCGGGCGTTCGATATCGTCAACCTGCACCATTACTGGCTGCGGGCGCGCGAAGCCGGTGAGGCCGCGCCGTTGGACGAACACTCGATGGCTTGGGCACTGGCAAAGGAAAACCGCTTTGCTCCGCCGATGCCGGATCAGCGCAATGTGCTGTCCACCTTCGATTATGCCTATCACTTCGACGCCGGACTCTACGCGAAGTTTTTGCGGGAGTACTCCGAAGCCAAGGGCGTCACGCGCATCGAGGGGAAGGTTGCCAGCGTGCAGCAGAACGCCGAAACCGGCTTCGTCACGGGGGTGACGCTTGATGACGGTCGCAAGATCGAGGCCGAGCTGTTTGTCGACTGCTCGGGCTTTCGCGGCCTGCTGATCGAAGGTGCGCTCAACGCTGGCTACGAGGAATGGACGCACTGGTTGCCGTGCGATCGGGCCATGGCGGTGCCGTGCGAGAATGCCTATCCCTTGACGCCCTATACGCGGTCGACCGCGCGGGAAGCCGGGTGGCAATGGCGCATTCCGCTGCAGCATCGCACCGGCAACGGCTATGTGTTCTGCAGCCAGTTCCTGTCCGAGGACGAGGCGGCGGAGAAGCTGTTGTCGCGCCTTGATGGAAAGGCGCTGGCAGATCCGCGTCCGCTGCGTTTCGTTACCGGACGGCGCAAGTCGTTCTGGGAGAAGAACGTGATCGCAGTGGGTCTGTCGAGCGGATTCATGGAGCCGCTGGAGTCGACCTCGATTCACCTGATCCAGGCCGGCATCTCCAAGCTGCTTGCGCTCTTCCCCGACCGCACCTTCGATCCGATGGTGATCGAGGAGTACAACCGCATCGCCATCAACGAGTACGAGCGGATCCGCGATTTCCTGATCCTGCACTACAAGCTCACCACGCGCGATGATTCCGAGCTTTGGCGCTACTGCGCAGCGATGGCTATTCCCGATACGCTCAACACCAAGGTCGAGCATTTCCGCCGTTACGGCCGTCTTGTGCAGCGCGATGCCGACCTGTTCGGCGCGCCGTCCTGGCTGGCGGTGCATATCGGGCAGGGCAACATTCCCGAGCGGACCGATCCGCTCGCCGACTACCGCGGAATCGACGGACGCGAGTGGTTGGGCAAGCTCCGTGCCGCCATGCACCACGCAGCGCTTCAGCAGCCTACCCACGAGCAGTTCATCAAGGCCAACTGCGCAGCATGAGCGAGGCGCAAGCCCTGTTCCAACGCGCCATTGCCTTGCGCGAAGTGCAGGACCTTGGCGGTGCGCTTGACGCGATCCTGCTGGCAGCCAAGGCCGTTCCGAACGATCCAAACGTGGCGCTGGGGCTCGCGCAGATCTCGTTCGAGGCCGGGCTGAATGCTGCGGACCTCTATGCCGATGCTGCAAGATTGCAGCCCCAGCGGATAGACCTTCAGCGCAGCCGCGCCGCAGCCTTGGCGGCGGAAGGACGGCTGACAGAAGCAGAAGCTCTACTGGAAACCGTGCTGGCCGCCAATCCCGGTTGGATCGAGGGCCATCGCTGTCTTTGCGGAATGCGCGCGACGGCCGGCGATCCGGACTTTGCGCGCAGCTTTTCTGCCGCGATCGAGCGCGATCCGGCCAACTTCGGCCTGAGGATGGCGTGGTTCCATGTGCTGGCCACGGCCCGGCAATGGGAAAGCGCCCGCGCTGTCATCACCGACGCCGAAGCGGCATTGGGCGAACGCCAGGCATCGCTGCTCGGCAAGCTGTTCCTTGCCAGCGAGAGCGGTGAAGCGGCTGAGAACGCGGCATTGTTCGACGGTGTGGAGCATGTTCAGGATGTGGGACTCGATCTCGCCCGCGTGAGGCACTTCCTGCGCGGCGGACAGATCGAGCGCGCGCGCGACGTCTGTCTGCGCCACGCTGGCACTCCGCCGATGCGGGCCTTCTGGTCCTATCTCTCCCTCGCGTGGCGGCTCCTCGGCGATGCCCGCGTTGATTGGCTCGACGGCGGGATGCGCGATGTGCGTTCGTTCGATCTCGGCTTCAGCGCTGAAGAACTGGCTGAACTGGCACGAACGCTCCGTCAGTTACACACAATGAACGAGCCATGGCACGAACAGTCCGTTCGCGGTGGCACCCAGACCGAACGGCCTCTTCTCCTGCGGATCGATCCCGTGATCGCTGCAGCAAGGAGCAAGATCGAAGCCGCAGTCGCGCGTTACATTGATGAATTGTCGCCGCCTGACGCCACACACCCACTGTTCGCCGCGCCGCGAGGCCGGTTCCTGTTCGCCGGCAGCTGGTCAGTGAAGTTGCGCCCCGGCGGCTATCACGCCACGCACACGCACCCGATGGGCTGGATCAGTTCCGCGCTATACGTGACCGCGCCGGAGGCGTCGCAGCGGGGACCGGCGCCGGCAGGTTACCTGCAATTCGGCAACCCGCCGCCCGAACTCGGGCTGGGGCTTGAGCCTTATGGCTCGGTCGAACCAAAGCCTGGCCGGCTCGTGCTGTTTCCCTCGACCATGTGGCACGGCACAGTGCCGTTCACCGACGGAGAGCGAATGACCATCGCTTTTGACGTCGTTCCCGCCCAATCGATGCCCAATTCGCCCGAAAAGGCCTGAGATGCGCCCTCGTTATCATTATGCTCCCGCCGCCAACTGGCTGAGCGATCCCAACGGCCTCGTCTGGCAGGATGGCGAGTGGCACATGTTCTACCAGTACAATCCCTTCGGCGAGGAATGGGGGCACATGTCGTGGGGGCATGCCGTTTCGCCCGACCTTGCGCATTGGCAGGAACTGCCGATCGCTTTGGCGGAGGAAGACCAGACCATGATCTTTTCGGGCTCGGCTGTGATCGATCATGCTGGCAGTGCGGGTTTGGGACATGGTGCGATAATCGCGATCTACACCGGCGCAAGAACGGATCGACAGCACCAGTTCCAATGCATTGCCGCAAGCAGTGATCTGGGGCGGACTTTCACCAAGTATGCAGCGAATCCGGTGCTGGATCGCCAGATGGCAGACTTCAGAGACCCCAGCGTGTTCTGGCATGAGCCGACGCGGCGCTGGATCATGGCCGTGGTTCTGTCCGACGAAAATCGCGCCTTGCTCTATGGATCGGACGACCTGAAATCATGGCAAGAGCTGTCCGAGATACCGACGGACGGTGCTCCGGGGCACTTGTGGGAATGCCCATTCCTCGTCGAATTGCCTGTTGAAGGCACGGATCAGACGCGCTGGCTGTTCAAGGTCGATGTGCTTTCAGGCGCACCGGGATCGGGCGCTCTTTATCGGGTCGGCAGCTTTGATGGTGTTCGGTTCACGGCCGAAAGTGCCTGGCTGGTGGCTGACCATGGCGATGAGTTCTACGCGGCAATTGGCTGGATCGAACCGCGTGATCGCTTGGATCGGCCGACGTGGATTGGCTGGATGGGTAACCATGCCGTGCAGAAGCACTTGCCGCTGCAGGGCTGGCGCGGCGCGATGAGCCTGCCTCGCAGGCTTTCCTTCAGACGCGGCGAGGGCGGTTTCGTCCTCGTCCAGTCGATCGAACGATCATGCCGCGCCTTGTTCGGCGATGCCGAGAAGATCGAACTGGACCATGGCTGCTTTCCGCTGCCGAGTTGCGCCATGCTGACGGCGGATGCTGGCGATTGGGCGTTCACGCTCTCCGATGACGCGGGCCGCTCGCTCGCTTGCGTTTGCAAAGGAGGCAGGATCGAGGTCATCCGCAAGGACGCGGTGACGCCACAGCTTGATCACAGGAGCGAAATGGCGCTCACCGGCGTCGGGCCAGTCGAGATCTGGCTCGACTATGGCAGCATCGAGATCGTCGCTGGGGCAGGGGCGGACTGCCTCACCTTGCAACATCGCCTTGCCGGTGAGGCATGGGCGCTGCGTGGCACCGGCAGGCTCTCTGCCCGTTACCTCGCCTCGAGCGCCTGACGGCCCAGTTCGATGGCGCCGGTGATGCCGGCATCATCGCCAAGGCCCGGGGTGACGATGTAGCCCTGTAGCCCGGAGTCGAGGCGTGGGTGCTGGACATAGCCATTAATCTTGGCAGCCGTGGCCTTGCGCACAGATTCAACCAGCCCGGGCGCCTTCATCACGCCACCGCCGAAGATCAGCCGGTCCGGCATGTGCAGCAGCACGAGCGTCGAGGCGAGGTGGGCGATGTAGTCGGCCACGATGCCCACTTCCTCTGACCCGAGCTTGTCGAGGCTCGTGCCCCAGCGCTTTTCAATGGCTGGTCCACAAGCCAGGCCTTCAAGGCAGTCGCTGTGATAGGGCAGATGCCAGGGAAGGGATCGCGCGAGGCATCGCGCGGAGGCTGGATGTGGCCACTTTCGAAATGCGAAATGCCCATCAGCGACTGCCCGTCGCGCACCACGCCGGTGCCAACGCCTGTTCCGATGGTGGTATAGGCGAGCGTGCGACAGCCTTGTCCGGCCCCGGCCATCCATTCGCCGATCGCAGCGCCGTTCACGTCGGTGTCTACCTTGATTGGGGCGCCAAATCCGGACAGCACGTCGTGAAACCGTGCGCCTGACCAGCCCGGCTTGGGCGTGGTGGTGAAAGTGCCGTATGTGGATGACGTCGGGTCGATATCGATCGGGCCGAAGCTTGCCACACCGAACGCCGCGATCGGACCATGTTGCGCGCTGGCTTCTTCAAAAAAAGCCTGCATCGCTGGCCAAGTCTCGGCAGGCGTATTGGTCGGCATGCGCGTGCGGGCGAGGATTTCGCCCTCATGCGTGGCAAGGGCAAGCACGAACTTGGTGCCGCCGGCTTCGACCGCTCCGATCAGACCTTTGTCGCTCATTCGCTTGTCACTTTCGCATTTTCCTTCACCAGCATCATGGCCGCTGCAGCCGCCGTCATCATCAGTGCTGCAACCAACATCGTCCAACGCGGCTCTCCGGGGAAGAAGCTGCGCATCACGCCGCCCATCAGTGTAGCGACTACGAGTTGCGGTATGACGATGAAGAAATTGAAGATGCCGATATAGATTCCGAACTTTCGCGGCGGCAGCACTCTCGTCAGAATGACGTAGGGCATCGACAGCACGGATGCCCAGGCAATGCCCATCCCGACCATCGGCAGCAGCAGCGCATTCGGATCGCGGATCAGTAGAATCCCCACGAAGCCCGCTGCCCCGCATAGCAGCCCGACCGCGTGGGTCGCAGCATTACCAATGCGGCGGGCCAGGACGGGCAGCAGGAACGCTGCAAGCGCGGCAACGCCGTTGTAAAACGCGAACATGATGCCGACCCAGTCCGCGCCTGCGTTATAGGCAAAGCTGGTCGTGTCGGTCGCGCCGAATGCCTGCGCGGTGACCACCGGCGTCGTGTAGATCCAGACGATAAAGAAGCCGATCCACGTGAAGAACTGCGCAAATGCCAGTTGGCGCATCTGGACGGGCATCTGGGCAAGATCGCTGACGATGTGCGCCAGCGCGCCCTTGGCCGACGTGGCACGAACGCCAATCTGGATCAGTCCGAAGGCACACAGCCCGGCACCAAGGACATAGAGTTGCTTGTCGAGGGCGAGCGTTTCGACCAAGCCGAGCATGAGAATCCCGGCAATCACCCAGAACGGCCCACGGCGCGGATAGATCAGTGGCTGGTGCTCTCCGCCCTGATTGTGGTCGGAGTCGGCATCGAACTCTGCCATCTCCGCAGGCGAGTATTCGCGCACTCGTAGCACCGTCCAGCCAACGCTGAAGATCATTGCTGCCGCGCCGAGATAGAAGCTGTAGCGGACGGACGGCGGGATCACTCCTTCAGGAGCGACGTTGGCAATCCCGAGCCAGTTGAAAAGCGCCGGCGCGAGGCTGCCCAACACGGCGCCAGCCCCGATAAAGCACGTCTGGAAGGCAAAGGCCTGCGCGCGCTGGTCGTCCGGCGTCATGTCTCCGGCAAAGGCGCGGAACGGCTCCATCGCGACGTTGAGCGAGGCATCGAGGAGCCACAGAAAGGCCGCGGCGAGCAGGAGCAGCCCGGTGTTGGGCAGGCCGATCAGCGCCAATCCGGCCAGAACGGCACCGGCAAGAAAATAGGGGCGACGGCGGCCGAGGAAGCCCCATGTGCGGTCCGAATGATACCCGATCAGCGGCTGCACGATCAGGCCGGTGACTGGTCCTGCGATCCACAGGAAGGCGAGATCATCGACGGAGCTGCCAAGTGACTGGAAAATGCGGCTGACGTTGGCGTTTTGCAGTGCGAAAGCAATCTGGATACCAAAATAGCCGAAGCTGATGTTCCACAGTCCCCAGAAGCTCTGCCTTGGTTTCTCCCTTGCGGGTTGGCGGATCGAGGTGGTCATCAGCTCTCCATGGGGCGCTATTCGTGCGTCAGGTGGCCGTCTCGCGCGGCCATTGCATTGCAATCAGGCCGTGCGAAGTTGCAGAAACCGGACGTTCCTGCAATCGATGCGCATACGAATACCAAGACCGCCGGCGGATCAACCACCGCTGCTTGCGCGAACCACTAGCCGGGCCGGCAGCACGCGGGGATTGCCTGGGCGGCCTTCGACTTGCGCGAGAACGCTTTCCACCAGCGCTTCGCCAGCCAGGCGGATATCCTGCATGATCGTGGTGAGCGGAGGTGACGTGAAGGCCGCGGCCGGAATGTCGTCAAAGCCGACGACCGCGACTTCTTCCGGAACCGAGAGTCCGGCTTCGGAAAGTGCACGCATGGCGCCTACCGCAATGAGATCGCTGGCGGCAAAGATCGCATCGAACGGCGCCTCCCGCGACAGGAGCTCGCGCGCGGCGTGATAGCCGTTTTCTTCCGATGAGACGGCGTCGACGAGCAGGGCCGGGTCTGGTGAGAGGCCTGCTGTCACGACAGCTTTGGCAAGGCCTGCATAGCGCTGTTCGAATTCCGGATAGTGCGAATCCGCTTGGCCGAGGAACGCGATCCGCTTTCGTCCGCGTGCCAGAAGGTGCTCGCCCGCAAGCCGTCCCGCGCCGAAATTGTCCGACCCGACCGTGGCTCCGATTGTGCCGTCGTCAACCGAGCCCCAGCGTACGAAATGCGTGCCGGATCGGAGCAACTGGCGTAGCCGCGGCTCGTATGCCGTATAGTCGCCATAACCAAGCAGGATCAGGCCGTCCGCGCGATGGCTGTCCTGGTATCGCTTGTGCCAATCGTCATCCAGTTTCTGGAACGAAATGAGCAGGTCCAGCCCGCGATGGGCGCAATGCCGCGTGATCGACCCGAGCATGGCGAGGAAGAACGGGTTGATGTTGGATTCGTCCGGCGTTGGGTCCTCGAAAAACAGCAGAGCCAGCGTGTTTGACCGTTGCGAGCGCAGCGACGAAGCGTTCTTGTCGACCGTGTAGTTGAGTTGCCGAGCGATGGCCTCGATCTTCTGCCGCGTTGCGAGACTGACCGACTTGCTGCCGCGCAACGCCCTGCTCACAGTGGGCTGTGATACGCCGGCAAGGTAGGCAATGTCGAAACTGGTTGGTTTGTTGGAAGGCCTGCGCCCCATATCCCGATCACTCCCACCGCCCGGTGTGGTCCCGTGGTCGGTCATCGCCGACTTTATGCGCGATGTTTCGGTCATGCAATGGGGTGGCGGCTGCGCCAGTCGAATCGCAAGGAAAACGTCCATTTTTTAAGCGTTTTGCGCGCAGCTCGAGCGTTGCCAAATAGCATCATCTGAAACCAATCCGAGTGCCGGCGCATGCATAGTATACGTATGCCATATTCGCCAATCTTCATCGCTCCCTTAAACCGAAATGGAGCGGAAGGCCGGGATCAGCGGCTCCGCCCAGTTCGAGCACAGGTATTCGCAAAAGGTTCAGGGCCGGGACAGTCCGGCTTGGGGAGTGAGTTTCAACATGGCAATTCGCACATTATCCGCTGCTGCGGGCGTATCGCTCGCCGCCATCACGGTTGCGCTCGCCGCGACCCCGGCCATGGCGCAGGATGCTGCCCCGGCACAGGATCAGGCGCAGGCTGACACCGCTCCTGAAGCGCAGGAACAGGCCATCGTCGTGACCGGCTTCCGCGCTGCGCTCGCCACGGCCGTGAACGTCAAGAAGACCTCGCCGGTCATCGTGGAATCGGTTTCGGCAGAAGACATCGGCCGTCTTCCCGATGCATCGATCGGTGAATCGATCGCGCGTCTTCCGGGCCTCACCACCCAGCGCCTGTTCGGCCGCGCCAACTCGATCGCTATCCGTGGTTCGAGCGCGGACCTGTCCTCGACCACGCTGAATGGTCGCCCGCAGACCTCGACGGGCGAGCAGCGCAATGTCGAGTTCGACCAGTTCCCGTCGGAAATCGTCAGCCGCGTTGACGTCTACAAGACACCGCAGGCGAACCTTGTCCACCAGGGCCTCGTGGGTACCGTCGACATCAAGACGATCCGCCCGCTCGAATTTGGCAAGAGCCTGCTCTCGTTCGGCGGCCGCGGCACTTATGCAGACCTCGGCAAGGTCAACAAGGACAGCAACGAGTTCGGCTATCGCGCAACTGCGACCTACGTCGGCCAGTTCATGGAAGACCGTCTCGGCGTGGCACTGTCGGCCGCCTACACCGACGAGCCCTACCAGGCTCAGGAATTCGAAGCCTGGGGTTACGCCGACGGCCCGAACAACACCAAGATCATCGGCGGCATGAAGCCGTTTGGCGTTTCCACGCAGCTCAAGCGCCTCGGCATTCAAGGCACCGTTCAGTTCAAGCCGGTGGACGCACTGACCCTGACGGTTGACGGCTTCTACGGCAATTTCAAGGACAAGCAGATCAAGCGCGGCATCGAGTTCCCGCTTGCCTGGAGCGGAGCGCAGCTGTCGCCGACCGGCATCGAGACCAATGGCAACCTGATCACCAAGGGCACGTTCTCTGGCGTCGAAGCTGTCGTCAACAACCACGGCTACGAGCGCAACTCCGACATCTTCTCGGGCGGCTTCAACGCGGCTTGGGCTGGCGAAGATGGCTGGTCGGCTTCGTTCGACTTCGGCTATTCGAAGACGGACCGCAACGAACTGAGCCTCGAAACCAACGCAGGCACTGGTCCGGGCGCGGGCGTTGGCGCGGCGGACACACTGACTTTCGTCAGCGGGCCGACCGGCACCAGCTTCACCAGCCACGTGCTCGATTACGGCAACTACAACACCATCGTGCTGACCGATCCGCTCGGTTGGGGTGGTGGTGCGCCGAAGGGTTCGCAGGAAGGCTACTACAACGATCGTATCATCGACGATGAGATAAAGAGCTTCCAGGTCGAAGTCGGCAAGGAACTGGAGGACAGCTTTCTTTCGAAGATCACTGTCGGCACGGCATACGTCGATCGGACCAAGGCCAAGACCCCGGTCGAGTACTTCCTCAATCTCACTGGTGGCGCCAAGTCGCTGGTCGTGCCGGAGAAGTATCGCACGGGCGCGACAGACCTGTCGTTCATTGGTGCGGGCCCGATCATCGGCTACGATCCGTTCAGGATGCTTGAGGACGGCGTCTACGTGAAGACGCTCAATGCCTCGAAGGACGTGCCCGCCAAGGCCTACTCGGTCACCGAGCGCGTGATGTCGATCTACCTGAAGGGCGACCTCAAGGCGACGCTCGGCGACGTCGAGATGGACGGCAACATCGGCGTTCTGGCCCAGAACACCGAGCAGAAGTCGCGCGGCTTCGTGAACCTGGCAGCTGCATCGCTGGTGCCTGTCACCCGCGGCGCGCGTTATTGGGACATCCTGCCCAGCCTCAACCTCAACTTCCGCATTCCGGGTGATTGGGTTGTCCGCTTTGCTGCGGCCCGCGAGATCCAGCGTCCGCGCTTCGAGGACATGAAGGTCAGCCTGGACTACAGCTACAATGTCAACAGCGGCGTGATCACCGGAAACGGCGGTAACCCGCAGCTGCGTCCGTACCGTGCGTGGGCAGCTGACCTGAACATCGAGAAGTACTTCGGACGCAAGGGCTACGTCGGCCTGCAGATGTTCTACAAGAAGCTCGACAACTACATCTACAAGGATGTCGTTCCTTACGACTACACCGGCCTGCCCATCGTTGCCCCGGTTCCGATCACGAACTTCGTCGGCACGATCAATACGGCGGTCAACGGTTCGGGCGGCAAGCTCTATGGCGTGGAACTCGCCGGCACGCTTCCGTTCGAAGTCATCACCCCGGCGCTTGAAGGGTTCGGCTTCACCGGCGGCCTTGGCTACACCAAGACTTCGATCAAGCCCGGTCCGAACGCGAATTCGATGGATCTGCCAGACTATTCGCGCTGGGTCGCTTCGGGCACGCTGTTCTTCGAGAAGGCCGGTTTCAACGCTCGCGTCTCGGCCCGTCATCGCTCGTCGTTCCAGGGCATCTTCGTTGGCTTCGGCGGCGAGCGTGAACTGCGCCGCGCGCTGAAGGAAACCATCGTCGATGCGCAGATCGGCTATGACTTCAAGGAAAACAGCCCGCTCAACGGTCTGTCCATCTTCGTGCAGGGTCAGAATCTGACTGACGAGCCTTTCGTTTCGGTCGACAACGGTGCGCCGCTGCAGATCCGCAATTACCAGACCTATGGCCGCCGCTTCATGGCGGGCTTCAACTACAAGTTCTGATCCCTCCGGAGGGGCGGCCTCATCCCGCCCCTCCACCCTTTTGGGGACAGAGACGTTGCCAGGAAGTGCCCGCAGAAGGCACTCTTTAAAGAATTCACTGCGGGAGAACGGACGTGTCGGCTTCACATCAGCGCAGGATCGTCATCGCGGGCGGTGGCACGGCGGGATGGATGACTGCGGCCGCGCTGTCCCGGCTTGCTGCGCCGCATTGGCAAGTCACTCTCGTGGAATCCGAGGAAATCGGCACGGTCGGCGTTGGTGAGGCGACCATCCCGATGGTCCGCCTGTTCAACCAGACCCTCGGCATCGACGAAGCCCAGTTTCTGCGCGAGACCAATGGCACATGGAAGCTCGGCATCGCTTTCGAGGGCTGGGGCGGTTTTGATGACCGTTATATCCACGGTTTCGGGCTGACCGGGCGCAGCCTCGGCGTACTTCCGTTTCATCACTACTGGCTTCGCGGTCGCGCGCAGGGACTTGCAGGCCCATTTGGCGAATACGTGCTCAACGCCGTCGCATCCGATGCGAACAGGTTTGCACACATCGACCGCCCCAAGGCAGCGCGCTGCCGCCAATGCCCTATTCCTACCACTTCGACGCCTCTCTCTATGCCGCATTCCTGAGGCGTTACGCCGAAGGTCGCGGCGTTCGCCGGATCGAAGGTCGGATCGTCGGTTTCGACCGCAATGCGCTGAGCGGTGATCTTGCGGCGCTTCGGCTCGAGCGTGGCGAGGTGGTTGAAGGCGATCTCTTCGTAGACTGCTCTGGCTTCCGCAGCCTGCTTCTGGGCCAGGAGATGGGCGTCGGTTATGTCGATTGGAGCGAATGGCTCAAGTGCGATCGCGCTGTGGCGGTGCCCTGTGTGCGCGCCGAGCCGTTGGTCCCTTATACCCGTTCGATTGCCCAGCCCGCCGGGTGGTGCTGGCGCATTCCGCTGCAACATCGCACCGGAAACGGCCACGTCTTCTGCTCTGAAATGATGAGCGAGGATGAGGCGACGGCTCGCTTGCTTGACAGGCTGGATGGCGAGCAACTGGCTGAGCCGCGAACGATCCGCTTCAAGGCTGGGCGGCGGGAGAAGTTCTGGGAGCGCAACGTCGTGGCGGTGGGGCTTTCGTCGGGCTTTATCGAGCCTTTGGAATCCACCTCGATCCATCTCATCCAGACAGCGATCAGTCGCGTAGTCGATTTCCTGCCCAACGGCCCTGTGCAGGATGCCGACCGCGATGCTTACAACCGCCTGGCAACGTTCGAGATCGAGCGCATCCGCGACTTCGTGATCTTGCACTATGTCGCCAATGGCAGGCACGGCGAACCCTTCTGGGACGCTCTCAGGCAGATGGAAGCGGAAGGACAACTCCCGAGGCTTTGGGTGAGCGATTGGCCATGTTCCGTGCCTCTGGCCGCATCGTGCGCGAGCATGACGAACTGTTTGACGTGCCCGGTTGGGCGCAGGTGATGATCGGGCAGGGGGTGATTCCTCAGCGCTGGCATCCACTCGCCGATCAGGTTGCGTCTGAAAGCCTCAAAGCCTTCCTCGAAACCGTTCGCGGTGCCTATGCAAAGGACGTTGCCCGAATGCCATCCCACGCCGATTACGTCGCTCATGTCTGCGGGCAGGTACCGGTGCATGCGTAAGTTCATAGGTCTTTCCCTGCTGGCGCTGCTCGCCTCGCAACCTGCGCGGGCCGATGTGCCGCTGGCAGAAGTCCGGGCGCGTCCGGCAGCGGGGGAGACGATCTATTTTCTGCTGCCTGACCGGTTCGAGAACGGCGACAAGGCCAACGATCTCGGGGGCCTGAAGGGTGACCGCTACAAGACCGGCTTCGACCCTGCGGCCAAGGGCTTCTACCATGGCGGCGACCTGAAAGGACTGACCCAGCGCCTCGACTACCTTCAGGGACTTGGCGCGACGGCGATTTGGGTGGCGCCGATTTTCAAGAACAAGCCGGTGCAGGGCGGGCCGGGGTTGGAGAGCGCCGGATACCACGGCTACTGGGTGACCGACTTTACCCGGGTCGACCCGCATTTCGGTACCAACGCCGATTTCAAGGCGCTGGTCGATGCCGCGCATGCGCGTGGGATGAGGGTCTACATGGACATCATCGCCAACCACACGGCAGATGTGATCCAGTATAAGGGTGGCCAGTACACCTATCGCGACAAGGCGAACTGGCCCTATTCGCGCAAGGGTGGCCTGAACGGTAAGCCGATCAATCCAGGATTTGCTGGCGACGAGGATTCGAGCGCGACGAACTTCGCCAGGCTGACCGATCCCGGCGCGGCCTATGAACCGTTCGTGCCGCCTGCCGAGGCGCATGTGAAGGTTCCCGACTGGCTCAACGATCCGATCTATTACCACAACCGCGGGACAGCACGTTCCGGGGCGAAAACAGCCGCTTCGGCGACTTTGCCGGGCTCGACGACCTGTTCACCGAGCACCCGCGCGTTCGCGCCGGAATGATCGAAATCTATGCCGACTGGATCAGGCGGTTCGGCATCGACGGCTATCGCATCGACACCGCCAAGCACGTCGATCCGGGCTTCTGGCAGGCGTTCATTCCTGCGATGCTGGATACGGCGAAGAAAGCCGACATCCCGAACTTCACGATCTTCGGCGAAGTAGCGCACGAAGGTTCGGACCCCGGCACCATCGCCCGGTACACCCGCCGTGACGGCTATCCCGCCGTGCTGGACTTCGCCTTCCAGGGCGCGGTGCGCGCGGTGCTGGGACAGGGCAGGGGCACCGAGGTCCTCGCTGATACGTTCGATGGCGACGTGCTCTATCAGGGTGGCGAAGAAGCTGCGCTCGCGATGCCGACGTTCCTTGGCAACCATGACATGGGCCGCTTCTCAACGCTTCTCGCCAAGGACATGCCGGGGATTTCGGATGCAGAACTGACCAACCGCGTCGAGCTTGCCCACGTGATGCTGCTGACCCTGCGCGGTTCTCCCGTGATCTACTCTGGCGACGAGCAGGGCTTTGTTGGCGATGGCAACGATCAGGATGCTCGCGAAGACATGTTCGCGAGCAAGGTCGCGAGCTACAACGACAACCGCCTGCTTGGCACTTCCGCAACCACCGCGACGGCCAACTTCGATCCTGCGCATCCCTTCTACAGGTTGATCGCGACACTGGCCCAACTGCGCAAGGCCCACCCGGCGCTTGCGCGGGGACGGCAAGTTACGCGAACGTATTCGGAAGCGCCCGGATTGTTTTCAGTCTCCCGCTTCGATCCGGTTGGCGGTACCGAATATTTCATCGCGTTCAACACCTCGGACAAGCCGATCGCCGTGCAAAGCGTGATCGGCGCGTCCGCAACAAGCCTTGAGACGCTCCACGGGCAATGCCCGGCGCAGGTTTCCGCGCCCGGCAGCGTTACTGTCGAGCTACCCGCCTTCGGCAGCATGGTCTGCCGTGTTGCTCCCTCCCCGGAATTGACTGTTCGATGAAGACTTCAGAAGCCGTCCTTGCCAGCCCCATGCCGCAGGCCGACGCGCCGTGGTGGCGTGGCGCTGCAATCTATCAGATTTACCCGCGCAGCTTCTGCGATTCCAACGGCGACGGCATCGGCGACCTGCCGGGCATTACACAACGGCTCGACCATGTCGCGCGGCTCGGCGTGGACGCAATCTGGGTCTCGCCTTTCTTCAAGTCACCAATGCGTGATTTCGGCTATGACGTGGCCGACTACTGCGACGTCGATCCGATCTTCGGCACGCTCGCTGACTTCGACGTCATGGTGAAGCGGGCGCATGAACTCGGCCTCAAGGTCACGATCGATCAGGTATACGCCCATACTTCGGACTTGCACCCCTGGTTCGAGGAAAGCCGTCAGGACCAGTTGAACGACAAGGCCGACTGGTACGTCTGGGCCGACCCGAAGCCTGATGGTTCGCCGCCCTCAAACTGGCAATCGGTGTTCGGCGGTCCCGCGTGGACCTGGGACGCGCGGAGGCGGCAGTATTACCTGCACAACTTCCTTTCCAGCCAGCCGCAGATGAATGCGCACAATCCCGATGTGCAGGATGCGCTGCTTGGCGTCATGCGGTTCTGGCTGGATCGCGGCGTCGACGGGTTCCGGCTCGATGCGCTCAACTTCCTGATGCACGATCCGACGCTGCGCGACAATCCGCCGTCGCCCGACGACGGCCGTCGCAAGACGCGGCCGTTCGACTACCAGCTGAAGATCTACAACCAGTCGCACCCCGACATCCTCAAGTTCATCCAGCGCGTGCGAAAGCTGTGCGATGAATATGGCGCGGTGTTCACCGTGGCCGAAGTGGGCGGCGATCTGGCCGAAACCGAGATGAAGGCCTTCACCGCCGGTGAGGATCACCTAAATAGCGCCTATGGCTTCGATTTCCTCTATGCCGACAAGCTGACGCCCAGGTTTGTTGAGCAGGCCGTTGCCAAGTGGCCGGACACGCCGGGCATCGGTTGGCCGAGCTGGGCTTTCGAGAACCACGACGCGCCCCGCGCGCTTTCGCGTTGGTGCAGCCCCGATGATCGCGACGCGTTTGCGCGGCTGAAGGCGATGCTGTTCACATCGCTGCGCGGCAATATCATCGTCTATCAGGGCGAGGAGCTCGGGCTGACGCAGGTCGAGATTCCGTTCGAGCAGTTGCAGGACCCGGAAGCCATTGCCAACTGGCCCCTGACGCTTTCGCGAGATGGCGCGCGGACGCCGATGCCATGGATGGTGCAGGCGGGTGAGGGTGGCTTTACCGGCGGTTCGCCGTGGCTTCCAGTGGGTGAAGAGAACCTTGCGCGTGCAGTAGACCGGCAAGAAGCCGACCCGGCATCGCTGCTCAACCTGACCTCGGACTTGCTGCGGTTGCGCCGTGAAAACGATGCGCTGCGGCTGGGCTCCTTCGAAGTGCTCCATGCAGACGAATGCCTACTTGCCATTCGGCGCGTTTCTGGTGGGCAATCGATTGCAGGACTTTTCAACCTGTCCTCCGTCCCGGTGGTCTGGCCGCAAGGGCTGGTGCGGGATGGCAAGGAACTCGCGTCGGTCAACGGCGCCACTGTTGGGCAGTTGCCGCCGTTCGGCGCGCTGCTGATCGAAGAGAGGATCTGATGCGTAACCTTCTGAACATCGCAGCGCCGCTGGCGCTGTCGCTTTCGTGCGCCCTCGTTTCGCCCGCCTTGGCCGAGACGGTGACCGCGACTTCGCCCGATGGCAGCCTCGTACTTTCGGTCACCACCGACAACGATGGCCACCCGCTCTACAGCCTGACCCGCAAGGGCAAGCTGCTGCTTGGTTCCTCGATGCTTGGCTTCATCACCAGTGATGGCCCGACCATGCAGCGCGGCCAGAAGATCATCGGCAGCGAGACCGCCTCGGGCAAGGAGACGTGGGAGCAGCCATGGGGTGAGCGTCGCTACGTCAGCGACAACCACAATGAGCTGCTGGTCAGGTTCGAGCAGGTGCCGGACTGGGGCGGCCGCCGCATGAACGTGCGCTTCCGCCTGTTCGACGACGGGTTCGGGTTCCGCTACGAGATCCCCGAGCAGCCCGCGATGAAGGTGATGAAGATCGCCGACGAGCTGACCGAGTTCAACTTGGCGCAGAACGGCACAGCGTGGTGGATCCCTGGCGGCGAATGGAACCGGTACGAGCAAGTCTACCAGAAGACACCGATCGACGCCGTCTCGACTGCGCATACGCCGATCACGATGAAGCTGGAAGACGGCACCCACCTGTCATTCCATGAAGCGGCGTTGGTCGACTATTCGGGCATGTGGCTCAAGCGCCAGACCGGCACTTCGTTCCGTGCTACCCTGGCACCGTCATCCAGTGGCCCGAAGGTGACGCGCGCCGTGCCGTTCAACACCCCGTGGCGCACGCTGCGCATCGCCGACAGTGCCAAGGGGCTGGTCGAGAACGACCTCGAATTGAACCTCAACGAGCCGAACAAGATCGGCGATGTCTCCTACTTCAAGCCGATGAAGTACATCGGCATCTGGTGGGCATGATCCGTGGCGACTGGTCGTGGGCGGAAGGTCCGAAACACGGCGCGACGACCGCGCGGACCAAGCAGTACATGGACTTTGCCGCCAAGCACGGTTTCGGCGGAGTTCTGGTCGAAGGCTGGGACAAGGGCTGGAACGGCACCTGGTTCGGCAACGGCAAGGACTTCAGCTACACCCAGGCAACGCCCGATTTCGATATCGAGGCGGTGACGAAGTATGGCGCGAAGAAGGGCGTCATGCTGATCGGCCACCACGAAACCGGCGGCAATATCGCCAACTACGAGGCGCAGCTCGAAGACGCGATGAAGCTCTACGACAAGCTGGGCGTGCGGGCGGTCAAGACCGGATACGTTGCTGACGCAGGGGGCATTCTCGCCCCGGTGACACGGTTGACACCTACAAGATGGAATACCACGACGGGCAGCGTCAGGTTCAGCACCACCTCAAGGTCGTGGAGGCAGCCGCGAAGTACCGCATCGTCGTCAACGCACACGAACCGGTAAAGGATACTGGCCTGCGCCGCACCTATCCCAACTGGATCGATCGCGAAGGCGCACGCGGCATGGAGTACAACGCGTGGGGCCAGTTCGCGAATGGACCTGACCATGAACCGACGCTGGTCTATACCCGCATGCTTTCGGGGCCGATGGACTACACTCCGGGCATCCTGAGCCTCGAGGGCGCAAACCACGTGCCGCTGGCTTCGACGCTGGCCAAGCAACTCGGGCTCTATCTGGCGCTCTATTCTCCGATCCAGATGGCGGCAGATTTCATCGAGAGCCTCGAGGCGCACCCCAAGGAGCTGGCCTTTATCAAGCAGGTGCCGGCGGACTGGTCGGAAAGCCACCTGATCGCCGGTGAAGTTGGCGACTACGCCATCTTCGCGCGCAAGGACCGCAACAGCGACGATTGGTATGTCGGCGGTGTCAACGATGCGACGGCGCGCGACGTTTCGCTGAGCCTCGACTTCCTCGATCCAGGCAAGACCTACACAGCCACGGTGTGGAAGGATGGCGAGGGCGCGACTTACGAGACTGACGCTCGCCACCGCATCGCCTATGCCACGCTCAAGGTAAAGAAGGGCGACGTTATGCCTGCTTGGCTGGCGCCGGGCGGCGGCCTTGCCGTGCGTTTGCATCCGGGGAAGTAGCCTTTCGGCACGATTGCGGATTGCGGCCGGCCATGGTGCAGTGCACACCGTGGCCGGTCGCTTTGCCACGCATAGCTATCCTGCATACATATGCGTGCTGAACTGGCGTCACTTAGGGTCTAGGGCCATGTGCAAGGCACGGGTCCGACGCCGATTTCGGCAGACCGCATTGCCAAGGGAGAATTACGTCGATGATCGAAACCAGCTGCTCGGCTCTGCTGCTGTTCGGTGCCACCGGCGATCTTTCACGGCGCATGCTCCTGCCGTCGCTCTATGCCTTGCACGAGGACGGGCTCATCGGGCCGGATCTGCGGATTGTCGGCACGGCGCGTTCAGAACATGACGATGCCGAGTTCCGGGAATTTGCTCGCGCCGCGCTTGCCGAGTTCCTGCCTGAAGACAGGCGGGACGAGGAGAAGCTGGCAAGCTTCCTTGATCGGCTCGAATACCAGACGCTGGATGCATCGAATGTCGATGGCTTCGGCGCGCTGGCCGAGAAGCTCGGGGACACTTCGTGCGGTCTTTCGATCTTCCTTTCGACCGCCCCGTTCCTGTTCGAGCCCACGATCGAAGGGTTGAAGCGGGCAGGGCTGGCCCATGCCAACGTGCGCATCGGCCTTGAAAAGCCGCTCGGCAACGATCTTGCCTCGTCCACCCGCATCAATGACGCGGTAGCCGCCGCCTTTGCCGAGGAACAGATCTTCCGGATCGACCATTACCTTGGCAAGGAAACGGTCCAGAACCTGATGGCGCTGCGCTTTGCCAACATGATGTTCGAGCCGTTGTGGAACGCAGGCGGCATCGATCATGTGCAGATCACGGTCAGCGAGACGGTCGGGCTCGAAGGGCGCAAGGGCTTTTACGACGATACCGGTGCGCTGCGCGACATGGTGCAGAACCACATGCTGCAGCTCCTGGCGCTGACGGCGATGGAGCCGCCAGCCAGCCTCGATGCCACTTCCATCCGTGATGAAAAGGTCAAGGTGCTGCGCGCGCTGCGCCCCGTGAAGGCCGAGGAAATGGTGCGCGGGCAGTATCGCACCGGCGCGGTCAAGGGCGCTTCGGTCGCTGGCTATCAGGAAGATCTGGGCGAGGCATCGGATACCGAGACTTTCGTTGCCATCAAGGCGCACGTCGATAACTGGCGCTGGACCGGCGTCCCGTTCTATTTGCGCACCGGCAAGCGCCTGGCTGAGCGGCGCAGCGAGATCGTCGTCGAATTCAAGCAGGTGCCGCACAACGTCTTTGCCGAGCGCGGCGGGCGTATCCGCGCCAATCGCCTGGTAATCCGCCTGCAGCCCGAGGAATACGTGCGCCTGCAGGTCATGGCCAAGGAGCCGGGGCTGGACCGCGGTGGCATCGTGCTGCGCGAGGTGAACCTCGACCTGTCGCTGACTACCGCCTTTGCCAAGGCCCGCCGCCGTATTGCCTACGAACGCCTCCTGCTCGATCTGATCGAGGGCGAACAGACCCTGTTCGTGCGCCGTGACGAAGTGGAAGCACAGTGGAAATGGGTTGACGCTATCCGCAAGGTCTGGGCTGACACCGCGATGGAAGCCCGCCCCTATGCCGCGGGTTCGTGGGGGCCGAACGCCGGCATTGCCCTGACCGAGCGTGACGGGAGAAGCTGGAATGACTGACCTCGTGCCGGCAAGCGTGCGGTGGGCGCAGCCCGGCGACGCGGCGGCGGTGGCAGATCACATTGCGCGCGTGGTTTCCGCACCCGGCGCGAAGCGGATTGCGTTCACTGGTGGCTCCACCCCAATCAAGGTGCTGGCCCTGCTCAAGGATCGCCCGCTCGACTGGGCCAGCGTGACCATCGCCCTGACTGATGATCGCAGGGTGCCTGACGACCATCCGGCAAGCAACTTCGGCAAGATCCACGCAGCGCTCGGAGAGTCCGGCGCGCAGTTCGAACGACTCGCAGAAGGCGCGCAAGTCGCGCCATTCGATCTCGTCTGGCTCGGCATGGGCGAGGATGGCCACGTCGCCTCGCTGTTCCCGGAAATGACAGCGCATGTCCGGCCAGGACCTGCGGTTATTGCCACGACGCCGATCCCGCTGCCGTCGGAAGCACCGTTCGATCGGCTCACCTTGAACGAAAAAGCGCTCAAGGCGACGAAGGAGATTATCCTCGTCGTGACTGGCGCCCCGAAGAAGGTGTTGCTGGAATGCGCCTTGGCGGGTGACGACCGCTATCCCGTTACCCAATTCCTGCGCGGCTACGGCCCGCCCGTGACTATCTACTGGAGCGAATGATGCCCTTGCATCCTACCGTCGAGCGCGTCACCCAACGCATCATCGAACGCTCGCGCCCGACGCGCGCCGCCTATCTCGACCTGATCGAGCGCTCGCGCGACAAGGGCCTCAACCGTCCGCAGCTGTCCTGTGGCAATCTCGCCCACGGCTTTGCCGCCTCGGGCGAGGACAAGACTTTGATCAAGAGCGGCAAGGCGATGAACATCGGCATCGTCACCGCCTACAACGACATGCTCTCGGCGCATCAGCCCTATGGCCGCTACCCCGAGCAGATCAAGATCTTCGCACGCGAAGTGGGTGCGACGGCGCAGGTTGCGGGCGGCGTTCCGGCCATGTGCGATGGCGTGACGCAGGGCCAGGATTCGATGGAACTGTCGCTGTTCAGCCGCGACAACATCGCCATGGCGGCGGTCGTCGGCCTCAGCCATGCCATGTTCGAAGGCGCGCTTCTGCTCGGCATTTGCGACAAGATCGTGCCGGGTTTGCTGATCGGCTCCCTGCGCTTTGGCCACCTACCGACGATCCTCGTCCCTGCAGGCCCGATGCCGAGCGGCCTTCCCAACAAGGAAAAGGTGCGCATCCGCCAGCTCTATGCCGAGGGCAAGGTCGGGCGCGACGAACTGCTCGAAAGTGAAAGCGCCAGCTATCATTCGCCGGGCACCTGCACGTTCTATGGCACCGCCAACTCCAACCAGATGATGATGGAGATGATGGGCCTGCACATGCCGGGCTCGAGCTTCGTCCAGCCCGGCTTGAAGCTGCGGCAGGAGCTGACGCGGGCAGCCGTGCATCGCATCACCCAGATTGGTTGGAACGGCGACGACTATCGCCCGCTCGGCTTGTGCGTGGACGAGAAGGCCATCGTCAATGCCATTGCCGGGCTGCTGGCAACTGGCGGTTCGACCAATCATGTCATCCATCTGCCCGCCATCGCCCGTGCGGCCGGCATCCAGATCGACTGGGACGACATGGACGAATTGAGCCGTGCCGTGCCGCTTATCGCCAGCGTCTATCCCAACGGTGCAGGCGACGTGAACGCTTTTGCCGCGGCCGGTGGCATGCCCTACGTGATCCGCGAATTGATCGGCGCAGGCCTGGCCCACGCCGATATCATGACCGTCTACGGCAAGTCGCTCGAAGAGGGCGCGCAGGAGCCGGTCATGGATGGCGATTCCCTCAAGTGGAACCCCGCTCCGGAAACGTCGGGCGACGAGAAGATGCTGCGCCCGGTCGCCGCACCGTTCCAGGCCGAGGGCGGCTTCCGCCTCCTCAAGGGCAATCTCGGTCGTGGAACCATCAAGGTCAGCGCGGTCGATCCCTCGCGCTGGACCATCGAGGCGCCGTGCAGGGTGTTTAACGACCAGAACGACGTGCTCGGGGCGTTCAAGGCCGGAGAACTTGAAAAGGATGTGGTCGTCGTGGTCCGCTTCCAGGGCCCTGCCGCCAACGGCATGCCCGAACTCCACAAGCTGACCCCGCCACTGGGCGTGCTCCAGGATCGCGGGTTCAAGGTGGCACTGGTCACCGATGGTCGCATGTCTGGCGCATCGGGGAAGGTGCCTGCCGCCATCCACGTCTCGCCCGAAGCAAAGACCGGCGGCCCCCTCGCCAAGCTGCGCGATGGCGACGTGGTCCGCGTCTGCGCCAATACCGGCGAACTGGCAGCGCTTGTCCCGGCCGAGGAATGGAACGCACGCGAAGAAGCTGTCGCGCCTTCTGCCGGTCTTGGCGTAGGACGCGAACTCTTCGCGCTGATGCGCCTGCATTCCGATGAAGCGGAACGCGGCGGTTCGGCGATGCTGGCAGCCGCCGGACTCTGACAAGAACGGATTTGAGGGGGTTGGAATGCAGGTAGTTGCCGTCGATATTGGCGGAACCCACGCGCGCTTCGCGCTTGCCGAAGTTGGCGGGGGCAGGGTCATGTCCCTCGGGGAAGCCGTCACGCTGAAGACGGCAGAGCATGGCTCGTTCCAGCTGGCTTGGGAAGACTTCGGCCGCATCGTCGGCAAGCCGCTGCCCTCGGCCGCGGCCATCGCGGTCGCCGGGCCGGTGGGTGGCGAGATCATCAAGTTCACCAACAATCCCTGGATCATCCGCCCAGCTCTGATCCCGGAAAAGCTGGGTGCAGAGCGCTATGTCGTGGTCAACGATTTCGCTGCCGTTGCTCATGCCGTCGCGCAGGCTGACGACAGCCATTTCATTCACCTGTCCGGCCCGGAAAGCGATCTTCCGCAGACCGGCGTCATCAGTGTCGTCGGCCCTGGTACGGGCCTTGGCGTGGCGCAACTGTGGCGCGAGGGTGGCAGCTATCGCGTGCAACCGACCGAGGGCGGACATGTCGATTACGCGCCACTGGATTCGATCGAGGACGCGATTCTCGCCGGTCTGCGCAAGCGCCATCGGCGCGTGTCGGTCGAGCGGGTCGTTGCCGGCCCGGGCATCGTCGACATCTACGAGGCACTGGCCCTGCTAGAAGGACGTCCCTATACGCCACGCACCGATCGTGAGCTATGGGAGCTTGGCACATCCGGCGAGGACAGCCTTGCTGCGGCAGCTGTTGACCGTTTCTGCCTGTCGCTGGGCAGCGTAGCGGGAGATCTTGCACTCGCCCATGGGTCTTGCGGGGTTGTCATGGCGGGGGGCTGGGCCTCAGAATCAAGGACACGCTGGTGCGGTCGGGATTCGCGGATCGCTTCCGCGCCAAGGGGCGGTTCGAAGGCTTGATGGCGTCCATACCCGTGAAGTTGATCACCCATCCCCAGCCAGGCCTGTTCGGTGCTGCCGCTGCATTCGCGCAGACCTACCGCGACTGATCTTTAAGCGGATAGGCAACTGGACAGCCGTTGCCTATCCGTGGCACCTGCCAGACCGCTTCCTACGCTTTAATCGGGCAATTAATTCCGGTGGATTCGTTCTGCCGAGACGGTATTGCTGTGTAGCGTAGCATGCATGCGGATGCCGAAGGAGAAGGTGCCCAGATGGAATACGAAACCATTCGTGTCGAGCGTATCGGCGATGTTCTGAAGATCGTGCTCAACCGGCCGGAGCGCTTGAACGCCTGTCCGCCGAACATGGCACTGGAACTGGCAAATGCCGTCAACGATCTGGGCGGGGCGCGTGCTGTTGTGATCACCGGAGAAGGACGCGCCTTCTGTTCGGGTGCAGATCTCGCGGCGAGGGGTGATCGCTCCATCGCCGGGGGCGGGGCGCCTATACCGCGCTCACCCAGGCATACAATCCGTTGATGCTCGCGCTTTCGCGATTGCCAGTCCCCGTGGTTACAGCGGTCAATGGACCGGCGGCAGGCGTAGGGTGTTCGATCGCGCTGGCGGGTGACTTCGTCATCGCTGGGCGCAGCGCCTATTTTCTTCAGGCTTTCGTGAATATCGGGTTGGTGCCTGACGGAGGAGCGTCATGGATGCTCACCCGTCTTGTCGGCAAGGCTCGCGCCACCGAGATGATGATGCTGGGTGAGAAGATCGGCGCCGAGAAAGCGGAAAGCTGGGGCCTGATCTACAAGGCAGTTGATGACGCCGCATTGCAGGATGAAGCCATGGCGCTGGCCAGCAGGCTGGCCGCCGGTCCCACGGTGGCGCTTGGCGTCATGCGCCAGAACATCGCGAAGGCTCTCGAGGTAGACTATGCCAGTGCCCTGCTTGTCGAAGCCGAAGGGCAATGGAAAGCGGGCGACAGCGCAGACGCCGCAGAAGGTGGCCGGGCGTTCCTGGAAAAGCGCAAGGCAGCATTCACGGGCAAGTAAGGCCTTGATTCACAGGCAAGAAGTCCCACGTTAGTTGACATGACCGCCCGCAACATCTGGACCATCGGGTACGAGCAGGCCACGGTTGCGGCGGTCATGACTGCCCTGGTTGAAGCAGGCGTCGAAGTTCTTGCGGATGTCCGCGCGCTGCCGCTGTCGCGCCGTCCGGGTTTTTCGAAGTCTGCCTTGGCTGGAAGCGCACGCGAAGCCGGGATCGAATACGTTCACTTCAGGGCGCTCGGCACGCCCGCTGATGGGCGAGCCGCGGCGAGGCGGAACGATCATTCCGCGCTCGAGCGGATTTATGAGGGCCAGCTCCAGTTGCCCGAGGCAATCGCGGCCGGCGCCATTCTGGCCGATCTGGCAAAGGAACGGAACGTTGCCCTGCTTTGCTACGAGCGAGCGGCACATGGCTGCCATCGCTCGCTGCTCCAGAAGGCCGTGTTGCCGGAATTTGGCGTGATTGATCTTCTGCCGGCGGATTAGCCGCGCAGTTCCTTGTCGAGGAACGAGGCGACTTCGTCCAGATCGACATCCTTTGCCAGGAACGTCTTTCCGATACCGCGCATGAGCAGGAACGGCAGAGTTCCGGCATCCATTTTCTTGTCGTGCAGCATGTGATCGGCAAGGCGGCGGCCACTGCACTCAAGGCCCAGCGACCGCAGCGATGCCGGCAGGCCAACCGCCTCCATGTGTGCGACAATCCGTTGGGCATCCTGGCCAGACATAAGCCCCAGGCGGGCAGAGAAGCGGGCCGCCAGGACCATGCCCAGCGCCACGCCTTCGCCGTGGAGCAGGCGATCGGAAAAGCCGGTTTCTGCCTCAAGCGCATGGCCGAAGGTGTGGCCAAGATTGAGCAGCGCCCGGACCCCTGCAGTCTCCTTCTCGTCTGCAGCGACAATGCGGGCCTTTGCCGAAACACTCTGGGCGATCGCGGCTGCGCGTGCCGAGCTGTCACCTGCAAGCAGTTTCGCGCCGTTGGCTTCGCACCATTCGAAGAACGGAGCGTCGTCGATCAGGCCATACTTGATGACTTCGGCATAGCCGGCGCGCGTGTCGCGCAGGGGCAGCGTATCCAGCGCCGAAGGGTCTGCCAGAACGAGTGAAGGCTGATGGAACGCGCCGACCAGGTTCTTGCCGGCGGGGGTATTGATCGCGGTCTTGCCACCGACGCTGGAATCGACCTGCGCCAGTAGAGTAGTAGGTATCTGGATGAAGCCGCAGCCGCGCTTGACCATCGAGGCGGCAAAGCCGGTCAGGTCGCCAATCACGCCACCGCCGAAAGCGACGATGTTGTCCTTGCGCTCCACTTCCTGAAGCAGCAGCCAGTCGACAACACGGGCGAGGTGTTCCCAGCTCTTGGTGCTTTCACCCGCAGGAAGGACGAGCCATTCACTCTGCACGCCCGCAGAAGCGAACGAAGCTGTCACGGTTTCCTGCCAATGCGCGGCGACATTTGCATCGGTGACGATGGCAACGCGGTCCTTGCGCAGGAAAGGACGGCAGTGTTCACCCGCATTCGATAGCAGCCCGGCTTCGATGCGCACTTCATAAGGGGCGCCAGCGATGGCGACGGGGATCACAGCCATTTGTCGATTGCCTTGAGTATCTTGTCGGCAGTCACATGATGCGGCTGCGCGCTGCTGGTGACATGGATCGGGGCCTGGGAGTAGAACGGCTCCCGTTCCGCCTTGAGACGAGACAAGATCTCGCGCGGGTCTCCCGACCGGAGAAGGGGGCGGTTGTCCTTCCGGCCAACGCGTTCGACAAGGGTGTCGACGTCGCTGTCGAGCCAGACAGCAATGCCTTTTTCAAGGATCAGCGCCCGGGTTTCGGCATTGCAGAAAGCGCCGCCTCCGGTTGAGAGCACCTTGCGGTCCGTATGCTGACCCGTGCCCATCAGGCGCACGATGACGCGACGCTCGCCATCGCGAAAATATTGTTCGCCATATGTGGCGAAAATCTCGGGGATCGGCATGTGCGCTGCGCGTTCGATCTCTTCGTCGGCGTCAAGGAAAGGCAGGTGGAGCATCGTCGCCAGCTTTCTGCCGACGGTCGTCTTCCCCACTCCCATCATGCCGACGAGCACCAACGGTCGTGCGATCCGCCGCGCGATACGGGCGATTTCGGACGAGCTGAGCGGATGCGCGTCATGTTCCATTGCCGCGCCGCCTATACTTGCGCTAGTGCCCGTTGCAAGCACCGCCTCGACTGCATGGCGGTGCAAAAGCGTTTGGCGTCTGGTACCGGGTGGTTGAATGAAGAGGATTGCCGTGGTCGCTCTGGCAGCAGTTGTGGTGGTGGCCTTGTTGACGGTGATCTGGATCAGGGGTGGAACACAGCCGATGCAGTGGGTCGAACAGCCGGTCGGCGAACCTCCGGTCGGGAGCAGAGCGCAGTGAGCAGGCGTGTGTCCGGAAGGATGGCGATCTGGCTGGGCAGCGTTGCTGCACTTGCTTCAGTGTCCGGCGCGCTGGTCGCGCAGGAATCCCTGCTGCCGCCGGGCTTTGATAACCCTCCTGCGCCATCGCGCCCTGCGCCACAGCGCTCCAGCGCCCCGGCACCGGCACGCAGCGCGGCTCCGGTTGCTGCACGGCCAGCAGCTTCGGGATCGGCCGCTCCCATGCCGACAGCTTCGCCGGTCGTGCAGCCCCTGCCTGACGCTGTGCAACCCGCCGCCACCGCCGGGGGGGGCTCAGTGATCAGGCATTGCTCGATTCGATCGACCCGGCACTGCTCGCCAAGCTGATAGATTCGGCAAGGCCCAAGTCTGACATTCCCCCAGCCGGACGGCGCAGCCTCGATGTCGTAGGCGTGATTGATCAGAGCGACGGCGGGTTTCCGGTTGGTTCGACGCACTACCTCAACGGCCCGTTTGTCGAGGGCGTGATCACGAAGATGCGTGGGCGCTTCGTTTCGCGCTGGGGCCACATCCTCGCACGCAGGGTCATTGCCAGCAGGCTGGCAACTCCAGTCGGCATGAACGGGGCGGACTGGGCAGCCATCCGTGCGCAGCTCCTGCTGCGCATGGGCGAAGCGGACGCTGCGCGGGCGATGGTGCAATCGGTCGACAGCGGGAATTTCACCCGTGGTCTCGAGGATGCCGCGATGGCGAGCTTCCTGGCGACGGCGGATCCAGTGGGGCTGTGTCCCATCACTGCGCTCACGGCCGCAGGCAGGCCCGGATGGGACTGGGAGCTTTCACGCGCGATCTGTTCCGCCTTCACCGACGAAGGTTCGACCGCGATGGCATCGCTGGACAAGGCGTTGCGCAGGGGAACCGGAACCAAGATAGACATCTTGCTGGCACAAAAGTTTGCCGGAGCAGCCACCAACGCGCGGCGTGCTGTCAAGATCGAGTGGAATGATGTGGAGGCGCTGACACCTTGGAGCATCGGCATGTCCTTAGCGACGGGGCTTGAGCCTCCAGAGGACCTGCGCAAGAAAGCTGGCGAGAACTACGCCCTGCTGGCGGCGCGGGCGCCGATGCTGTCGCTCTATTCACGGGCCGCAGCCGCCGATGTGGGTGCCGCACGCGGCGTGCTCTCGTCCCGGGCGATGATCGATCTGTACAGCGCCATCCACGCCCAGTGGGATGCCGAGGGAGAGAATGACGCTGCGGATGAGTGGGCGCAGCGGGCCGCAACCTTGCGCACCGCCTATGTGGCCGAGGCACAGGACGACCGGCTCGACGCGATCCGTACCCTGTGGGGCGATGGCAACGACCCCGATCGCGCCTATGCAGGCTTGGTCCTCACATCGCATGCATCGGCGAGGATGATCCCCTCCGAGGCACTGGCCGATAGCGCGGCGCCCCTGATTTCCTCGATGCTGACCGCAGGGCTCGATCGGAACGCCATAAAATGGGCGCCTTTCTGTCCGGTCGGAACGGAGGCTTGGGGTTTGCTGGTCCTGGCAAATCCGGGCCGGGCCAACCGCACGGGCTCCGAAGGGCTCAATGCCTTCGCCGACAATGACGATTCCGATGACGCTATCAGATCCCGCTTCCTGCTGGCGGGCATGATGGGGCTGGATCGGGTCGACCCGGCCGCCGCGCGTGACTTCGCAGGCAAGCTTGGCGTTGATTTCAACCGGCAGACCCGCTGGACCCAGGCAATTGATAAGGCCGCCACGTCGAACAACCAGGCTCTGGTTGCGTTGCTCGCGGCCTTCGGCATGCAGGGCGATGACTGGGGCCGGATGACTCCGTTGCACCTCTACCATGTCGTCTCGGCCCTGCACCGTGTCGGGCTCAACAACGAGGCGCGCATGATTGCCGCCGAAGCCGTCGCTCGCGTCTGAGGCGGTGAAAGTCAGGGCGGAGCCTGCAGTCGAAGATTTTCTGTCGATGCTGGCTGTCCAGCGTGGCGCGGCTCCCAATACCATCGCCGCCTATCGCCGGGATCTTTCAGGCGCAGCTGAGGCGATCGGGCCTTTGTCGACTGCGACGCGTGAAGAGATTGCGCGGCTTGCCGGAGCCTTTGCGGAACTGGCGCCGAGTTCCCTGGCGCGAAAGTCGTCTGCATTGCGGCAGTTCTATGGCTTTCTCGTGGACGAAGGTTTGCGGGCGGACGATCCGTCAGGCGCCTTGCCACGACCAAAGACCCGCCGCCCGCTCCCGCGCCTGCTTGGGCACGATGAGGTGGGCGCGCTTTTCAGACAAGCGGAAGAGGATGCGACGTCGCGAACACCCGAAAGTCTCCGGATGCTGGCGTTCCTGGAACTTCTTTACGGATCTGGCCTGCGTGCTACCGAACTTGTCTCGCTTCCCTTGGCGGCGGTGCCGCGTGATGCACCGTTCCTGACCATTACCGGAAAGGGCGAGACCCAGCGTATGGTGCCGGTGTCCGCCAGAGCAACCAAAGCCTTGTCCGACTGGCTCACGGTGCGGGGTAGGCGCGGGCGGTTCGTGTTCCCCTCGCCGCGAGGCGGGTTCCTGTCGCGCGTCCGGCTGTTTCAGTTGCTCAGGGATCTTGCGCTTCGGGCCGGGCTGGATCCGGAAAAGGTCAGCCCGCATGTGTTGCGCCACGCCTTTGCCACGCATCTCCTCGAAGGCGGCGCTGACCTGCGCGTGTTGCAGACCTTGCTGGGCCACGCCGATATCGCCACCACGCAAATCTACACGCACGTTGATTCCGCGCGTCTCGTGGCCCTCGTAAACCAGCGTCACCCGCTTGCCCGGAGTTGACCAAATCCGCGCTCGCGCCTAGCGGATTGGCCATGATTTCCTACCTCGAGTTCGAAAAGCCGGTCGCCGCGCTGGAAGCCCGCATCGCCGAACTGCGCCAGACTGCGCAGGGCGGAGACATCGACATCTCGTCCGAGATTCGCAGGCTTGAAAGCAAGTCGGCCGAATTGCTCGCCAGCACTTACAAGGCGCTGACTCCTTGGCAGAAGACGCAGGTCGCCCGGCACCCTTCGCGTCCGCATTTCAAGGACTACGTCGAGAAGATCTTTACGGATTTCATGCCTTTGGGCGGTGATCGTCTTTTCGGAGAAGATCAGGCGATCGTCGGTGGATTTGCGAAGCTGGATGGTCGCCGGGTAATGCTCATCGGCCACGAAAAGGGCAACGATACCCAGAGCCGCATTCGCCACAACTTCGGCATGGGCAAGCCCGAAGGCTATCGCAAGGCGATTCGGCTCATGGAAATGGCGAGCCGATTCGGGCTGCCGGTCGTGACGCTCGTGGATACCTCGGGCGCCTTCCCGGGCGTGGAGGCGGAAGAGCGTGGCCAGGCCGAAGCCATCGCCCGGTCGACCGAGGCCTGTCTTGCGCTCGGCGTTCCGATGGTGGCGACGATCGTGGGCGAGGGCGGTTCTGGCGGCGCGGTGGCGCTGGCGAGTGCAGAGCGCGTCCTGATGCTCGAGCATGCCGTCTACTCTGTCATTTCTCCCGAAGGCTGCGCTTCCATCCTGTGGCGAACGGCCGAAAGGGCTGCAGACGCGGCAGAAGCGATGAAGGTGACGGCGCAAGACCTGCTGTCGCTTGGCGTGATTGATCGCATCGTGCGCGAACCGGTTGGAGGAGCGCACCGCGACCCTGAGGCAACTTGTGCGCTTCTCGGGAAGGCTATCGGCGAAGAACTCGATGCGCTTGTCGGAAAGCCGGCGGCCGAGCTTCGCCAGCTTCGGGCGGAACGCTTCCTGCGCATCGGCGCCTGATCGCGCGCGCCATCTGGCGCTCGGGAACTCTATTTGCGACAAGTCGGTTATTGCACCAGTCCATTAGCGGGGCGGGTGCGATGCACTCGCGTTCGTGAGATATTCGCATTGGGGAGTTGACGATGCCTTTTTTCCGCCGTTCGCGCGCCGCGTTCCTGACTGTCTCGGTCATCGCGATGTCGTCGCTACCTGCGTGTGTCAGCCAAACCGGCAGTCCGGCAACCGCGCAGGGCACTGCGCAGTCGATCAGTGCGGCAGACAAGAAGCAGGGCGCCGAGGCGCACCCGCAGTTGCTGCAAGAGTTCGGTGGCGCGATGACCGGGGCGCAGGCGAACTATGTGGAAACGGTCGGCAAGAACATCGCACTTCAGTCCGGGCTTAGCAACGCGCGAGGTGATTTCACGGTCTCCTTGTTGAATTCCCCGGTCAACAACGCCTTCGCCATCCCTGGTGGCTATATCTATGTTACCCGCCAGCTGGCAGCGCTCATGAACAACGAAGCAGAACTCGCCGGAGTGCTTGGTCACGAAGTCGGACACGTCGCTGCACGCCACGCAGCCAAGCGTGAAAGCCAGGCGACTCGCAATTCTTTGCTCGGAGCGCTGGGATCGATCCTGTCCGGCGCCTTGCTCGGTAACAGTGCCCTTGGCCAGCTTGGCCAGCAGATCTTCTCTACCGGCAGTCAGTTGCTGACCCTAAAATACTCGCGCGGCCAGGAAACCGAAGCGGACAACCTGGGTATCACTTATCTGCAGAGGGCAGGTTACGATCCTCGCGCGATGTCTACCGTTCTGCAAAGCCTTGCAAACCAGAACGCACTTGATGCCAGCGTGAAAGGGACAACGAATCAGGTGCCGGAATGGGCCAGCACCCACCCTGACCCGGCATCGCGCGTCCGGGCCGCGTTAACCCGAGCGGGCAACACCACCGGAAGAACGAACCGCGATGCCTTTCTCGCCGGCATCAACGGGCTGACATACGGCGACGATCCTGCCCAAGGCATCGTCGATGGTTCCAGCTTCGTGCATCCGTCCCTGAGGCTCGCTTTCCGGGCACCCAATGGCTTCTATCTCGTGAATGGCACCCGGGCGGTGTCGATCTCAGGGCAAAGCGGCAAGGGCGAATTCTCGACCGCCGCCTACAGTGGCAATCTCGAAAGCTATGTGCGCTCGGTCTTCACCAACCTGTCAAGCCAGCAGCAACTTGCCCCTGCGACGCTTGAGCGGACCACTGTCAACGGCATTCCCGCCGTCTACGGTGCGGCCCGGGTGAACAGCGGCAACGGGCAGGTCGATGTCGTGGTGTTCGCTTATGAGTTCGGCCCGCAGCAGGCCTATCACTTCACGACAATCAGCCAGGCTGGGCAAGCCTCGCAGTTCGATACCATGTTCCGGTCCATCCGGAGAATCAGTGCAACCGAGGCATCGGCAGTCAAACCCCGCCGTCTGTCCGTGGTAACTGTAAAGTCGGGCGACACTGTCGAATCCCTGTCGAAGCGCATGGCTTACACCGATCAGCCGCTTCAGCGCTTCCTGGTTCTGAACGGTCTTTCCTCGGGAAGCCGTCTTGTTGCAGGGCAGAAGGTCAAGCTTGTCGTCTATTGACGCTGCTTTCGTCCGATTTTTCCCCATACAAACGAAAAGAGGCAGGCGCTCTGGCACCTGCCTCTTCAATCCCTCTGACGAGGAGCCGACTATTAGTTGGCCTGGTCAGCGGTGTTCATGTCGTTCGACACGTCGGTGAAGGTGTTGCTCAGCGAAGCGCCCAGCGAGGTCATGGCGCCGATGGCAGCAACAGCAACGAGGGCAGCGATCAGGCCGTATTCGATCGCGGTTGCACCTTCGTTGTTGGCGAGCAGGTCACGGAAAAGCTTCATGTTCGGTCTCCTAGAGGTGGTGCTTCATTCTTCCCGTCCCGCCCCATTTTGTCCCCGGAGCGAGCATTCGTAGTATTACCTACAAAAAACTAAGGATTGGTTAATCCGAATTCGTTCTTTGGTCGGTATTCGCGTCTACAGTGACGTACAGGTTATACAGAGCTTCGGAGAAGTTCTTCATGCCAAAGGTGGCAGCAAGTCCGATCAACGAGATAAGTAAACCGTATTCGACAGCCGTAGCGCCGCTATGGTTACGGAAAATTTTCAGAAGAAGGGTCTTCATTTCCGTTTCCATGGTTGCGGCGTAGGTTGGTCTACGTTGGCAATCCTAAGAAAAGGTTGATGGGCGCGCGGAATGGAAAAATTCTCGACAGTCACGATCGTGGTTGCGTTGGCGATTCTTGACCGGGAAGGGCGCGTGCTGATGCAGCAACGCCCCGTGAACAAGCGGCACGGCGGCCTTTGGGAGTTTCCTGGCGGCAAGCTCGAAGGGGGCGAAAGCCTTGGCTCAGCGGTTGTAAGGGAAATCGACGAAGAGCTCGGCCTTGCGATCGACGAAGAATCGTTGTTCCCGATTTCCTTTGCGCATGAAGCGCTTGGTTCGAACGCGCGGCAAATCCTTCTTCTGCTCTACGGCACGCGAATCTGGGGCGGCGTGGCGGTGGCGAAGGAAGCGGGAAGCGCGATCCGCTGGGTCGATGCCGAGGAACTCGCAGGTCTGTCGATGCCCCCTTGGACATTCCACTGGCCCAAGTGGTAATTCCTCTGCTGGGGGCTTGCCAAAGGTGAATCAGCCTCCTAAAGGCGCGTCTCCCAAGCACCCGTAGCTCAGCTGGATAGAGCATCAGACTACGAATCTGAGGGTCGGACGTTCGAATCGTTCCGGGTGCGCCACCTTTCCTCGGGAAGGTGTTACGGGAAGGCTGTACGCAAGTTCGGCCATGACATGATGGTGGGCACCCGTAGCTCAGCTGGATAGAGCATCAGACTACGAATCTGAGGGTCGGACGTTCGAATCGTTCCGGGTGCGCCATCACCGTTTCTCGAAAGAGCCCGCCGTTGCGCGGGCTCTTTTCGTTTCGGGCAGCCAAGTCATTTGTGCGACCGCGAACTGCGAGCCAAAACGGTTCATGGAATTTGCATAGGTATCCATAATAGCTTCATAGTCACCGAACAGCGTTGCGAACGGGCCGCGCTGCGGTATAGGCTCGACAGAGCGTTCCTGACCCTACGGAACCCGAGGCTGCCAGAAAAGGAAACCCAGACTTGGCGAAGTCCCCGAGGCCCAGAGCCACTACATCTGCCACGAAACCAGCGGCGAAGCGCGCGACCACTGCCGTGGTCGGGGCCGAACCGGTCATTGCGTCCGACGTAGCCGAAGAAGCGGCCTTCGCCCTGCGGAGTCTCCAGCAGGCGCACGCGAACAACAAGCGTTACGATGCAAATGATGAGGAACTGCTCAAGTTCTACGAGCAGATGGTGCTGATTCGCCGCTTCGAGGAGAAGGCGGGCCAGCTTTACGGTCTGGGCCTGATCGGCGGTTTCTGCCATCTCTACATCGGGCAGGAGGCTGTCGCCGTTGGTCTCCAGTCTGCCCTCAAGGAAGGGCATGACAGCGTGATCACGGGGTATCGTGATCATGGCCACATGCTTGCTTACGGCATCGATCCCAAGGTGATCATGGCCGAGCTCACCGGTCGCGGTGCGGGCATTTCGCGCGGCAAGGGCGGTTCGATGCATATGTTCAGCACCGAGCACAAGTTCTACGGCGGGCACGGTATCGTCGGGGCGCAGGTTCCGCTTGGTGCGGGCCTGGCTTTTGCCCACAAGTATCGCAACGATGGCGGCGTCTGCATGGCCTACTTCGGCGACGGTGCCTCGAACCAGGGTCAGGTTTACGAGACCTTCAACATGGCGGCGCTGTGGAAGCTGCCGATCATCTTCGTGGTCGAGAACAACGGTTACGCGATGGGGACGGCGGTAAAGCGCGGTTCGGCCGAAACGCACTTCTATCGCCGTGGCACCGCGTTCCGGATCCCGGGCATGGACGTGAACGGCATGGACGTTCTGGAGGTCCGTCAGGCAGCGGAAGTTGCGCTTGAGTACGTCCGCGCCGGCAATGGTCCGGTGCTGATGGAACTCAAGACCTATCGTTATCGCGGCCACTCCATGTCTGACCCCGCAAAGTACCGCAGTCGTGAGGAAGTGCAGGAAATGCGCGACAATCACGATCCGATCGAAGGTGCCAAGGCCGAGCTGCTCAAGCGCGGCGTGACCGAGGAGAGGATCAAGGAAATCGACAAGCGCATTCGCCAGGTCGTCGCCGAATCGGCAGATTTCGCCGAAACATCGCCCGAGCCCGATGTGGCCGAGCTTTATACCGACGTGCTGGTGGAGAACTACTGAGATGGCCATCGAACTGAAGATGCCCGCGCTCTCCCCGACCATGGAGGAGGGAACCCTTGCCAAGTGGCTGGTCAAGGCCGGCGATGAAGTGAAATCGGGCGACATCCTCGCCGAGATCGAGACCGACAAGGCAACGATGGAATTCGAAGCCGTCGACGAGGGTACGATCGGCGAGATTCTGGTGGCTGAGGGCACCGAAGGCGTGAAGGTCGGCACCGTCATCGCGACGATCAAGGGCGAAGACGATTCGTCCGATGCTGCACCTGCACCCGCGCCGGTGGTGGAACAGAAGGCCGCGCAAAGCGAAGCTCCTGCCGGGCAGGATGCCAAGGCGAAGGCCGCGGCAGCCATCGCGCCCAAGAGCGATGCCAAGCCGGCCGCCGATCCCGAACTTCCCGCCGGCACGACGATGGTGCCGACCACGGTCCGCGAAGCCCTGCGCGATGCCATGGCCGAGGAAATGCGCGCGGATGATCGCGTGTTCGTGATGGGCGAGGAAGTGGCCGAGTACCAGGGCGCCTACAAGGTCACCCAAGGCCTGCTCGAGGAGTTCGGCCCGCAGCGCGTGATCGATACGCCGATCACCGAGTACGGCTTTGCCGGCATCGGCGCTGGCGCTGCCATGGGCGGCCTTCGCCCGGTCATCGAGTTCATGACGTTCAACTTCGCCATGCAGGCGATCGACCACATCATCAACTCTGCCGCCAAGACCAACTACATGTCCGGTGGCCAGATGCGCTGCCCGATCGTGTTCCGTGGCCCCAACGGGGCTGCCAGCCGCGTTGGTGCGCAGCACTCCCAGAACTACGGCCCGTGGTATGCCAACGTGCCTGGCCTTGTCGTCATCGCGCCCTATGACAGCGCCGACGCCAAGGGCTTGCTCCGCGCGGCCATCCGCAGCGAGGATCCGGTTGTCTTCCTCGAGAACGAACTGGTCTACGGCCGCACCTTCGACGTGCCGCAGATCGACGATTTCGTGCTGCCGATCGGCAAGGCCCGCATTGTCCGTCCTGGCAAGGATGTGACGATCGTTTCGTACTCGATCGGCGTCGGCTTCGCACTCGAAGCGGCCGAAGCACTTGCCGCCGACGGCATCGATGCGGAAGTGATAGACCTGCGCACGCTGCGCCCGCTCGACAAGGAAACGGTCCTTGCCTCTCTGGCCAAGACCAACCGCATGGTCGTGGCCGAAGAAGGCTTCCCGGTCTGCTCCATCGCGTCCGAAATCATCGCGATCTGCATGGAGGAGGGCTTCGATCACCTCGACGCCCCCGTTCTGCGCGTGTGCGACGAGGATGTGCCGCTGCCTTATGCGGCGAATCTTGAAAAGCTGGCCTTGATCGACGCCAGCAAGATCGCGGCCGCCGTGCGGAAGGTCTGCTACCGCTGAGTTGCCAGATCGGCTGAAAGTGCAGGGGCGTCGGAGCGATCCGGCGCCCTTTCACATTCAGTCGTAACCATTATAGACATTGCATTGCGCGATGGGGTCGGGAGCCGCGCCGTTGCGCTGGTAGATCTGGGTCAGATCCCGGTCAGCACGGACGTTGAAGGTTGCGGTTGTGCGAACTACCGCATCGGGCACGAAGCGTTGGCTGACGAGGGGCTGGTACGCATACTCGATCTCGACGAAGATGACTGCATCGCCTTCGGTTGCGGTCACTTCCTCGCCGGCCGGTCCCATGCCGGAAAGCGAGCCATCGGTTCCTGTTCCTTCACCGCCGTACGACGATTGGAAGTTCCGCTTGCCCTTGCAGCGTTGCCAGTGGATGTACTGGGTGTCTTCGGTGCCGGGCACGACCTCAAGGCTGCTGATGACAACCCGGCCATGCTCGAACAGATCGAGCTTGCCTGCCTGGATGTTGGCGCCGACCAGCAGGTCGTTGATGTCGCTTTCGTAGATCTTGAGGTTTTCGAGCATCGACACGTCACCGATGCGTGAGCCGTTATCGGCCAGTTGCATGGCTAGCTGGCTGACACGCATGTGGGTGATGGCAAGATTGCCCAGTTCCGCTCCCCACAGCCCGAGCGTAAGCACGAGCGGCGCCCCAAGCGCGAGTTCGACCGCCGCCACGCCGGAGGTGTTGCGGACCACGCCAGCGAGGCGCTCGACAATCCGCTTCACGTGCAGTTCCCGAGTTTTGCCCGGCTCTTCTGGGCATCGTAAGGCTGGTTACGCAGCACCGTGCTGGCGCTGTTGGTCACCGTTTCGCTGAGGCCGATCAGGGACGCCATCGGGAACTTGCGGTCGTAGGTCATGGTCGCGGTATAGACGACCGCGTCGCGCGCCCCGCCAAGGCCATTGGCGCCCCTGTCGCGATCCCATGTGCCACTGCCATTGGCGTCTTCGTAAGGCTCTCCGTCATCGCAGACGCCGTTCTCGTTGGCGTCGGTATAGTCTTCCTCCAACCCGATATCCGTGAAGTTGGCGTAGGCCTTGCGCGAAAACGCGATGGAGGCATCGGGAACGACGCGAAGGACCTCGGACTTCACCGCGTCATCGAGCACGGTCAAAGTGCTTGCTGCCCCCTCGACAGTGGAATCGCGCGCGGCGCGTTGCAGTGCCCCTTGCAGCATCGTGTTGGCATAGACCGAGTATCCCATGTCGAAGAGTCCCATCAGCAGGAGCACCAGCACAGGAGAGGCAAGCGCGAACTCCACCGCCGTTGCGCCTTCCGCATCGGTGCCGAGGTTGTGCAAATTGCGTCTCATCACTGGGCCAGTCTCAGGTCGCCGATCGAGCGCGCGATCTTCCGGAAGGCATTCTGCAGTTCTCCGGCATTCTTCGCGCTGAAGTAGTGGCCGCTGCCGGCACAATCGGTCATGATCGGGTTGAGATCGGTGCCGAATGCGACGAACCAGACAGTGATGTTGCGCTTCTTCACTTCCTCGCAGACGAAGGAAAACCGCTTTTCGATCGTCTGCGTGAGCGTGATCGGCGATGTCGGACTCCAGCGCCGCTGTGCGATCGGCTCCACGCCGTAGGAGCTGTAACTGATGTCCAGTGAGGACGTTTGCCCGTCGGTCAGGAAGATCAGGTGGCGACTGGTCCTCTGGCGCGCAGAGACATCGGCATTCTCGGCCGCGAAGAGTCCCTTCGGAGACAGCAGACGCGCTGCCCAGATCATGCCGATGTCGTGGTACGTACTGCCGGCGGCAACCAGGCCGTCGATGTAGCCGTCGAATGCGCTCTGGTCCCACACCTGCAGCTTGCGCGCTGAAGTGGGGCAGGCGGCGAATCCGGCAATGCCAGGAGCAAGGAACTCGCTGTTGGTGGTGACCTCGCTGGTGGTGAAGCTGCCCGAGCCGTCCCAACGCCTGGCACGTTCGTAGATCATCGCAGGATACATCGGCCGCCACTGCGTGTCGGGAGCGCCGGAGGTGGGCACCGTATCGATATCGAGATCGAGCGCGCGATCGAGATCGACGTTGGCGTAGTCGTCGATCTCGTAGGTCGATCGCTCTTCAATGCAGCCGTTCGACGCCGTGCGCCAGTCGCTCGTGTCCCTCAGGACATCCTTGTAGAGCCAGGAGCTGCCCGAGGCGAGACTGGGCTCGGTGATGTACTTGAAGGTGTCGACATAGCTCGCATAAGTCGTCGTCGAGAGCGTGCAGGTCGTGCCGGATTGAGAGACGGAATAGGTGTTGCCGTTCCTCGTGCGGTTGTAAGTGTAGGTCGTCCTCGTGCCGGAGGGGTCGGTCACTGCGGCGGTCGTCGTGGAAACAAGCTGAGTCGACGTCGTCAGCGTGTTTGCCGGTGCAGCACAAGAGTATGCGCCACCGGCCTCCGTCGCAGCAAATGTCGAGGTGGTTGTGTGATAGGTCCCGGATACCGGAGAGACGGCACTGTAGTATCCATAAAGCCCGCCGCTTCCACTCGTGCCCACCAGGGTCCGCGATGGATAGCGCCACTGTGGGACGACCCATTCGTCCTTGAGCAAGCCGCCGACGTTCACGTTCGTGGAATAGGGAACGAAGCCATAACGAATCCGGCTTTGTGGCTGACGATTGGCTTCCATTGTGGCGTAGAAGCCCTTCACCACCGATTTCAGCACGGCAATCTTGGGCGAGGTGTCGTCGGGGTTGCTTTCGGCCATCGAGCCGGTGACATCGAGGGCCATCATGATGTCGGTGTTCGGCACGTTCAGTTCGGCGCGACAATTGACGGATATGGCGATTTCGTCCTTGCCGAAGAACTGCATGATGTCGGTCGGAAGGATGACCGACGCAATGCCGCCGACGGACTGATCGTCCTCCAGGGTCATCACGAAGTCCCTGTCGATGGAGTTGTAGATGCCGTCGGCAAAGTTCGCGTTGAAAAAGCGCGTGCCCTTGCTGACGACAGCTGCGCCGTCGACGTCAGGGTCGAAGTCGACGATCGCACCCAGTTCCTTTCGGGCGCCGAGCACGCCGGCATCACAGGCTTGCTGAAGCCGGGATTCGACGAGATATGCGCGACCCATGTCGATGCTCGAGCCGACCAGCGCAAGCAGCGGAACGACAGATATTGCGAGCATGATCAGGGCATTGCCGGATTCATCCCGGCAGAGACCGCGCAGGCAGTCGACCGTCGAACCATACTGCGTTCGAAGCCAGGAATGGCAACGGGAAAGAGGAGCGCCTGACGACATATTCTATAAGATTACGCAGAAACCCCTAATATCAAGGATAACTTTCATCGTAAAATATGTCTTAAAATACCGAAATAGCCCCGCGATGTTGTGGAAGGCATGATTAATCCAAGTGCTTGGCAGCAATCGGACTGGTCCGTTGAGCCTCAGGTACTTTCCATCAGGAAAAGCGGTTGGGAGTATGTGATCGGAAATGCATCCACTCCGATAAATGAAAGAACAGTCGGGATGCTGTAAGTCATGGTCACGGTCTTCTCGACCGTTCCTGCAATACGGGGCGTGGCAACATTCGTGACGGTGATCGCCAGACGCGAGCTTTCCAACAGATAAGGGCTTTTGATCGCGATGGAGCGCAGATAGAATCGGATCTGATCGTTGGTAAGCTCATTCCCGGTCTGATAATTCACCACGGCGTAGCGCATCACGTCTGACGCGACCGAACGCATCGCGTTGTAGTTCTGCATGCCGATGCCGATCTGGAAGACGCCGAGCATCAAGGCGAGGATCGTGGGCGCGAGAAGGGCAAACTCCGTCACCACGGACCCCTGCTTCTGCCGCAGCAAGGCGCGCATTGCCCTGATCATGCCCTTGGCGGTCATGCCTTGGTCCTCTGGCCGTAAAGAACATAGCGATTGACCTGGAGCGAAATGGTCGAGCCGAGGCCGAACTCTGTCCAGATCGGCACGAAATCGGATGTCAGCGTGACCTGCACATAGCGTGAGACGTTATCGCCTGTCGCGCAGGTGCTTTCCAGTGCGACATAGGCGTTGGAGGAGTTGCAACGATAGGCGGCCGCCACGTTCACCTGTTCGGACTCCAGTCCGGCGGTCGCAATCACGACGTTCTTGAGCGCGGTCAGTTCGTCGGCCGTGTCCGGGTCAGTTGCAAGCGCGACGGATTCGGCGAGCGTCATGGCGCTCTGCAACTCGCTCTGCCGCGCAACGAGGCTGCTCACCTGATAGGCGCCAAGGCTGAACAACACCATGAGCGGGGCGATGATCGCCGTCTCGACGGCCATCGCCCCGCATGTGTCAATTGTGATGCGTTTCAGAAGTGATCTGGCTGCAATCATACGATCAGCTTCACTTTGCTGACTTCCTTGGCAACCACGGTGTCTTCGGTCACTCCGGGCGGACAGAATGAGCTCATGTTGGCCGTCCCGGAAATCGTGATCGTGTCAGCCGCGATCATCAGGCACTGGCTTGTGACCTTTGCTGTCCCGGTGAAGTCGATGCCGCTGTTCGGCAGGTAGATCGTACCGTTGAGGACTGTAGAAGAGTCACCATTGATCTTGCTGCGGTCGGTGCCGGTTGAGGTGCGATCCTCGAAGACCAGCATGCCGGCAAGTGCGTTGGCGTTCGTCTCCGATACCCCACGGCTGACCAGTTCCGAAGCTTGAATGGCCGTGAGGTTGATGTTCGAACCGCCATTGATCTTGATGTACGCACCATTCTTCAGCACGAACATCACGCCGCTTCCAACCACGGCGTATTGCCCACTGATCTCGACACCGCCACCGTCAATGACGTAGACACCCGGCGCAAATGTCGTGGCGCAGGACACCTTTATGCCCCCAGTGTAGGTGCCCGGTAGTACCGAGGCCAGGTCGGCAGTCGTGGTCTTGCTGATGTTGGACAGCGTCGTGGCCACCACCGTTTCCATCTTTTCCCAGACGATGTTGTTTCCCGATCCGTTGTTGGTCTGGGTCCACACCACTGTGGTCGTGTAGGTCGTGCCCGCCACCACGGTGTTTTCGACGATGACATAGCCGTCGTTGTTCTCGGTCGAATAGTCCTTCTTGGCGTTCTTGTTATTGCTGACCTGCTCAGTCGCAGTCTGCCACGTCGCACCCTTCCAGTAGGTATAGGTGACGGTTGTCTTCTTGTTGCGGTCGGCACGGGTGGTCGTGGTGCCCTGCACGCAGTAGTAATTGCGCGCCACCTGGCTCTCGGCCGGGTTGGGCGGCGAAAGGTTGGCATAGGGATCGAACAGGCCTTCGAGGTAGTCGTGGACCTCGTCGTCCGTATGTGTGCTGAACCACTCGTCGATGCCGCCGCGGGAAAGCACCCAGCCGGCATCGATGTCGGGATTGCCGTCAACCAGAATGGACGATTCCGAGGTCGAAAGGGCCGCGATGCCGCACTTGGCCTTCAGCACGGAAGTGCCACCGATTGTGATGGCGCCGCTTTCGTCTTCATCAAGCGCCAGCAGGCACGACGTGAAGGATGTGCCCGCCGTGTACGCCGCTTGTGCCGATGCCGTGACCGTGGTGCCTCTTCCGGTCAGAAAGCTTGAAAAGGGCAGGGTGTCGCGAACTGTCGCGCTCACCGTGACGCTGTTGTTGCTGCCACCGGCATAGCTCGACAACGTGACCGAAGGCGTTCCGACGGTGATGTCCGAAACGGTCGATATGTTGGCGTTGAATTCCTGAAGCGCCCGGTCCGAATAGATGGCGCGCGTTGCGCTCTGCGTTCGGGCCCAGGCGCCGGCCAGAGCGGCCTGGTCCACGGCGAACTGCAGTTCGCGCTTCCACATGTACCACTGTGCGGTATCGACCGCGAATCCCGCTCCGCCGATGAACGCGGGCATGCCCAGGGCAAGGAGCAGCGTCGCATTGCCGCCCTTGTGCCGCGCCAGGCGCTTGCAAAGGTGGATCAATCCCGAGAGTGATCGAAATGCTGAGCGCATGCTGCTACCGTTATCTCATCCCGTCGGCGGCTGCCGATGCCAATCCCCGCGACTCGTTAAGTAGATTGTCGTGGTAAGTTCATCTTGAAGCCATCTGGTTGACGGCCCGTTAAACAATACGGGAATTGCGAGAGTTGTTTCTTAATGTCGAAGTTACCATCGGAACCCGCCGAAACCCTCGATATTTCGCGAAGAATTGCCCTTGCCTATGCTCCTGCCAAGGCGCGCCCGGCGTGGCTGGCGTTGTTCATGCTCGAGCAGAAACTGGCCGAGACGGCCCGCCCGGGACGTGAACCCCTGATGATCCAGTTGCGGCTGTCATGGTGGCGGGATCGCCTGAAGGAGAGCGGCGCGGCTTGGCCGGTAAGCGAACCGGCGCTGGCATCGCTGAGGGCGTGGAACGGGCAGCACGGCCGACTGGTGGGTCTGGTCGACAGCTGGGAGGCTCGCGCTCTGGGCGAGGATCAGGAAGACGAATTCGCTCAGGCGCTGACCAATGCCTATCTCGCCTTGGCCGAGGTGCTCGCAGTTCGAGACACCGGCGCGATCGAGGCTCATGCACGTCATCTTGCGGGTCGGGAAACCCTCGGTGGGCGTAGGGGCGCATTGCCGCGGGCGATGAGGCCGCTTGCCGTGCTGTCTGCCATGAGGGACAGCGGCGGTAACCTCGGGAAGGGCCGCCGACTTGTCGAATTCCTGCGGGTGGTCCGCGCCGGAACGCTGGGCTTCTGAGTTCGTGCCAAAGCGGTAGCATCTACCCCTGCCGCGATAGCGCTGCGGCGTTAGACCCTTGATGACGGAGGGTCGGAGATGGTTCGTGTCTTGCTCGGTGGACTGGCTGCCCTGATGCTTTGCGCTGCAGGCATATTCTGGTGGCAGGGGCGCGCTGAGACACGGGGAGGAGCTGCCCCGCCACTGCCGGTTGCCGAAGCCGCTGTCGCTCCGGAGAGCCTGCCGAGCGCCGATATCGAAGGGCTCACCGGTGTCGCCCCGCCAGAGGCAACCTCTGTCGGCAAGGAGACCCGCCGGTTCAATCTTGTCGACAAGGACAGGGACAACCGGATCAGCCGCACCGAAATGCTGAGCCTGCGCGCATCGGCCTTTCGCAAGCTCGACAAGGACGGCAACAACCTGCTGACGTTCGAAGAATGGGCCTATGTCACCGTCGACAAGTTCAAGTCTGCCGACGGAAACGGAGACCTGTTCCTCACGCGCGAGGAGTTCGCCACGACGCGTCCCAAGGTGAAGCCCAAGCCAAAGCAGAAATGCTCGTGCAAATAGACTCTCAAGCCAGCGCGCTGATCCAGGGCGCGATGTCCGCCTTGGCCCGTTCGGTATAGGCTTCCTTGCGCGCCTTCTTCTTCACGTCGTGCAGGGGCGGGAAGAGGCCGAAGTTGACATTCATGGGCTGAAAGCTCTCGGCATCGGCATCGCCGGTTATGTGGGACAACAGCGATCCCAGCGCCGTGGTTTGCGGAGGCGGCGTCCAGGTACGTCCGGCGATTTCGGCAGCGGTCATCAACCCGGCCAGCATGCCGACCGAGCCGCTCTCGACATAGCCTTCGCAGCCGGTGATCTGGCCGGCAAAGCGGATGTGCGGCGCCGATCTCAAGCGCAGTTGCCGATCGAGCAGCGTTGGCGAGTTGAGGAAGGTGTTGCGATGCAAGCCACCCAGCCGCGCAAACTCGGCGTTCTCAAGACCGGGGATGGTGCGGAACACGCGGACCTGTTCGGCATGCTTCAGCTTGGTCTGGAAACCGACCATGTTCCACAGCGTGCCGAGCTTGTTGTCCTGCCGCAGCTGGACGACCGCGTAGGGCCAGCGGCCGTTGGGATGTTCGGGCGTGGCCCAATGCGGATTGTCGAGCCCGACCGGCTTCATCGGCCCGAAACGCAAGGTTTCCTCACCCCGCGCCGCCATCACCTCGATCGGCATGCAACCATCGAAGTAGGGCGTGTTGGCTTCCCACTCCTTGAATTCGGTCTTTTCGCCTGCCAGCAGTTCCTCGCGGAAGGCAAGGTACTGGTCGCGCGTCATCGGGCAGTTGATGTAGTCGCGCCCGTCGCCACCCATGGCCAGCGAGGCCTCGGCGCCCTTGTCCCAGCGCGAGGCCATCCACGCCACGCCCATATCGATAGAATCGCGATAGACGATCGGCGCAATGGCGTCGAAGAAGGCAAGGCTGTCGGCGCCGGTTGCACCGCCGATGCTTTCGGCAAGCGAGGGGGCGGTGAGGGGGCCGGTCGCGACGATCGTCAGTCCCTCGACGGGGAGCGTATCGACCCGCTCGCGCACGATCTCCAGCGTCGGCTGCGCGCGCAAGGCGGCTTCGACTTCCGCCGAGAACACATCCCTGTCCACGGCCAACGCAGAGCCAGCGGGCACGCGCGCCTTCGCGGCCGCGGCCATGAGCAGGCTGTCGCACTGGCGCATTTCGTGATGCAGCAGGCCAACCGCGTTCTTCTCGTCATCATCCGAACGGAAGGAATTGGAGCAGACCAGTTCGGCAAGACCGTCGCCGTTGTGGGCAGGGGTTGTGTCGCCGCTGCCGCGCATTTCGGACAGGCGCACGCGAACCCCGCGCCGGGCAAGCTGCCAGGCTGCTTCGCTTCCGGCCATGCCGCCGCCGATGATATGGACCTGATGCGTCATGCGCTTGCCCTTGGCATTGCCGCGCCGCTGCGGCAAGACCGTCCGCAGGGCAAAGGGAGAAGACGCCGGGTGCCGGGACGCGCATTGATCGAGAAACGGCCCTGGCTCGTCGCCAGTCTGATTGCCGGAACGAGCTATTGGCTGGCCGCAAAGGGGCAGGTGCCGGGCCTGTGGCTGATCGTCTGGAAAGGCGCCGGCGTTGCCCTGCTCGCGGCCTATGCCTGGGCGCATCATCCCTCGCGCAGTGCCCACCTGCTTGCGCTCGTCATGGCTCTGGGCGCGATTGGCGACATGGTGCTCGAAGTGGACTTCACCGGCGGTGCCGCGGCGTTCTTCGCCGGCCACATTGCCGCAATCGCGCTATATCTGCGCCACCCGCGCGCCAGCCTTTCAGGATCAGACAAGGCTGTGGTGGTGGTCTGTCTCCTCGGCGTTCCCGCGTTGTCGTGGGCGCTTTCCGGCCGGACAGACGTTGCCGGCTATGCGCTGCTGCTCGGCGGAATGGCGATGGCCGCATTTGCCAGTGACTTTCCGCGCAGCCGCGTGGCGCTAGGCGCGGCGATGTTCGTCGCATCGGACCTGCTGATCTTCGCGCGGATGGGACCGCTGGCGCAGAGCGCGGTCCCGGGGCTGCTGATCTGGCCGCTCTACTACTTCGGCCAGTTCATGATCTGCACCGGCGTAATCGCGGCTTTGCGGACGAGGGGCGAGTTCCGGGCCGTCCGGTAAGGTTCAGCCCTGCAGCAGAGCGCGGGTCGCCGCCTCGACATCATGCTGCCGCATCAGGCTTTCGCCCACCAGGAAGGTGCGTGCGCCGCACTTTTCGAGGCGAAGGATGTCTGCGTGGGTGTTGATGCCGCTTTCGGCAACAAGCAAGGTGCCTTCCGGAGCCAGGGGTGCAAGGCGCTCGGTCGTGCCGAGATCGGTGACGAAGCGCTTGAGATCGCGGTTGTTGACGCCGATCAGGCGCGACTTCAGCCGCGCGGCCCGCTCCATTTCCGCTTCGTTGTGGACTTCAACCAGCGCATCCATGCCCTGTTCGCGGGCAGCCGCTTCGATCTCGGCCATCTGGCTGTCGGAAAGGCAGGCGGCGATGATCAGGATGGCATCGGCGCCGATGGCGCGTGCCTCAAGGCACTGCCACGGATCGACCATGAAGTCCTTGCGGATCACCGGCAGCGTGCAGGCAGCGCGGGCCGCGACCAGATAGTCCTCATGGCCCTGAAAGTAGGGCGCGTCTGTCAGGATCGAGAGGCAAGCCGCGCCCCCGGCCTGATAGGCGCGGGCATGGTCGGCAGGTGCGAAATCGGCACGGATCAGGCCCTTGGACGGGCTGGCCTTCTTGATCTCGGCAATCAGCGCATAACCGGTCTCCGCGCGGACACGCAGCGCCGCTTCGAACCCGCGCGGGGCGCTCTGCTTTGCGGCGCGCGCCGCCAGTTCGCTGGTGCTGACAGCGGCCTTGCGGGCGGCGACTTCGCTGCGCTTGGTGTCGCAGATTTCAGTGAGCTTGTCGGTCATGGCAGGGGCGCCTTAGCGAGTTTGGACGCATGGGGGCAAGTGTGTCCTTCGATACGCATGCCCCGCAAAGCGCGCTACTTCAGCGCGGCGATCCAGCAGTCTAGCAGGGCATTGGCGAGGCCCTTGTCGAGTGCCTCTGCGGCTTCCTCGATGCCCTCATGCCAGTCGCGCGCTTCACCGGCGACGATCAGCGCAGCGGCGGCGTTGAACAGCACGGCGTTGCGGTAGGGGCCTTCCTCGCCTTGCAGAAGCGCGCGCAGCGCGGAGGCGTTGAAGGCTGCGTCGCCGCCGCGAATGGCGTCGACCGGCGCCAGTGGCAGGCCGATGTCGGCAGGGGAGACGCGGCGCATCGAAACTTCGTCGCCCAGCACCTCGGCCAATTCATTGCCACCGGCAAGGCTCAGCTCGTCGAGGCCCTCGTCACCGGAGATGACCATGCTGTGAACGGTGCCCAGGCGGCGGATCGCTTCGGCATAGATCGGAACGTAGGCTGGCCTGGCGATGCCGACGAGTTGACGGCGAACGCCTGCGGGATTGGCCAGCGGCCCCATCAGGTTGAAGATCGTGCGGCGGCCCAGCGCCTTGCGGATCGGCATGATTCTGCCCATCGACGGATGGTGGCGCGCGGCAAAGAGGAAGCAGATGCCAAGATCGTTGAGCGTCGCCTCAGCCGTTTCGCCTGCGCGATCGAGATTGAGGCCCAATGCTTCGAGCGTATCGGCCGCGCCTGCCTTTGAACTCGCCGCGCGATTGCCATGCTTGGCAACGGGCACGCCGCAGGCCGCAACAACGAGGCTGACCGCCGTCGAGACGTTGAGCGTGTGGTGGCCATCGCCGCCGGTGCCGCAGACGTCGATGGCGTTGGCTGGCGCGTTGACCGGGATCATCCGCGCCCGCATTGCACGTGCAGCGCCCGCGATTTCGCTCGCCGTCTCGCCCCGGTCGGACAGGGCGGAAAGGAACTGCGCGATGGCGTCGTCCGCCACGGTGCCGTCGAGGATTGCGGCAAACGCGGCTTCGGCCTCGGCTTCCTCAAGCGGATGGGAAATGTCGGGCAGGCTCATGCTGGCAGCGGGTTGGTCTTGATGCCGCACAGCTTGAGGAAATTCGCGACCATGGCGTGCCCGTGCTCGGTGGCGATGCTTTCCGGGTGGAACTGCACGCCGTGGATCGGCAGCGCGGTGTGGCGGAAGCCCATGACGTGCGTGTCGTCCGACTGCGCGTTGACCGCGAGGCAGTCAGGAATGTCGGTCACGATCAGCGAGTGATAGCGGGTGGCGATGAACGGCGAGGGCAGGCCCTCGAACACGCCGGTGCCATCATGCGTGACCGGCGAGGTCTTGCCATGCATCAACCCGCCGCGCACGACCTTGCCGCCGAAATACTGCCCGATCGACTGGTGGCCGAGGCACACCCCGAGCAGCGGCAGCTTGGCATCCGCCGCAGCGCCGACCAGATCAAGGCTCACCCCCGCCTCATTCGGCGTGCAAGGGCCGGGCGAAAGCAGGAACCCCTGCGCGCCGGTCCTGATCGCTTGCTCGGCGGTGAGCGCGTCGTTGCGCACGACTTCAACCTCCGCGCCCATCTCCATCAGGTAGTGGACGAGGTTCCAGGTGAAGCTGTCGTAATTGTCGATGACGAGGATCATTGGCCAAATTTCGCTTCTGTTGCCACCCGCACAGCCTCACGCGCCGCTGCGAACAAGGCGCCTGACTTCAGCTCGCATTCGCGCTGTTCGTATTCGGGATTGCTGTCGGCCACGATCCCTGCGCCGGCCTGTGCGTGGAGGACTCCGTCCTTGATCACGCCGGTGCGCAGGACGATGCAACTGTCGACCGAGCCGTCGGGTGCGAAATAGCCGACGCCGCCGGCGTAGGCACCGCGGGTTTCGGGTTCGAGTTCGGCGATGATCTCGCAGGCGCGGACCTTGGGTGCGCCGCTGACGGTGCCTGCGGGGAAGCCTGCGAAGAGGGCGTCGACGCTGTCGGCTCGGGTTGTGTCGAGCTGACCGACCACGTTCGAGACGATGTGCATGACGTGGCTGTAGCGCTCTACCGTGTAGCTCTCCGTGACCTTGACCGTGCCCGCCTTGGCCACGCGGCCGACATCGTTGCGGCCGAGGTCGAGCAGCATGAGGTGTTCGGCGCGCTCCTTGGGATCGTCGAGCAGGCTGAGTTCGTTGGCGCGGTCTTCTTCCGGAGTCTGGCCGCGGGGCGGGTGCCGGCGATGGGACGGATCGTGACTTCGCCATCGCGAATGCGCACGAGGATCTCGGGGCTCGACCCGGTCAGCGCGAAGCCCGGCATGTCGAGGAAATAGAGGAACGGCGAGGGGTTGATGCGGCGCAGGGCACGGTAGAGCGCAATCGGTGGCAGCGGGAAGGGCGCGGTGAAGCGCTGGGCCAGCACAACCTGAAAGATGTCGCCCGCCTCGATGTAGTCCTTCGCCCGGGTGACCATCTGCGCGTAGTTGGCAGCGGGCATGACGGGCTGGGGGGTAACGTCCACGGCCTCGGCCAGGCGCGCATCTGCCGGGACAGGCTCCGCCAGCTTGCGCAAGGCATTGTCGATGCGTTCGGCTGCGGCTTCGAGCAGGCGTTCTGGAGCGCCGCCTTCGGCCCAGACCGGGGCGATGGCGAACAATTCGTCGGACAGGCGGTCAAACACCAGCACCACGGTCGGCCGGGTGAACAACATGTCGGGCAGGACGAGGTCGCTCTGCGGCGCGCGCGGCAGCTTCTCGACGAGGCCGATGGTCTCGTAGCCGAAATAGCCGACCAGACAGGCCAGCGCCGACGGCAGGGCGGCGGGGACGTCGATCCGGCATGCAGCGACAAGGGCCCTCAATTCCGCCAGGGCATCGCCGGGAAGGCTGGCGAAGGCAGCCTTGTCATGGCGCCAGATGCGGTTGATCTCGGCCTGCTTGCCCGTGGCGCGGAAAACCAGATCGGGATCGATGCCAAGCAGGCTGTAGCGCCCCCGCACTTCGCCGCCCTGCACGGATTCGAGCAGGAAATCACCCCGCCCGTTCTCCATGAGCTTGAGCGCGGCTCCCACGGGCGTTTCAGTGTCGACGATCAGTCTGCGCCAGATCAGCGCGGGCTTTCCGGCCGACAATTGCGCGAGCGCAGCCTCGTGGTTCTCGGGGAGCGCGAAGGCGGGTTCTGCGAGGTCGCTGGTCATGGGATTTACTGGGCGTTGCTGCCGGTCAGCTGGTCACGCACGGCCTTGATCCCGGCATCGTTGCGTTCCACCCCGACATCCTTGCGGATCGCGAGGCGGAGCTGCTCGGCATATTCGCCGCCAGCATCCTGACCGAAGGAACGGGCGGCCTGCTGGAAGATCTGATCGCCGCGCTTGACTTGACCGAGGACGATGTCCTTGAGCGAAACGACATACCAGCCGCCGTTGTTCGGCCCCTCGAGCCGCTTGTTGCTGCCCTTGGCCATGGCAAACATCAGCGCGAGCGGAGCCGGAACCTGCCCCTGCATCTGGGTGAGCGCCTGACGCGGCAGGTCAACGGCCTGGGGAGCGGGCAGGGCGGCGCCGGCGAGCTTGAGAGCTTCGGCCAGCGGCGTGCCCTTGTTCAAGGCGGCCAGGATCTTGTCGCTGGCGGCCTTGGCCTTGGCTGCGCCCTGCTGGACGGCCCAGTCCCGGGCAACGACGCTCTTGATCTGATCGAGCGGGGCGGGCGTTGCGGCAACGAGCTGCCCGACATCATAGACGGCGAACTTCTCGCCTGGCTTGATCTCTGCGAGCTGGGCTTCGCCTTCGCGCTCCATCGAAAACGCTGCTTGGACCAGAGGCGCGATATCGGCAGCGACCTTCTCGTCCTGCTTTCCGAAAACGCTGCCATTCGCGGTCAGCGGCGGCGTGGTCGAGACGGTCAGGTTGAGCGACTTGGCAATATCGGCAAGGCCGGTGCCATTGTCGATTTCCTGCTCGACTTGCGCTGCAAGGTCGGACAGCGCGGCACGGCGCTTCTCGAGGGTCAGGGCCGCGACGATTTCGGGGCGCGCCTGTTCGAGAGTCTTTCCGGCGTTACGCTTGACTGCGTCGACCTTCAGAACGTGCCATCCCAGGCCCGACTTTGCAGGCGTTGCCAGAGTGCCCGAAGCTGCGGCGAATGCGGCGTCCGCGACGGCACGTGACGTCTGGTTGGCGAGGGTCTCACGCGTCTGATCGGCAAGCTTGCTGGCGACCAGACCCTTGGTGCGCGCGGCCTTGTCGAGCGATCCGCTGGCGCCGACTTCTGCGGCCAGCGCCTTTGCGGCGGCCTCGGTCGGGACGATGACCTGCGTTACCGAGCGTTGCTCGGACGCCGAGTAGACTGCGGTATTGAGCTTGTAGCGCTGTGCCACTTCGGCGTCGCTGGGCGCTGCCACGGTCTTCAGGCTCGCCTCGTCGACGATGGCGTAGCGGATCGTGCGGCGTTCGGGCTGCATGTAGCGGCTCTTGTTCGCGTTGTAGAACGTCGCAAGAGTGCTGTCAGCCGGAGGGGAAGTCGGCGCAAAGGCCAGCGATGGCACCGAGATGATCGTGCCGACACGCTTTTCCGTCAGCAGCGCGGCATAGCGTTGCACGGCCTCGTCAGCCATCTGGGCGCCGAACGCTGCCGGCAAGAGCATCTGCCGCGCCAGCAGGCCCTGACCGAGGTCCTTGCGCACGTCCTTGTCGGTCAGGCCGCGCTGGGCGAGCAGCTGTTCATAGGCCGACTGGCTGAACTTGCCGTCAGGACCCTGGAATGCCGGGATCTTGGTGATCTCGCTGTCGATCAGGCGATCACCGGCCACCAGGCCATGTTCGCGGCCCCATTCGGCCATGGCCAGCCGGTCGGTCAGCCCAGTGAGCACGGTTTCCATGCCGCCGGCATCGAGGAACTGCTTCATCGTCAGGCCGGGCTGCTTCTGCCGCTCCTGCTCGAACGCATTGGTCAGCGCCTTGCCGAGTTCAGCTGTGCCGAGGCGATTGGAGCCGACCTTGGCAGCGCGATCGCCACCTGCGATTCCGCCAAAGCCACTGCCGGTGACATCGGCGCTGGCGAAAGCAAGAGCGATCAGGCCAAGAAAGATCAGGGCAACGGCGACGCCGATGCGCGACTTGAGGAACGAGCGGAAAAAGCCGAGCATTTGTGTAGTTCGTCTCTCGTCTGGGCACGGCAACGCACCCGAAGGTTCGGTTAGCGGTTGCCTTAGGAGGCAAACGCAATTCTCGCAATGGCTCCATGCCAACGATCGTCGCGCAACAGGTCGCCTGCGCCACGCGCGCCTGCGGCAAGTGGGTCTATGCCCGCTTATGCGATCAGGTGTTTTGCAGAATCAGTCCGGGTTTGATAGCCGCGCCGACGACGCAGGGCGATGGATGCCCTGACAGACCGATTGTATCTGCGAATTGTATTTGCGAAATTCAGGGGAACGCGCCGATCATGCCGCACCGTCCTTATATTGTAGGCAACTGGAAAATGAACGGGACGCGCGCCATGCTCGCCGAAGCGCGGGCGATAGACCGTGCGGCGGGGCGCTATCCTGACGTTCAGGTCGCCATCGCTCCTCCCTTCACTCTGATCGGCGCCCTTCGCGAGGCAGTGAGCGCAATGGGGGTTGGCGGGCAGGATTGCCATGTCAACGCAAAGGGCGCGCACACCGGCGACGTATCGGCGCAGATGCTGGTCGATACCGGCGCCGACTTCGTGATCGTCGGGCACAGCGAGCGCCGCAAGGACCACGGCGAAAGCGACGTCCTGATCAAGGCGAAGGCCGAAGCTGCGCTGGCGGCCGGCCTCGGGATCATCGTTTGCGTGGGCGAAACGCTTGAAGAGCGCGATGGCGGGAAGGCGGAAGCAGTCGTTTCCGCGCAGGTCACTGCCTCGATGCCCGATAGCGATGCTGCGGTGGACGCGGTAGCGTCGGGCAAGGTGGCGGTTGCCTATGAACCGGTGTGGGCGATCGGTACCGGACGCGTCGCCGAAGTGGCCGACGTTGTCGCCATGCATGCGCAGATTCGCCAGCAACTGCTTGCTCTCTACGGCGATGCCGGTGCGAAGGTGCGCATCCTTTACGGCGGTTCCGTCAACGCCGGCAACGCACGTGACCTGTTGGCTGCAGAAGGCGTGGGCGGTGCGCTTGTCGGCGGGCGAGCCTTACGGCTGAAGCTTTCCTGCCGATCGTGGCCGCCGCCGATAACGGAGAGGCTTGAGCGCGGCAACGCGCGGGTTGCGCGGACGCCGTAGCAAGCCTACATGCCGCCCAAGGTTCCCGCGCGGTATCGCGCACGAGGTGTGATTCATGTCGTTGTTCATTTTTCTTACCGTGGTCCAGGCCATTGTCGCCGCGCTGCTGGTGGTCGTGATCCTGATGCAGAAGTCGGAAGGCGGCGGGCTTGGCGTGGGCGGAAGCCCAGCCGGCTTCATGTCGGCGCGCGGCGCGGCTGACTTCATGACCCGGTTGACGACGATTCTCGCAACGGCGTTCGTGGTGCTCAGCATTGCTCTGGCAGCGCTCGCGGTCGGCACGAACTCGAGCCGCGAGATCGATACCTCGCTTGAGCGTAACACGCCCATGCAGAACGCGCCGGCCAATGACCCTCTGGCTCCGGCCCAAGGCGCGCAGCCTGGCGCGGCTCCCGCCCAGCAGGTTCCGGCCCCGGCCAACGATCCGCTGAACGGCGCCGCCGGCCAGTAACTCGAATACTAAAAAGCGGCCCGCCGCCCCGCGACCGGACAGGTCGCGGGTCGGCTGTCGTTTTGCTTTCGTCCACGGCTTGTGGATTGCGGCGAAGATTGCAGCCGCAACCGCTTGCCTAATTGCAACTTCTGACGCTAAGGCCCGAATCCCATGGCGCGGTACATTTTTATCACCGGCGGCGTGGTTTCCTCGCTCGGCAAGGGACTCATGGCAGCAAGCTTGGCGGCTTTGCTGCAGGCACGCGGTTTTCGCGTGCGCATCCGCAAGTTCGATCCCTATCTGAACGTCGATCCGGGGACGATGAGCCCCTATCAGCACGGCGAAGTCTACGTGACTGACGACGGCGCGGAAACCGATCTCGACCTTGGTCACTATGAACGCTTTACCGGCGTTTCGGCACGCCAGGCGGACAACATCACCTCGGGACGCATCTACCGCGATATCATCGCGAAGGAGCGCCGCGGCGACTACCTTGGCGCGACGGTGCAGGTGATCCCGCACGTGACCGACGCGATCAAGGACTTTGCGCAGGCCGAAACCGAGGATCTGGATTTCGTGCTGTGCGAGATCGGCGGGACGGTGGGCGACATCGAAGGCCTGCCTTTCATCGAGGCGTTGCGCCAGATGCACAACGAACTCGACCGCAACGATACCTGCTTCGTCCACGTCACGCTGGTGCCCTACATCGCAGCGGCCGGTGAACTGAAGACCAAGCCGACGCAGCATTCGGTGCGCGAACTCACCGGACTTGGCATTCAGCCCGACATTCTTCTGTGCCGCTGCGAGAAGCCGCTGCCCGAGAGCGAGCGCGCCAAGATCGCGCAGTTCTGCAACGTGCGGAAGTCTGCGGTCATCCCGGCGCTCGATGCTTCGAGCATTTATGCCGTGCCGCTGCAGTATCACGCCGAGGGCCTCGACAGTGAAGTGCTGCGCCACTTCGGCCTGACCGCGCCCGAGCCTGACCTGACGCGGTGGGACGACATCGTCGATCGGCACCAGAACCCGAGGGCGAAGTGACCATCGGCGTCGTCGGCAAGTATGTCGGCCTTCAGGATGCCTACAAGTCGCTCAACGAAGCGCTGGTCCATGGCGGCATGGCCAACCGGGTCAAGGTGCGGATCAAGTGGCTCGACGCCGAGCTGTTCGAGAAGGACGATGCGGAAATCGCAGCGCATCTCGAACCGATGCACGGCATCCTCGTGCCGGGTGGCTTTGGCGAGCGTGGCACCGAAGGCAAGATCGCGTCCGTCCGTTTCGCGCGAGAACGCAAGGTGCCGTTCTTCGGCATCTGTCTCGGCATGCAGATGGCCTGCATCGAAGGTGCGCGCAACACGGCCGGGATTGCCGGCGCTTCGTCCACCGAATTCGGGCCGACCGATGAACCTGTGGTCGGCATCATCACCGAATGGATGACTGCCGAGGGCCTCGAGAAGCGTTCCGAAGGCGGCGATCTGGGCGGCACCATGCGGCTTGGCGCCTACGAGGCGAAGCTTGCCGGCAACAGCCACGTCGCCAACATCTATGGTGCAAGCGAAATCAGCGAGCGCCATCGCCATCGCTACGAAGTGAACGTCGCCTACAAGGAGCGGCTCGAGAAGGGCGGTCTGGTCTTCTCGGGCATGTCTCCCGATGGTCTCCTGCCGGAAATCGTCGAGCGCCCCGATCACCCCTGGTTCATCGGCGTGCAGTTCCATCCGGAGCTCAAGAGCCGTCCGTTCGAACCCCATCCGCTGTTTGCGGGCTTCATCGCTGCGGCGGTCAAGCAGGCGCGTCTGGTTTAAAGGTCCTTAAAGGGCTGGCAATTGCGAGGTTTCCCTGATTATCTGCGCGGCAGCAATCTGGGGGACCTCGACATGGATGCGGCCAAGCTGGCTGAAGCGCTGACGGCACAAAGTCTTTTCGCGGACTGCGAACCGGCCGAGCTGTCCGATATCATCGCGCGTGGCCAGGTTCGCCAGTTCAAGCCGGGGCAGGAACTCATGGCGCAGGGTGAAGAGGGCAAGACCCTGTTCATCGTGCTCAAGGGCCTCGCGCGGGTCAGCATGCTGGCGGCAAACGGGCGCGAGATCATTCTTGACTATGCCGAGCCCGGCCATGTCCTGGGCGAGATCGCATTTCTCGATGGCGGGGATCGAACGGCCACGGTGGAAGCGATCGAACCGGTCGAGGCGCTGATCCTTACCCGGGGAGCCTTTGCCGATATCATCGACAAGCACAAGGGACTGGCCCTGCGCCTGCTCAAGGCGATGGCGCGCCGGCTGCGGCAGAACAACGCCGTGATCGAGGCCGACCGCGCTTACACATCGGGGCCGAGGCTGGCCCGTTTCCTGCTGCGGCTGATGATGGGCGATACATCCGACGCCGGCAATCAGCTCAAGATTGCGCTGAGCCAGGGCGAACTCGGCAACTTTGCCGGCATGTCGCGCGAACAGATCAATCGCCAGCTTTCCGCGTGGGTCGACAATGGCATCATTGCCCTGAAAGGCGGGCGTGTGACCATTCTTGATCGCGAGGCGCTGATCGACGTGGCCGAAGCCTGGTGATGCGGAAAGAGCGGACCGATGTGGTCCGCTCTTCCATGCTTTTCTTTACCGAGAGAGATCAGGCGGCGGCGGTGTTGTCGCCTTCGATCACCTTGAGCTGGTTCTGCGCGCCGATCAGGACCTTCTTGGGCTTCATCGCCTCGGGCACTTCGCGTACGAGATCGATGGTCAGCAGGCCGTCGGCAAGGTCTGCCGCTTCTACCCGGACGAAATCGGCCAGTTCGAAGCGACGCTCGAACCCGCGGTTGGCGATGCCGACATGCAGGAATTCGCGATCCTGCGGTTCGGGGCGCTGGCCCTTGACCACCAGCAGGTTCTGCTGGGCGGTGATGTCGATGTCTTCGGCCTTGAACCCGGCGACTGCCAGCGTGATGCGGTAGGCATCCTCGCCGCTACGCTCGATATTGAAGGGCGGATAATTGTCGCCGGCATTGGCGCGGGCCTGGCGTTCGAGCAGGTCGAACAGGCGGTCGAAGCCCACGGTGGTGCGGCGATAGGGGGTAAAGTCAAAACGGTTCATGGCAATATCCTCTGATTGAGCAATCTGCACTTGCCTTTGCGAACCCGGAACCCGGCACCCGCATTGGCGGTTTTACACTCGTATTCGTGATCACGCCCGACTTGCGGCGCATGACACGAAAACCCATGTGTGTTAGCGAAAACCGCTTTTCAAGACCCAGAAAGAGGTACCGATGTCCGATACGCCCAAGGTCGAAGTCTATACAAAGTGGGGCTGCCCCTACTGCATGCGTGCCAAGCAGTTGCTGGACAGCAAGGGCGTGTCCTACGAAGAGTTCGACGTGACGATGGGCGGACCGAAGAAGGCCGAAATGCTCGATCGTGCTCCCGGCCATACCACCGTGCCCTCGATCTTCATCGACGGCATTCACGTTGGCGGTTCCGACGATCTTGCCGCGCTCAACGCGCAAGGCAAGCTGGACATGATGCTCGGAAAGTGAGTGCCGCGGAAGTCCGGCCGGTAAAGATCGCGCTGTTCCAGATGACCAGCGGGATCGATCCGCTGGCCAATGCAGACGCGATAGCGGGCGCCGCGCGAAAGGCGGCGGACGAGGGGGCGGCGATGGTGTTCACCCCCGAGATGTGCGGGCTGCTCGATCGTGACCGGTCAAGGGCAACCCGGCACATCGTGCCCGAAGCGGACAACCCGGTCCTTGCCGCTGCGCGGTCTGCGGCACGTGATCTGGGGCTGTGGATCGATCTTGGGTCGCTGGCGGTGCTGCGCGACGACGGAAAGTGGGCCAATCGCGCCTTCATCATCGATTCCGACGGTGAGATTTCGGCGCGCTATGACAAGATCCACATGTTCGATGTCGATCTTGCAACGGGCGAGACCTGGCGCGAATCTGCCGCTTACACGCCGGGCGATGCGGTGGTGACGGTCGAGACACCGCTTGGCCGCCTCGGCCTTGCCATCTGCTACGACATCCGCTTTCCGGCCCTGTTCGAGGAACTGGGCCGCCGCCGTTGCGACGCGATCCGCATTCCGGCTGCATTCACCGTGCCGACCGGCAAGGCGCATTGGCACCTCCTGCAGCGCGCCCGCGCCGTGGAAGCCAGCGCCTGGGTCATTTCGGCAGCACAGGGCGGTGAGCATCAGGACGGCCGCGAGACCTTTGGGCACTCGCTCGTGGTCGATCCTTGGGGCGAGGTTGTCTACGATGGCGGAGAGGGCAGTTCGCTGGGCTTCGCCATTATCGATCCTGCCCGAACGGGCGAGGTTCGAGCGCAGCTTCCCAGTCTTGCCAACAAGCGCGAAATCCCTAGATCGGCGGCATGATTGTCTTTGATCTGCAATGCGGGCCGAACGGACACCGCTTCGAGGGCTGGTTCGGCTCCTCGCAGGACTATGAAAGTCAACAGGCAAGGGGGCTGGTATCTTGTCCCTCATGCGGATCGCCTGATGTCAACAAGGCAGTGATGGCGCCCAATGTTGGCCGCAAGGGCAACCAGCTTGCGGCAACTGCTCCGGCAAAGCCTGCGGAATCGGCGCCCGTCGCCAATGTCCCGCTGCCGCCAGAGGCCGTGGCCATGCTCAAGGCCGTCGCTGCGATTCAGGCCGAGGCGATCAAGTCATCGACCTGGGTGGGGGACAAGTTCGCCGAGGATGCCCGCGCGATGCACTACGGCGAAAAGGATGCAGGCGCCATCCACGGCCGCGCGACGCCCGATGAGGCGCGCGAACTGCTTGACGTGGGCATTGCGGTCGCCCCCTTGCTCATTCCCGTGGTGCCCCCGGAAGAAGCCAACTGAAAGAGCGTTGCCAGCGCCCACGCCCCTGCCTAAAGGAATGCGCGGGCGCCCGTAGCTCAGCAGGATAGAGCACCAGATTCCTAATCTGGGGGCCATGGGTTCGAATCCCGTCGGGCGCACCACTTTTCGATAGCATTGGCGGCATGCCCGTAGTTCGCGAGAATTTCGAGGTCCCTGCCTGCGCGGCGACGCGGCCCTTTTTTGTTTCACGCAGAGACGCGGAGATGGAAAGGGAGACGCGGAGGAGAGAAGAGAGTTTGAGGCGGCTGCGCCGCAGGCGCCTTCCCAAGGACTCTGCGTCTCTGCGTGAACCATTCCACGCTCGATACAAAAAAGCATCCGCTGGCGAATGCGGACGGTAACGCCGGGGGAAGCTGACAGATCGCGCGACCGGTGCGGTGCCGTTGTGGCACGCAGCGGGGAGGGCGCGGGACCGGTTGCGAGTGGCCGGGGGGCGGTTCCGAACCCCTTGTCGGCTCAGCCTGAGGGCGGACATATGTGAAAGGACGAAGCTTTGGCAGCGGCTCGCGGGCTGCCTTGGCTTCTGGCAAGCGGCTGTGTGAAAAGAACCTGTCGTTTGTGCTGACACAGTCGCACAATCATGGCGGGTTCCGCATCCGCAGCGTCGCTCAGGGTTCGGCGCCGTGCTATCAGCCCTGGGGTGTCCTGTCTGTCCTTGGGTAACGACGAAGGTTTGCCCGGTGGGTCTTGGGCTTTACGCCCCTCGTTGAACCCGCTGCATACCTGCCGCACCGATCGCGCCGGAAGCATGCGCGCCAGACTCTGGGCCTCAGCTTCCGAAGGGAGAGGAGCGGGTTGGCCTTTTGCCCTCTCCTGACCTGTGGGCGGGGCGTATAACCTATATGGTTCGTTTTGTCAAGTGCTCGCCGTCCCATCCTTCTGTCGTCCCTGGCTTGACCCGGGAACCCGCTTCCTTGTTGCGAGACCGTGCAGGAAGAAAAGCGGGCCCCCGGGTCAAGCCCGGGGCGACGGGGGTGTTTGGGTTGGTGGTTAGTGGGTGGTGGGCAGATGGCGTTCCCGTCTGTGCGGTTTTGCCGATTGTGCTGCGGGTGGAGGTGAAGGTTCTTGAAACGGCGTGGGATTTGTGATTCAGTCATGACATGAAAAGCCGTCGTCCCCTTCTTCCGAAAGACAGCCTTGCGCAGTCCATGGCGCTGGTCGTGCTGCTTGTGCTTGCTGCGGTCGGCGTGGCAGGCCCAAGCGGTCTGCTGGCCTGGGGCGAGAATGCACGGGTGCTCGAACAGCGGCAGAAGGAGATCGCTTCGCTGACGGCTGAGCGGGACCGGATGAAGAACCGGGTCGATCTGCTCGATCCTCGCCACGCTGACCCCGATCTTGTGGGGGAATTGCTGCACAGCAATCTCAACGTGACGCATCCTGACGACGTGGTGATGCAGCTCAAGGATTGAGCCGATCCTTGCCTTGGCGGCGGAAGTTTACCGCTGCTTGAGGAACATTGCGTCGCTGTAGCTGCCTTCCATGCGCGCATTGTCAGGCCCGTAGAGCAGGGTCATCGGATCGGCGCGGGTGAAGCGCAGGGATCGTGCATGGTAGCGCGCAGCGACGGGCGTATCGCAGAAGCGGAAGTGCGCGTTCCAGATCGTCAGCCAACCACCCGGGGCGAGATGGCGGTCCAGTGCTGAAACCGTCTGCGCAAAGCGGGCAAACGGCAGCAGGGTGGAGCAGGACGCGGGAGCTTGGCTTTCGAGGGTGCCGTGCCGAAACACCGCCATGGCCAGGATGGCGTCGAATGTATGGCCTTCAAGCATCCCGACGTCGGCGGCCTCGATGTAGGAAATGTTGGGATCGGGATGCAGCGCAAGATGGGCCCTGGCGATGCGGATCATCGCCGGATTGGGGTCCAGCCCGACAATGCGGGCCTTGGGGAACCACCGCCGCAGACTGCGAACTTCGCTGCCATCGCTGCATCCGAAGGAGAGGATGCGGGGGGCATCGAGAGTCCACAGATGCGCGTCGAGCGCGGTGAATATTTCGGGGTAGCGATCCTCGCAGGTGGTTGGCCATGGTTGCAGGATGGCGTTGGAATGGGTGCGCTTCATGCGGGCGATGGCGCGGCGATCAGGGTCTGCCAGGTCCCTGATCCGGTCGATCGCCGAACGCACCTGTGGAACTGCAAGCAGCCCGGTGCGTAGGGACGATATAAGGGTTGAACCGCTTGCCATGGTGTCGGGATTGCGGTTGAATCCGCCACGGTAAAGCCAAAACGGACTTTTCCTTACAAGTGACAATAAGATAGCAATCTATCGGTAGGCAGGGGAATGTCGGTGGTGTGTGCTGGTACCATAATGGAAGTAAGTTTTTGTGGCTGAACCCGAAGCGGTGACCGAGCAACAGGCCGGAGACCTCGCCCGGATTCAGTCCGAATCCGAATCGGTCTGGCGTTATGCGATGGCCGACAGGGCGCATGCGGTGATCGATGCAGCCGATTACTTCGCCCTGATGCGCGAAGCGATGATGCGGGCGCAGCAGCGGATCTTCCTGATAGGGTGGGATTTCGACACCCGGATCATCATCGGCGGAGGTCGGCGGTGGTGGAACTTGCCGCGAAAGCGTGTTTCGCCGGCGCGGCTTGGTCCTTTCGTCGTGTGGCTGGCCAATCGTCGCAAGCAGCTTGATGTCAGGGTGCTCAAGTGGAACTTCGGCGCCTTGAAAGCCTTCTTTCGCGGCTCGATGATGCTCGATCTGTTGCGGTGGTGGCGGCATCCGCGGATCGTGTTCAAGCTCGACAGCGCGCATCCACTGGGGTGCAGCCACCACCAGAAGATTGCAGTGATCGACGATCGTTTTGCCGTGTGCGGCGGTATCGACATGGCCGGCGACCGCTGGGACACGCGACAGCACCTCGACGACGACAAGCGGCGCAGGCGGCCCGGCGGCAAGCTCTATGGCCCGTGGCACGACTGTACGATGCTGATGGAAGGCGAGGCGGCCGCAGTGCTCGGGGCGTTCGGCCGAAAGCGGTGGGAACAGGCGAAGGGAAAGCCGTTCGAGCCTTGCGAACCGCAAAGGGCATCGCCCTGGCCCACGAGCGTCGAGGCCGAATTCCGCAATGTCGAGATCGGCATCGCGCGCACGCGATCACACTTTGCCGAGGCACGCGAGGTGCGCGAAGTTGAAGCGCTGTTTCTCGAGCATATCGCGCGGGCGAAGAAGTTCATCTACTTCGAGAACCAGTATTTTGCATCGCGCAAGATTGCAGAAGCCATCGTCAGGCGGATGGAAGAGCCCGATCCTCCCGAGATCGTGCTGATCAATCCGCAAAGTTCCGATGGTTGGCTGGAGCAGACCGCGATGGACGGGGCGCGCATCCGGTTGGTGCGAGCGATCGAGCAGGTCGATCACGCAGGTCGCTTCTCGGTCTGGCATCCCTTCACGGCGAAAGGCACGCCGATCTACGTGCATTCCAAGCTGACCATCGTGGATGACGAGATCCTGAGGATCGGGTCGGCGAACCTGAACAACCGCTCGATGGGCCTCGACAGCGAGTGCGATGTGTTCATCGACTGTGCAAGGCCTGCCAATGGCCACTGTGGCGAGGCAATCCGTCGGTTGCGCGTTTCCCTTCTGGCCGAGCATTGCGGTATCGGGCCGGAGCGGGTAGCGGAACTTCTGGACCAGCACGGTTCGATGGCTGCGGCCATCGCTGCTGCTCCGCAGGAGGGCAAGAGACTGGGGCGGTTCGTGCCGCACGACCTGACCGATGCGGAGAAGGCGCTGGCCGACAACGAGGTACTCGACCCAGAGCGTCCGGAGGAAATGCTGTCCTTCTATCGCCGGGGTCTGTTCAGGAGTCGCTTCCTGCGACGGCCTGCAAGGTAGCGGAGGAACGTGATGAGCAGTCTGGTAGGGCCCGATGAAGACGACGATCTGGCCCGGGGCAAGCCACCTGTTCCCGAAGACGTTCAGGACGCTATTCGCACGCTGATCCGGTGGTCGGGCGACGATCCATCACGCGAGGGACTGCTTGATACGCCCAAGCGCGTCGCGCGTGCCTGGAAGGAATATTGCCTCGGCTATGGCGAGGACCCGGCGAGCCATCTGTCGCGACAGTTCGAGGAAGTGGGCGGCTATGACGAGATCGTGCTGCTGAAGGACATTCCTTTCCAGAGCCATTGCGAGCATCACATGGCACCGATCATCGGCAAAGCGGCGATTGCCTATTTGCCGCGGCACAAGGTTGTCGGCATCTCCAAGCTGGCGCGGGTCCTTCACGGGTTTGCGCGTCGGCTGCAGATCCAGGAGCGCCTGACCGCCGAGGTGGCACAATGCATCTGGGACAACCTCAAGCCGCATGGGGTGGCGGTGGTCATCGAGGCGAGCCATGCCTGCATGACCGCGCGCGGCGTGCGGACGCCTGGCGTGGGCATGGTGACGAGCCGGATGATGGGCACGTTCCTCGACGATACGCGAAGCCGCAAGGAAGTGCTCAGCCTGATGGGCTACTGAGGGCAGCACCCCAGCAAAGAAACATTACAAGTCCGTCGGTTGGTTGCACACAATCGGGGTTCTATCTTGCTCATGTCACCGGAAAAAAGCCGGGACGTTTGCAGGAGACACAACATGAAGACGCTTGGCTTTGCAGGTCTTGCCGTTGCGCTGGGGTTCAGCGCCCCGGCAATGGGCATGGAGCACTCGACCGTCATCGAGCATGCGGCCGGCCCGATCACCGCCGATTACAGTGGAAAGACACGGGTCGAGATGAAGCAGATCGGCTCGGCCGGCGGAGCGGGGCGGGCTTCCTCGTTGCGCTGCCAGTGGTCTGTGTCGCTTTCGGTCGAGCGGCAGGCACAGGTCGGCGCAAACATGCAGGCAAGGCGTTCGATGCTGCGCGATGACGTGCTTACGGGGTCATCGCCGGGCTGGTGCTCGGAGCGCAGCAATGGCATCGACCGCGTGATCGAGGCGCGACGTGACGACTTGCGCAGTGCGATGATGGCCATGGTTGCGCAGGATCGCGAAGTGATCCTCGTTGAAGCAGAAGGAGCCCACGCCAGGCAGCGCGAGGGCTGAGGAGAAATGAATACATGACCCGCATCCACTATCTGAATGGCCTGGCAGTTCTTGGCGCGATCGCAGCGGTGCAGGCGCCACAAGCGATGGCTCAATCGGTGGATGCGGGTGTGGAGGCAACCACGGACGAAGTCCGGCGCGGGCTCAGCTGGAGTGACGGTGAAATCTCCGCCTCGGCTGATGCCAGCGTCGGCTTTGCCGGGCTGGATGCCTCGGTGCGAATGGCGGCGCTGCGCAAGTCTGACCGTCATGCCAATGCCGATGTCGTGGGCGACGTGGCGATCGGCAAGGATTGGGAAGCCGGGGCGATCACGCTGCGGACGGAGGCCATCGGGCACTTCTTCGGCGGCGCCGACATCGGTGCCGATTATGGCGAGGTGGGCCTTGGTGCGCGGTATTCGATCGGGCCGCTGCAAGTGCGGGCCGATGCCTTCTATGCGCCAAAGCAGGACGCGATCGGCGGGGACAATCTTTACCTGAGAGGATCAGCGAACTTTGGCGTGCCGGCGCTGCCGATCAGTCTCTCCGCTTCGCTGGGCTATACCACGGGCGACACGAAGGATGCGCGCTCGGCCCGGCTGCGACCGGCCGGGGATTATGCCGACTGGCGGCTGGGCGTGGAATACAACCAGTTTCCGTTCACCATCGGGCTCGACTATGCGGGCACCGATATCGACACATCGGGCGTCTCGGTTTCGCCCTATGCCGATCTCAAGCACGCTGGCGACCGGGTGCTGGGGCGCGTGCGTCTTTCGTTCTGAAAGCACCATGAAAAAGGCCCCGGAGATACGGGGGCCTTTCGATCGATCAGATGTTCTCGATCATGTGCTCGGCGGAGCTGACCTTGAAGTCACCCGGAGCTTCGACGAACAGCTGTTCGACGACGCCATCGTTGACGACCATCGAGAAACGCTGGCCGCGCTTGCCGAGGCCGAAGCCCGAACCGTCCATCGTAAGGCCGAGCGCTTCGGCGAGGTCGCCGTTGCCGTCTGCCAGCATGGTCACGTCGCTCGAGCCCGAAGCTGCGCCCCAAGCCTTCATCACGAAGGGATCGTTGACGGCGGTGCAAGCGATCTCGTCGATGCCCTTGGCCTTCAGGTCAGCGGCCTTTTCAACGTAGCCGGGGAGGTGCTTGGCCGAGCAGGTCGGGGTGAAGGCACCGGGGACGGAGAACAGCGCCACGCGCTTGCCCTTGAAGTAATCGGCCGACTGCACGGCTTCCGGACCTTCGGCAGTCGCCTTGACGATCTTGACGTCGGGCAGCTTGTCTCCAACAGCGATTGTCATCCCCATCTTCCTTTCGTTGCGCCGGGCGAGGGGGCCCGGACGAGTATGGCGCGTTGGATATAGGTGCGCCCGGTAGCTCTGCAACAGTCCGGCGCTAGGGTATTCCCGAATGGCGATATAAAGACATCTTTATATTAAGTTTGCAGAGTGGGGTCGGGCACGCTATGGGGCCTCAGGAGGCGCGCCGGTACTATGGTCTGCCGCGCAGTTGATTTTTCAGGAGAAAGCTTCGTGGCCAGCGTGCTTGACGCCAAGAACGACTATGTGATCGCCGATATCGGCCTTGCCGACTTCGGCCGCGCCGAAATCAGGATCGCCGAGACCGAAATGCCCGGCCTCATGGCCCTGCGCGAGGAATTCGGCGCATCGCAGCCATTGAAGGGCGCGCGCATCACCGGTTCGCTGCACATGACGATCCAGACCGCCGTGCTGATCGAGACGCTGGTTGCGCTGGGCGCCGAAGTGCGTTGGGCCACCTGCAACATCTTCTCGACGCAGGACCATGCCGCCGCTGCCATCGCCGCTGCGGGCATCCCGGTCTTCGCGATCAAGGGCGAAACCCTTGCCGAATATTGGGACTACGTCGGTTCGATCTTCGACTGGGGTGACGACCAGACCGCCAACATGATCCTCGACGATGGCGGCGATGCCACGATGTTCGCGCTGTGGGGGGCGCGCGTGGAAGCGGGCGAGAAGCTGTTCGAACCTTCGAACGCCGAGGAAATCGAGTTCGTCCGCGCGCTCAACGCCTTCCTCAAGAAGAAGCCGGGCTACCTCACGCAGTCGGTCAAGAACATCAAGGGCGTTTCGGAAGAGACGACCACGGGCGTCCACCGCCTGTATCAGATCGCCAAGGACGGCAAGCTGCCTTTCCCGGCGATCAACGTGAACGACAGCGTCACCAAGTCGAAGTTCGACAATCTCTATGGCTGCAAGGAATCGCTGGTCGACGCGATCCGTCGCGCCACCGACGTGATGCTGGCTGGCAAGGTCGCCTGCGTTGCCGGCTTCGGCGACGTCGGCAAGGGTTCGGCAGCGTCGCTGCGCCAGGGTGGCGCGCGCGTCATGGTCACCGAAATCGATCCGATCTGCGCTCTGCAGGCGGCGATGGAAGGCTATGAAGTTGTCACCATGGAAGAAGCGGTCAAGCGCTGCGACATCTTCGTGACCGCGACCGGCAACGAGGACGTGATCACCGCCGAGCACATGAAGGCGATGAAGCCGATGTCGATCGTCTGCAACATCGGCCACTTCGACAGCGAGATCCAGATCGCCGCGCTCGACAACTACAACTGGACCGAAGTGAAGCCGGGCACCGACCTCGTCGAATTCCCTGATGGCAAGCAGATCATCATCCTTGCCAAGGGCCGCCTGGTAAACCTCGGCTGCGCCACCGGCCACCCGAGCTTCGTGATGAGCGCAAGCTTCACCAACCAGACGCTGGCGCAGATCGAGCTGTTCACCAAGGCCGAGAACTACAAGAACGAGGTCTATGTCCTGCCCAAGCACCTCGACGAAAAGGTGGCGGCGCTTCACCTCGAGAAGCTGGGCGTGCAGCTGACCAAGCTCAGCAAGAAGCAGGCCGACTACATCGGCGTGCCGGAATCAGGTCCGTTCAAGCCGGATCATTATCGCTACTGATCATCGGCGCGAACGAATTGGAAATGGGGCGGTGTGGGATGCCACGCCGCCCTTTTCTTTTTGCGGATCGGGCCGCTCGATGCCGGTTTGTAGAGCGCCGGATTGTATTTCACCGGGGTAGGCCCTAGCGAGAGGATGATGCCGCTGCTCAACCAGACCATCATGGTGTTGATCGGATTGTTGCTTGCCACCTGGACGGCAGGGGCAGGCTGGCTCGTGCTTGTCGCCAGAGGGCGCGCGCGCAAGGGGAGGCGGTGCAACGGCAAGCGCGCCGCCTGGCGAGGATGGTGGATGAATCGCCAGCCCTGCCGTTGCTGGTGCGCGCCGATGGCCGGATCGAAGGCCCTGCGCGGCTTGCCGGATGGTTCGGCTTCGAGACAATGCCCGGCTACCTGACCGAACTGGATGCAGAGGGTGCAGGCTTTGACGAGGTGCAGCTTTCGCAGTTGAGCGACGCTGTGCGCAAGGCGCAAAAGACCGGCGCGTCCTTCAGGTTGGCGCTCACGCCCAAGGACGGCAAGCGCGCGCTTTCTGCGCAAGGGCACCTGGCGGACCCGCAGATTTCTCCGGGGGTGCGGCACTTGTGTGGTTTTTCGACTTTTCGGAAAGCCAGGAAGAGCTTGTCCGGCTGCGCAGCGAGACGACCGCGGCACGGGCCGATTTTGCCGGGCTTTCAGGCCTGATCGAAGCAGCGCCCTTGCCCATGTGGTTCCGTGGGCCGGACCTGCGGCTGCGCCTTGTCAACAGCGCCTATGTGAAAGCCGTTGGCGCCGCGAATGCCGATGTAGTGATCGCGCAAGGCATCGAACTGATCGAACCGGTTGACGGTCTCAGCGCGCCCCAAGTGGCCCGTCAGGCACAGTCGCGCAAGGTGCCGATCGAACGTTCGCTGCTGGCAACGATCAAGGGGCAGCGCCGTGCGGTGCGCGTGACGGACCTGCCGCTGGGCGAGGACGGGATTGCCGGATACGTCGTCGATATAGAGGAAATGGAGGAGCTTATCCGCCAGTTCCGCCGCTTCCGCGAAGCGCAGCGCGAAATGCTCGATACGCTCTCCGCAGGCATCGCGCAGTTTGACGAGAAGCGGAACCTTGTGTTCGCCAACCAGCCTTTCCTGCGCATCTTCGGTGTGCCCAAGGCCTGGGTCGTTGACACCCCGCCGTTCGACCGCGTGATAGACCGGATGCGCGATGCCGGTCGCTTGCCGGAAGTCCGCGATTTCCCCGAATGGCGCCGCGAACGGCAGGCCTGGTTCCTCGCCCGCGTGCCGATCGAGGAATCGTGGCATCTTTCCGGGGGACGCATCTGCGCGTGGTCGGTCAGCCGATGCCCGATGGCGGGCTGCTGATGATCTTCGAGGATCGCACCGAACAGCTCCAGCTCTCGGCAACCCGCGACACCCTGCTGCGAACCCGGACTGCGACATTCGACAATCTGTTCGAATCGCTCGCGGTGTTTGCGCCCGATGGCAAGTTGCAGCTGTGGAATCGCCGGTTTGCGGCCAACTGGGGGCTTGAGGAAGAGTTCCTTACCACCCATCCGCGGGTCGACGTTCTGTTGAACAGGTTGGCGGGGCAACTGAAACGTCCCGCGCAGATCGGCACGATCGCGCAGGTCATCCAGGCCGCGACACTTGAGCGCAAGCAGCGTTCCGGCCGCTTGACGCTTTCCGATGGGCGCCATTTTGCCCTCGCTGGCGTGCCGCTCCCGGACGGCAACGGCATGTTGACGGTTCTGGACATCACCGACAGCCAGAAGGCCGAGGCGGCACTGCGCGAGCGCAATGCCGCGCTGGTCGAGGCTGACGCGGTGAAGACGCGGTTCATCGCCAACATGAGCTACGAATTCCGCACGCCGCTGACGTCTATCGGGGGCTTTGCCGAGCTTCTGCAAAGTGGCATTGCCGGTGAGCTGACGCCGCAGCAGGACGAGTATGTCTCGGCAATCCTCACGTCGGTCGCCCGGCTTGGCGAGCAGATCGAGAACGTGCTCGACCTGTCGCAGAGCGAGGCCGGAACGCTGCCGTTGGAACAGGAGCCGGTGGAGATTTTCCCGTTGCTGACCGAAGTCGTCAAGGAACGCGAGGAACGGATCACGGCTGCGGGGCTTGCGCTCGATCTGCGCGGGGACAGGAGCGCGGGGACCGTGATTGGCGATGCACGCAGGTTGCGCCGCGCCTTCGGGCAACTGCTCGACAATGCTGTGGCCGCCACGCCCGAGGGCGGCCGCATCCTCGTCGTGGCCTCGCGCAGCAAGGGCGGGCCGGTTCAGGTGGTCGTGTCCGACAATGGCCGCGGCATGGAGCCTGCCGTCCTCGCTCGCGCGCTGGATGGGCTGAAGCTCGATGCCGAAGGCAAGGCGGTCGAGCGCAGGCAGGGCTTGGGCCTGCCGCTGGTGCGCCAACTGGTCGAAGCGCATGGCGGAACACTGGAGCTGGTGTCCGAGCCCGGCCTTGGCACCAGTGCCATCGTGGTGCTGCCGTGATCTTCGAATTGCCCGACATCGGCAGTTCGGCTGTCCTTGCCCGCGAGATCGCGGCGAAGCTGCGTCCGGGCGATGTGATTGCGCTGTCCGGCGGCCTTGGCGCGGGCAAGACAACGCTCGCGCGGTCGATCATCGCCGCACTTGGGCACACTGGCGAAGTGCCCAGTCCCAGCTTTGCCATAATCGAGATTTACGATCCGCCGGCGGTGCGGCTACCGCTGGTTCATGCCGATTTCTATCGTCTGGACGACCCGTCCGAGGCCGAGGAGATCGGGCTGGATGATTACCGCGAAGGTGCGGCGCTTCTGGCGGAGTGGCCGGAACACGCCGGGGGCTTTGCGCATGAGCCGGGGTGCCTCTCGATCCTGCTGGAATCCACGGAAAACGGCAGGCGGGCCATTGTAACGCCGGGGCGCGATTGGATAGAGCGAGTGCCATGGACCTGACTATCCCTCCGAGCGTCGATGCCTTCCTGAACAAGGCGGGCTGGATCGGCGCTACTGTCGAGCCACTGCCTGGCGATGCATCGTTCCGCCGCTATTTCCGCATTCGCCGGACAGCGGGAAATGCCATGCTGATGCACGCGCCACCGCCCAATGAAGACCCTGAGCCGTTCCTCAGGGCTGCCAAGTGGCTCGACGCGAATGGCCTGCGCGCGCCCCATGTCCTTGCCGAGGACCCGCAGCAGGGCTTTGTCCTGCTGGAAGATTTCGGTGAGGTGCGCATGCGCGAATACCTCGATGCCTGGCCGCAGGACGAGGAAGAGGTCTATCGCCATGCCATCGACGCCCTGCTGCAGCTGCGCAAGCTGCCGGCAGGGCCATTCACGGGATACACCCTTGCCGAGTATCAGCGCGAGGCGCGGCTGTTCATCGAGTGGTACGTGCCGACCCAGTCACTCTATGTCGACGGGCGGGGCTGGAACGCGGCTTGGGAAGAGGTCCTGTCGCACCTGCTGCCGCGCCAGCGCCCCGGGGTTACTGTCCTGCGCGATTATCATGCCGAGAACATCATGTTGCTCAACGGCCTCGATCGGCAGGGGCTGCTGGACTTTCAGGATGCCTTGAACGGCCACCCGGCATACGATCTGGTCTCGCTGCTGCAGGATGCGCGCAGGGATGTCTCGCCGGAACTCGAAGCGCGCATGCTGGACTATTACCTGCAGAAGACCGGCGAAGGTGACGAGTTCCTGGCCGATTACGCCCGGCTTGGCGCGCAGCGGAATGCCAAGATCGTGGGCATCTTCGTGCGGCTGTGGAAGCGTGATGGCAAACCGCGATACCTCGATTACATCCCGCGCGTCTGGGCTCTGCTGGAACGCGATCTGGCGCATCCAGCGCTGGCTCCGGTGGCCGCGTGGTTCGATGCCAATATCCCGGCCGAACTGCGGGCCAGCCTGGGCGGATCGTTTACGGTATGACCAAGCCCCTTGTCAGCGACGTGGCCATGGTTCTCTCGGCAGGACTGGGCAAGCGGATGCGTCCGCTCACGGCAACGCGCCCGAAGCCGCTGGTGCAGGTGGCGGGCAAGCCGCTGATCGACCATGCGCTGGACAAGCTTGATGAAGCCGGCGTGGCCCGCGCGGTCGTCAACGTCCATTACCTTGCCGATGCGATGGAGGCTTACCTTGCGCAGCGGAAAAGCCCGGCCATCGCGATTTCGGACGAACGCGATCAGTTGCTGGAAACCGGTGGCGGGATGGTCAAGGCGCTGCCGCTGATCGGCACCGATCCGTTCTTCTGCCTCAACTCCGACAATATCTGGCTCGACGGGCCACGCAACGTCTTCGCGCATCTTTCGGATCACTGGGATGCCGACAGGATGGATGCGCTGCTGCTGCTCGTGCCCCATGCGCGGGCGTTCAACTATCGCGGCAAGGGCGATTTTCACATGGACGCCATGGGCCGCATTTCGCGGCGCCGGACCGGCCGTGTCGCGCCGTTCATCTACAGCGGCATCCAGATCGTTTCGCACCGCCTGCTGCGCGACGCACCCGAGGGACCGTTCGGGACCATGCTGCTGTGGCAAAGGGCCATCGAGGAAGGGCGGCTCTACGGCCTGTCGCACCTGGGGTTGTGGTACGAAGTGGGCGAACCGCAGATGATCGTCCCGACCGAGGCTGCGCTGAAGCGCGACTGACATGGCCGAGCGCTCCACCCGCCCGCGTGTCTGGTCAATCGCGGCGCACCGGGGTTTTGCCGACGCCCTGGTTGCGGGCCTGATCCCGCGTTACCGCGAGGATCGGTTCGGCCTTGCGCGCCTGACGCTGCTGCTGCCGAGCCAGCGCGCAATCCGCACGGTAACCGAAGCTTTCGTGCGGGTCAGCGGGCAGGGTCTGCTGCTGCCACGCCTGGCGGTGGTGGGCGACTTGGATCTCGACGAGACGCTTGGGCCACTGCTCGACCCGATCGGCGCCGGAGCTGGGGTTCCCGAAGCTGTCGATCCGGTGCACCGGCTGCTGAAACTTTCAGCGCTGATCCGAGACGAGCTTGGTGCCGAAGCCCCCGGCGAGGCGGCCTTGCTGCGACAGGCCAGAAGCCTGGGCCAGAGCATCGACCGGCTGCTTGTCGAGGGTGTGCGTCCCGAGGACATGCTTGATGAGGGCGTCCTCGGCCTGTCGTCGGAACTGTCGGAGCACTGGCGGGAAAGCACGAAGCTGTTCGCCACGGTGTTCTTCAAGTGGCAGGACGAACTGGCGCGGTTGGGCAGGATCGACGCGCCGGAACGGCGCAATCTGCTGCTGGCGCATGCCGCGCAGGTATGGCGTGAAGCGCCACCAGCCCATCCGGTGATTGCTGCGGGCGTCACCTCGGCATCGCCGGCCGTCGCCAACCTGCTGCGGGTGATTGCGGATCTGCCGGATGGCGGCGTCATCCTGCCCGATCTCGATCTTGCCATGGAGGCTTCGGTCTGGGACGCGCTCGGGTTTGCCGGCGGGTCAGACGGCAAGGTGTTTGAGCGAGGGGATGTCGTCACGCATCCCCAATATCACCTGAAGCTGCTGCTGAACCGCATGGGCATCGGACGGGGCGAGGTCGAGCCGTGGCACCGCTCCGGCCTTGCTCCAGCGCCGCCGGAACGCAGCCGCGCCATCTCGAACCTGTTCCTGCCGCCGGAAGCCAGTGCGGCGTGGGCTTCGCTCGAAGCGAGGGAGCGCCGCCTTTCCGGCGTGCGCATCATGGAGAGCGCCAACCCCGAGGAGGAAGCGCAGGCGATTGCCGTGCTGGTCCGCGAAGCGCTTGACGAGCCGGAGCGCCGCGTGGCGGTGATCACGCCCGATCGCAGTCTGGCGGCGCGGGTCGTGGCGCATCTTGGCCGCTGGAACATTGGCGCGGACGATACGGCCGGTCGGCCATTGCCGCAGACGGCGGCCGGCAGGATCATCCTGCAACTGGCCGAAGTCGTTGCCGAGCGGGCCGCGCCGGTTCCGCTGCTCGCCCTGCTCGGCCACCCGCTGGTTCGGGCAGGCGAGGGCAGGGCGCAGTGGCTCGAGCGGGTGCGACAGCTGGACCTGGTGCTGCGTGGTCCGCGACCCGGCCCCGGACTGGCCGCCGTGCGGGGCAAGGCGCAGGAGCATGACAAGCGCCATCCCGGGCTTGCCGACTGGTGGTCGGGTGTCGAGGACCTGCTGTTTCCGCTGCTGTCGCTTGATGGCCAGGTGTCACTGGATGCGGCACTGATCGCGCTGTCCGAAGTGGGCGAGGCGCTGTGCGGACAGGGGCTGTGGGCGCAGGCCGATGGGCGCTGCCTTGCCCAGTTCGTCGAAAGCTGGCGCGAAGCTGCTTCGGAGCATCCGGGCCTGCTGCCGCCGGAAGAACTGCCGGCAGTGTTGCGCGATGCCATGGAGGAAGTCTCCGTGCGTCCGCCCTACGGCGGGCATCCGCGTCTGGCGATCTACGGCTTGCTCGAAGCGCGGATGAGCCGGGCCGATCTCGTCATCTGCGCAGGCCTGACAGAAGGCTCCTGGCCCGGAAGCCCGGCGACTGATCCGCTGCTGGCACCGCCCATTCTCCGCGCATTGGGCATCCCCGGTGCCGATTTCCGCATCGGCCTTTCTGCACACGATCTTGCCGCTGCACTGGGAGCGCCAGAGGTTGTGCTCAGCCATGCGCACCGCGACGCGACCGGCCCGGTCATTCCTTCGCGCTTCCTGCTGCGCATTCACGCCATGCTTGGCGAGCAGTTGCGGCGCGAGACGCGCGCGGTCAACCTGGCGCGGGCGCTGGCCGACCCGGAACCGGAGCTGCCACACCCACGCCCACACCCGATGCCGAGCGCGGAGCAGCGGCGCGTGCCGATTGCGGTAACGGCGCTGGATCGGCTGCGCGGCGATCCGTACCAGTTCTACGCCTCGGCAATCCTTGGCCTGCGTCGCCTCGATCCGGTCGATGCCGATCCGTCGCCAGCCTGGAAAGGCACTGCGGTTCACGACGTGCTGAAAGCCTGGCACGATGGCGGCGGGCGTCCCGGCGAATTGGTGCCGCTTGCCGAACGCATGTTCGACGAGATGAGCGCACACCCCTTCATGCGCGCGATGTGGAAGCCGCGCCTGATCGATGCCTTGCTGTGGATCGAGGAGGAAACGGACCGGCTTGCCGGGGAGGGGCGCGACGTTCTGGCGATCGAGCGCAAGGGCGAAATCATCGTCGACGGCATCCGCATTCATGGCCGGGCCGACCGTATCGACAGGCTGGCCGACGGAACGCTGGCCGTAGTCGATTACAAGACCGGCACGCCGCCATCGGGCAAGATGGTGGCGCAAGGGTACGCCCTTCAGCTTGGCCTCATCGGCATGATTGCCCGGGGTGGCGGCATGGAGGGCGTCGCGGGCGAGCCGGTGAAGTTCGAGTACTGGTCGCTTGGCCGCAACAAGGATCGCAGCTTTGGCTACATGAAGTCGCCGGTCAAGGAAACGGCGCGGCAGACCGGCCTGTTGCTTGAAGACTTCTTGCCCGAAACCGAGCGTTTCCTGCGTGAAGCGATTGCGCGCTGGCTGCTTGGCAGCGAGCCATTCACGGCGCGGCTCAATCCCGATCTCCCGGGATACAGTGATTTCGACCAGTTGATGCGCCTCGACGAATGGCAAGGCCGCGAAGAGGAAGGCAGTCAGTGAGCAAGGTCTATCCGCTCAGGGACAATCAGGCGCACGCCGTCCATCCCCAGCGCACCGTCTGGCTCTCGGCATCGGCAGGGACCGGCAAGACGCAGGTGCTTTCGGCGCGCGTGCTGCGCTTGCTGCTGCAAGAGGGCGTGGAGCCGGAACAGATCCTCTGCCTCACCTTCACCAAGGCGGGCGCTGCCGAAATGGCGACCCGCGTGAACGAGGTGCTCGCCAGTTGGGTGCGCCTTCCCGAGATAGAGCTTGCCGCGCAGTTGAAGGCCATCGGCGCGCCGTTCGGCCCCGAAACCGTGGCCCGCGCGCGCAGCCGCTTTGCCGCCGTGCTCGATTGCCCGGGGGTGGGCTCAGGATCGAGACCATTCACGCTTTCTGCCAGTGGCTGCTTGCGTCGTTTCCCGTGGAGGCAGGCCTGCGACCGGGCACGCGGGCGATGGAAGACCGCGACCGGGCCTTGCTGGTCCGGCAAGTGCTGGCCGAACTGCTGGTCTCGGCCGAACTCGACGGCGACGAGGCACTGATCGACGGGCTCGCCTCGCTCTCGCGCCGGATGAGCGAGGATCAGGTCGAGGCCTTCCTGCTGCGTTGTGCAGGGGCGCTGGAGCTGTGGACCGGGCCAGGGGCGTGGCAACCGCCACTACGGCCTCGTATCAATCGCGTTATCGGCCTTGGCGAAAGTGATGGGCCTGACAGCCTTGCCGCCATGTGCGCCGACGATGGGTTCGATTGCGAGTCCGTCCGGCGTTGCATGGAGATGAACAGCGCCTGGGGGACAAAGGGCGGTATCGATGCGGCAAATGCACTCGGCGATTGGCTGGCGGCCAGCCCCGAAGCGCGCCTGAATGCCTTTGCCGAGCTGAAAAGCCAGTTTCTCACGGCCAAGGATGAACCGAGGTCGACCACGAATATCGAGAAGAAGCAGCCCGGCTATGCCGGCTATGCCGCCCGGGTCATTGCCTGCATCGAGGCGGTGAAGGCGCGCAAGGCACAGCTTGATCTTGCCGACCTGCTCGAAACGGCGCTTACCATCGGGCGCCGATTTGCCTTGGCATGGAGCGATGCCAAGGCGCGTGAGGGCTTCATCGATTTCGATGACCAGATCCGCACTGCCGCCGACCTCCTGACCAAGCGCACCAGCGCCGAATGGATCCGCTTCAAGCTCGATCGCCAGTTTGATCACATCCTTGTCGATGAAGCGCAGGACACCAACGCCGCACAGTGGGAGATCGTGCTGAAAGGGTTGGTCGAAGATTTCTTCACCGGTGAGGGGCAACGGGGACAGGTTGCCCGGACCCTATTCGTGGTTGGTGACTACAAGCAGGCCATCTTCGGCTTTCAGGGAACAAGTCCCGAGAACTTCGCCGCAGCCAAGCTGACAGTTCAGGCCCAACTTGCCCGGATGGCGGCCGTTCTGAACGACCCTGATCGCGAACTTCTGGATCTGGGGCTTGGCCAGTCGTTCCGCACGTCAAGACCGATCCTCGACTTCGTCGACCGCGCGATCGACCATCTGGGATGGGACAGGCTGGGGCTGGAGCAGAAGCCTGAGCGCCACGTCGGACTGGACATTCCCGGCACCATCGGCCTGTGGAAGGTCGTGAGCGATGATCTGGCCGAGGATGGCGACGAGGAGGACGGCGAAGGAGCCGGAAGCGAAAGTGCCGGGAGCGGGGGGGACGGGGCGACGAAGGCGCGGAAGCCTGGCTGTCGCGCCCGGATCGCAAGCTGGCCGACCAGATCGCCCTGCAGGTGAAGGCGTGGCTCGACAGCGGCTTTCCCCTTGGCAAGACGCAGCGCCATGCCGATGCCGGCGATGTCATGGTTCTTGTCCGCAAGCGCAAGGAACTGGCGGGGTTGATCGTAGCCAGACTCCATGCGCGCGGCGTGCCCGTCGCGGGCGTGGACCGGCTGCGTCTGGGGGCGCCGCTTGCCGTGCGGGATCTTGTTGCAGCCTTGCGGTTTGCCGCGCAGCCGCTGGATGACCTGAACCTGGCTGCCCTGCTGGTTTCTCCCCTGATCGGATGGAGCCAGGAAGACCTGCTGGAGCATGGTTACCGCAAGCAGGGCGTCCGTCTGTGGGACTGGCTGCGGCAGAATGAAGGGCCGCAGACTTTCGCCACGATGGACCAACTGCGCAGCCTGCTGGCCCGGGCCGATTACGATCCTCCGCACGTCCTGCTGCATTGGCTGCTGGTCGGTCCGTGGGATGGCCGTGGCCGGCTGGTGGCGCGGCTTGGTCGCGAGGCCAACGATCCCATCGACGAACTGCTCAATGCAGCGATCGCGTTTTCCAGCGCCAATGTGCCTAGCCTGATCGGGTTCCTGCAGTGGTTCGATGCGGGCGAGGGCGAGTTGAAGCGCGAGGCAGGCAAGGCCGACGGGCTGGTGCGGGTGATGACCGTGCATGGATCGAAAGGGCTGCAGGCGCCGATCGTGATCCTTGCCGATGCGGCGGATGATCCGGACCTGTCGCCGCCCCGCGGGCTTGAGCTTGTCGAAGACGTTCTGGGGTCCGTGCGCAAGGTCCCGCTCCCGCCGCTGCGCAAGGAGGAGAAGGCACCGGCTGTTCTCGAGGCCGAGGCCGAAGCCAAGCGCGCCGAACGCGAGGAGCACTGGCGCCTGCTCTATGTGGCGATGACCCGCGCCGAGGAAGCCCTGTTCATCGCCGGGGCCAAGGGCAAGAAGCGCCGGAAGGGGCAGGCGAGCTTCCCGAAGACAGCTGGTATGCACAACTCGAGCCGCTGTTTGCGGACGATTGGCGCAGCAATCCGCTGTGGGGTGCGGTCAAGCTGATCGGAGGTCCTGCCAGCCTGACCAAGGCGCCGGCCGAACGGTCCGAATCTTCTGTGCGAATTGCGGTTCCGCAGGTCTTGCGCACCGCAGTCGGCCCTGAACCGCGCCCGCCGCGCCCGCTCGCACCTTCATCGTTGGGCGAGGACGAGGCCCCGGATCCGCCGGCGCCACCCGGACCGCATGCGATGCTGGCGGCAAGACGCGGAACGCTGCTGCACCGTCTGATCGAGCGTTTGCCGGAATTGCCGGTCGAGCAGCGACATGACGCCGGTCTTGCCTGGCTTGCCCGGATGGCGAGCGATTTCGACAGGTCGGACCACGTGGGCATGGTGTCGGACGCCATCGCGGTGCTTGACCAACCGGGCTGGAACGATGTGTTCGGCCCGGATTCCCTCGCCGAAGTGCCGCTCGCAGCGGTTGTCGGCGGCCGGGTGGTGAGTGGCACGGTCGACCGCCTGGTCATCTCGGACAAGGGCATAAGGATCGTCGATTTCAAGACGGCGCGGCGCCCTCCGGCCACGCTCGAGGAGATTCCTTCGGCCTATATCCGGCAGATGGCGGCCTATGTTGCTTCGCTTGAGGCTATCCACCCCGGATTGCCGGTCGAAGCGGCGCTGCTCTATACGCACACGCCGCAATTGTTCGTTATTCCCGATGGCCTGATCGCAGCGCAAAAGCTGCGCATTGCCGGGGTTCAGGAATCCTTGTCCGGCTGATCTGTTGCACCGCGCGCGCGAGTGCCTAGATTGCCATCAACCACACAGGAGTTTCACGCAATGTCGACCAAGGCCGTTTCCGACGCCACTTTTGCCTCCGAAGTTCTGGGCAGCAGCAAGCCTGTCCTCGTCGACTTCTGGGCGGATTGGTGTGGCCCGTGCAAGATGATCGCCCCCGCACTTGAAGAGATCTCGGAAGAGCTGGCCGACAAGGTCGAGATCGCCAAGGTCGACATCATGGAGAACACCGACATCGCCAGCCAGTTCGGCGTCCAGTCGATCCCGCTGCTGATCCTGTTCAAGGATGGTCAGCCGGTTGCCCAGAAGCTGGGGGCGGCGCCCAAGAGCCAGATCAAGGGGTGGCTCGAGAGCGTTCTCTGATTTCGAAGCAATTGCCCCCGCGAAAGCGGGGGTTCTTGTATCAGGCTGGCATGCGCGAAAGACGCTCGGCCAGTTCGTCGAACAGCCTGGGGCTGGCAGCGCCGATCAGGCCCGGCTCAAGATGGCGATCGACGCGGTAGGCTGAACCGTCAGGTCGTGCCGCCCTGCCACCAGCCTCGTTCAGGAACAGCACGCCTGCGGCGTGGTCCCACGCCAGCGTCTTTTCGAAGAGGGAGACGTCGTTCTGGCCCAGCGCAATGCGGGGGTACTGCTCGGCGGCGCAGCGGGGGATGTCGACCAGCGTGTAGTGCGGAGCGATATGCTCCATCAGTGACGCCCGCTTGCTCTTGTCGACGAAAACCAGCGAGATCGCGGCAATTGGGGTGTCGTTACCGCTGCCCTGTGCGGCGAGCTTCTCGCCGTTGACCCAGGCGCCCTGGCCGCGATGCGCGGTGCACAGACGGCCCGAGAGCGGGTCGTAGATCCAGCCTGCGACTGTCTCCCCGCCCTGCGCAAGAGCAATCAGGATGCCGAACGGCGGCTTGCCGACCGCATAATTGTTGGTGCCGTCGAGCGGGTCGATGATCCAGCACAGCTTGTCGGACAGGCGCTCGAAAATGGCGGGATCGGCATGGGCAGCCTCTTCGCCGACGATCGCCGCCTCCGGCAGGATCTTCGCCAGCCCTTCCGCCAGCATGATCTCGCTTTCCGTGTCGGCAATGGTGACGACGTCGTCCGCGGCCTTGTTGCTGACCTCGTCCGCGCCGAGCCGCTGATAGTGCTTGAGCAGCGTTTTTTCCGCCGTCTGCCGCATCAGTGCGGCAACGGCGGCATCAAGCGCGCGGCTCAAGACCGGTAATCCGCATTGATCGAGATGTAGCCGTGGGTGAGATCGCAAGTCCACACGGTGGCCGAGCCATCACCCAGGCCGAGATCGACCTCGATGGAAATCTCGCGCCCTTTCAGGTGCGCCGCGACTGGAGCTTCGTCATAGTCTGCCAGCGGTTGCCCATCGCGCGCCGCCCAGATGCCGCCGAAGCCGATGGACAGGCGATCGCGGTCGGCTGGTTCGCCGGCCTTGCCCACGGCCATCACGACGCGGCCCCAGTTGGCATCTTCACCGGCGATGGCGGTCTTGACCAGCGGCGAATTCGCGATGGCAAGGCCGACCTTGCGGGCGCTTTCGTCCGACACAGCGCCGGTCACGCTCACGGCGATGAACTTCTGCGCGCCTTCGCCATCCTTGACGACGAGATGCGAGAGTTCACGGCAGACCTGTTCGAGCGCGGCGGCAAAGGAATCGGCCCCGGGGCTGTCGAAGCCGTTCAGTTCGGCGTTCCCGGCCTTGCCGGTGGCGAAGGCGAGGACGGTGTCGCTGGTGGAAGTGTCGCTGTCGACGGTGATGCAGGAGAAGGTTCGGCGGTTGGCGGCAGAGAGGCACTCCTGCAGGAATGCCGGACTGACGGCGGCGTCGGTGAAGATATAGCCGAGCATGGTCGCCATGTCGGGCGCGATCATGCCGCTGCCCTTGATGATGGCGCTGAACGTCACGCGGGTGTTGCCGACCATCGCCGAAGCAGTCGCGCCCTTGGCAAAGGTATCGGTGGTGCCGATGGTGCGGGCGGCGTCCTCCCATGTGCAAGTTTCGGCCTGCAACGCGGCTTCGATGCCCGCGTGCGCCTTGTCCTTGGGCAGGGGCACGCCGATGACGCCGGTTGAGGAAACGAAAACCTCTTCCTTGGGGCAGCGGAGATGTTCGGCCACTTGCGCCATGATCTGTTCGACCGCCTCGCGCCCGCGATAGCCGGTGAAAGCATTGGAATTCCCGGCGTTCACCACCAGTGCCCGGGCGCGGCCCTGCTGCACGTTCTGGCGACCGAGTTCCACTTCCGACGAGCAGCAGACATTGCGCGTGAACACGCCGGCAACCGCCGTGTCCTCGTCCAGTTCGACGTAGGTAAGGTCGCAGCGGCCCCAGTCCTTGTACCCGGCGCGCGCGACGCGCGGAGTGACGCCTGCAATGTGCGGCAGGGCGGGGAAGGGCGAGGCGAGCGGGGAAACGGCGTCGGACATGGCGCAACCGCCTAGCGCGCCGGGGCCTGCGGTTCAACCGCCCACTGGCCTTGGCAGGGCTTGCGGCAAAAGGGTTCGTTTTCAAGATGGACGAACCGCGACAGAATGCCTATCTGTTGCGGCAATGCGCATGCTGCTTGCCCTTCTGGCCCTGATTACGGGGCTCTCCTTGCCCGAGGTGGCGCTTGCCGTCTCGCGCACGGAAGTGGCCGAAGCGGGCATGGCGACTGGCGCTACAACCTCTGTCGAGCAGCGCCAGCAGCGCTGCGCGGCTCGCGGTGGCGCAGTTCCGCAAAAGCGCACGAATGCCCGCCGCAAGACGGTGTGGCTGCCCGCCCCGGCACTGATCCGGCCTTGCGGCATTGAACTGACTGACCGCGCGCGCGAATAGCGCCACGGACAGCATACCCTTACCGGCACGAATACTGCCCGACGCTGCGCGCCGATGACGCGCACGGCCATCTAAATCACAGATTCAACAGGAAAATCCGCCTATGTTCGGCTCCATTGCAAAGGCCCTGTTCGGCTCGTCCAACGACCGTTACGTCAAGTCCCTGGACAAGACTGTCCGCCAGATCGCAGCGTTTGAACCGCATGTGCAGGCTCTGTCGGACGAGGAACTGGCCGCCCAGACGCCGAAGTTCCGCCAGATGCTGGCCGAGGGCAAGACGCTCGACGACATCCTGCCCGAAGCCTTTGCCACGGTCCGCGAGGCTTCGGTTCGCACGCTCGGCATGCGTCACTTCGACGTGCAGATGATCGGCGGCATCGTGCTTCACCGCGGCGAGATCGCCGAGATGCGCACTGGCGAAGGCAAAACCCTCGTCGCAACACTTGCAGTCTATCTGAACGCGCTTGAGGGCAAGGGCGTTCACGTCGTTACCGTGAACGACTACCTCGCGCGGCGCGACGCCGAGACGATGGGCGTGCTCTACAAGTTCCTCGGGCTGACGGTTGGCGTAATCGTGCCGAACCTCAACGAGGAGCAGCGCCGCGAGGCCTACAACTCGGACATCACTTACGCGACGAACAACGAACTCGGGTTCGATTACCTGCGCGACAACATGAAGCACGAGCGGACGCAGATGGTGCACCGTCCGTTCAACTTCGCGATCGTCGACGAAGTGGACTCGATCCTGATCGACGAGGCTCGCACGCCGCTGATCATTTCGGGGCCGACCGACGACAAGAGCGATCTCTACATCTCGGTCGATGCCATCGTGAAGCAGATCCAGCCCGATCTCTACGAGGCCGACGAGAAGACCAAGAACATCACGCTGACCGAAGATGGCGTCGAGTGGGTCGAACGCGCGTTCGAGGAAGCAGGGCTGCTGGTCGGTTCGAACCTCTATGACGTCGAGAACACGATGGTGGTCCATCACCTGGACCAGGCGCTCAAGGCCAACGTCATGTTCAAGCGCGACATCGACTATATCGTCAAGGACGACAAGGTCGTGATCATCGACGAGTTCACCGGCCGCATGATGGACGGTCGGCGCTGGTCGAACGGCCTGCACCAGGCGGTAGAGGCCAAGGAAGGCGTGCGGATCGAGCCCGAGAACCAGACGATGGCCTCGATCACGTTCCAGAACTACTTCCGCATGTACCCGAAGATTTCGGGCATGACCGGAACGGCGGCGACAGAAGCGCCGGAATTCTTCGACATCTACAAGATGAACGTCGTCTCGATCCCGACCAACGTGCCGGTGCAGCGCATCGACGACGAGGACGAGTTCTACAAGAACACGATGGACAAGTTCGCGGCCATCGCAAAGCTGATCCGCGACAAGTACGAGAACGGGCAGCCGGTGCTGGTCGGCACCGTATCGATCGAAAAGTCGGAGCTGCTGTCCGAGTTCCTGACCAAGGAAGGCGTGAAGCACAACGTCCTGAACGCCCGCTTCCACGAGATGGAGGCGCACATCGTGGCGCAGGCGGGCCGTCTTGGCGCGGTGACGATTGCCACCAACATGGCGGGCCGCGGCACCGACATCCAGCTTGGCGGCAATGTCGAGTTTCGCATCGAAGACGAGTTGCGCGATCTGCCGGAAGGCCCGGAGCGCGATGCCGGGATTGCCCGGATCAAGGCCGAAGTGGCCGAGGAGAAGGCCAAGGTGCTTGCCGCTGGCGGCCTTTGCGTGATCGGCACCGAACGCCACGAAAGCCGCCGCATCGACAACCAGCTGCGCGGTCGTTCGGGGCGTCAGGGTGACCCGGGCATGAGTAAGTTCTACCTCTGCCTTGAGGACGATCTGCTGCGCATCTTCGGCCCCGACACGCTGTTCGCCAAGATGATGAACAACAACCTTGCCGATGGCGAGGCGATCGGTTCGAAGTGGCTGTCGAAGGCGATCGAGACTGCGCAGAAGAAGGTCGAGGCGCGCAACTACGACATCCGCAAGCAGGTCGTCGAATACGACGACGTGATGAACGACCAGCGCAAGGTCATCTACGAGCAGCGCGCCGACATCATGGACGCCGAAGCAGTGGGCGATGTCGTCGCCGACATGCGGCATGACTCGGTCAATGCCATCGTCGGCGATGCCTGCCCTCCGGGTTCTTACCCGGAACAGTGGGACGTGGAAGGCCTCAAGGCCCGCGTGCGGGACGTGATCGGGCTTGAGATCCCGATCGAGGACTGGATGCAGGAAGAGGCGATCGAGCCGGATACCATCGAGGAGCGTATCCAGACGCTTGCCGACGAGCATATGGACCGCAAGATTGCCGAGATCGATCCCACAGCGTGGCGCAGCCTCGAGAAGTCGATCCTGCTCGAGCGGCTCGACCACCACTGGAAGGAGCACCTTGCAACGCTCGATGCGCTGCGCCAGGTCGTCTTCCTGCGCGCTTACGCACAGAAGACGCCGATCAACGAGTACAAGCAGGAAGCGTTCGGCCTGTTCGAGAAGATGCTCGACGCCATCCGTGAGGACGTAACCCGCATTCTCACCACCAGCGAGATTCGCCTCCGTCCGTCCGAGGAATTCCAGCTTCCCGAACTGCCGGACTTCCTGACCAGCCATATCGATCCCTTCACGGGGGAAAACGACGCGGCCCCGCTGGCGCCTGCGCCGGCGATGTTCGGTGCGCTGCCGCCACAAGCGGGCGGCGGGCTGACCGTCGGGTCGTCGGCGGTGGATCCCTATGCCGGCCAAGGGATCAGCCGCAATGCGCCCTGCCCATGTGGCTCGGGCCAGAAGTACAAACACTGCCACGGCGTTGCGGCCTGACCGCAGCCTTCGGACTTGACCGAGGCTACCTCGGTCAAGTCGATTTAATTCAAATGCTTGAAACAAATGTTATTGTGCAATCGCCGGTCCTCGGCGATTGCACGATCCGCATTTGTTGCTAAACATGAACTAGCGATAAACAGAACAGAACGGGCCGCGTCGACGAGTTATCCGACGGGGGCACTTACAGCATGACGTTCAGGGAGATGCGCAAGCGGGGCTTGCTGGTTAGCGGAGGCTTTCTTGCCTTGGCTGCTATGGCATCCACTCCATTTCCGGCGCTCGCGCAATCCGCACCCGGCCAGGCTACCACTCCGCCATCGCGGGATGAACTTCGCGGCATTACCGGGCGGCCTCCCGAATCTGCACCGCGCCTTTCCGTCAGGAACGAGATCGAGCGTTCGCCCTGTCCGCTCGAAGACCCGCAATATGCGGACATCAAGGTCACCTTGAGCGAAGTGACCTTCAACAACCTGAAGGAGATCGCACTGGACGAGCTTTCCGAAACGTGGAAGCCGCTGGCGGGGACGCCGCAGCCGATCTCTGTCCTGTGCCAGATCCGTGACGCTGCCGGAACCATGCTGCGCAACAAGGGCTACCTTGCAGCCGTTCAGGTGCCGACCCAGAAGATCGAGAACGGCCAGGTCCGGATGGAAGTGATCTACGCCCGGATCACCACTGTCAGGGCCCGTGGTGAGACGGAAGGGGCCGAGAAGAAGCTGCAGCAGTATCTGGGCGCGTTGACCGGCGAGGAAGTGTTCAATCAGCGCCGCGCCGAACGCTATCTTCTGCTTGCCCGCGATCTGCCGGGGTACAACGTTCAGCTGACGCTCAAGCCCGCCGGCACTGGCGCGGGCGATCTCGTGGCCGAAGTCAGCGTATTGCGCGAACCCTATGCTCTCGACCTGACGATCCAGAACCTTTCGTCCGAAGCCACCGGTCGGTTCGGCGGACAGCTTCGCGGCCAGTTCTACGGGCTGACGGGCATGGGCGATGTCACGACGCTGTCCTACTATGCGACGTCGGATTTTTCAGAGCAGCATATCCTGCAGGGCAGTCACGAATTTCGCCCCGGTTCTCGTGGGTTGGTGGTTGGCGGTCAGTTCACCTATGCCTGGACCAAACCCGATGTTCCGGGGCTTCCGGCCAATGTCTCGCTCGATGCGCGAACGCTCTACGCCAGCCTCCATGCCCGCTACCCTCTCCAGCGCTCGCTTGCCCGAAACATCTGGCTCAGCGGGGGCTTCGATCTGGTAAACCAGGACGTCGACCTGATCGTGCCACTCACGCAGGACAAGATCCGCGTGGCATGGGGGCGACTGGACGTGGACGCCGTCGACACGTCCCACACCCAGCCGAAATGGCGGCTCGCGTCTTCGTTTGAAGCGCGCCAGGGCCTCGCCATCCTTGATGCAACGCGGCCATGCGCGGGCGCTGCCTGCGCCACGGCACTACCCGCCAGCCGTGCCGACGCCTCGCCAACCGCAACGGTCGTGCGCTGGCAGGGCGAATACGAGCGCGCGTTTGGCAAGCTGTCCTTCCTGCTCGCCCCTCGTGCCCAATACGCTTTCAAGCCGCTGTTTGCGTTCGAGGAATTCTCGACCGGCAATTTCACGATCGGTCGCGGCTTCGATCCTGGCGAGCTGATCGGGGACAGCGCCGTCGGCACCACGGCGGAACTCAGGGGGCCGCGCCTGCCGATCGGCAGCAGCCGGGAAATCCGCGTTCAGCCGTTCGTCTTCGCCGATGCCGCGTGGGTCTGGAACAAGGGTATATCCGGATCAGATCGCCTGACCTCTGCCGGTGGCGGGTTCCGGTCAGACATCGGCTCCCGCTTCCGTCTGGAGGCGACGCTAGCCGTGCCGCTTGAGAAGGTCGGGCTGCAGGCCAGCCGTTCAAAACCCCGCTTTCTCATGACTTTGACCACGCGACTGCTGCCGTGGAGGAACTTCTGATGCGCGCTCTTGTAAAGGCTCCCCGCAAGCAACTGCTTTCGGCATCCGGCATTGCGCTTGCTGCCGCTCTTGCTGCATCGGGCTCTGCCGTTCAGGCGCAATCGTTCCAGGCGACACCGACCTCGACGTTCGGCTCTGTCTCGATCAACCAGGGTTCGGGCACGACGGATATCGTCGTGTCCAGCCCCAGCGCCGTCATCAACTGGACGCCGACCGATACCGCAACCACAGGCGGGCCGATCATATTCCAGTCGGCCGGCACAACGGCGACATTCAGCAACAACCCTGCATCGAACAGCGACTTTGCGGTGCTCAACCGCATCATCCCGTCCGGCTCGACGCGGCCGATCCAGTTCGATGGTACGGTCGTTTCGCGTCTTCAATCAGCGGCGGGTGGCTCTGCTGCAGGCGGGACGGTGTTCTTCTACAGCCCCGGCGGCATCCTGATCGGTGCATCATCGGTGTTCGATGTCGGCAATCTGGTGCTGACCACCTCCGACCTCAATTACAATACGACCGACGGCAGTTTCGACACCAGCGGCGCCTATGTCTTCCAGCCAGCCAGCGTGGCCGGTTCCCAGATCGTCGTAAGCGCCGGGGCGCAGCTTGGCGCAACGACCGACGGCTCATACATCGCCATGGTCGCGCCATCGGTGGTCAACAACGGCACGATTACCGTCAATGGTTCGGCAGCACTTGTTGCGGCCGATGCTGCGACGATCACCTTCTCGCCGAGCGGCCTGTTCGACATTCAGGTCGATTCCGGCACAAGCGCAACCGGTACTGTCGCAGCGAACAACGGGACCATCACCGGCCCTGCGGCGACGGACCCGTCGTTTCTCCATCGCATCTACATGGTTGCCGTTCCGAAGAACGATGCGATCACGATGGCAATCGGCGCCGGCAGTTCGCTGGGCTTTGACATCGCGGGGGCTGCCGATGTCAGCGGCAATACGATCGTGCTGTCTGCCGGCAATAACGTGGTCGGCGGCAGCGCACAGAATTTCGCGTCGAGCGGAGGCGGGACCGGGCTGGCAGGCATCTCGGGCGGGGATGCTGATGTCACGTCGAACCTCGAAGCCCGTCTGACTGGGCAGTTTCAGCTCGGATCGGGCACGAGCGCGGGTCTGAACTTCGCCTCGAATGTCTTCGTCAGTTCGAGCGGTGGCGATGTCAGCATATTCGCGAATGCGGGGGACAGGTAAACTTCGCCGCCAATGTCGAGTTCTATGCGGACCGCAGTTCGGGCAATCCTGCGGTAGCGGCTGTTGGCGGTCAGGCGGAACTCTACGCCACCGATGGCGGCACCATCGACGTCGCGGGTGACGTTCACCTCAGCGCCAATGGCTATGGTGCTGCAGCGATCTCCCCGGTACCAGCGCCGGGAATGGGCAGGGCGGATTCGCAAAAGTCCAGTCCAACAACGGCGGTGCCATCACCATCAGCGGCGATGTGCAACTCGATGCCATCGGCTTTGGCGGACAGACGCAGAGCGTCAATACCGGTGCCGGTACAGGGACGGGCGGCACCGCATGGATCCTTTCAACCAGGACTGGCGGATCGCAAGTCAACATCCAGGGGGCAGCGCTACTTGACGCCTCGGGCCGGGGATACGACGGCAATGGCTGCGTCACCTGCACCCTTGATGGCGGCAGCGCTTTTGGCGGGCTTGCGGCAATCCGCGCCAATGGCGATTCTGCGATTGCGATTGGCGGCTCGTCGAACCTCACGGCCCAAGCGCAGGCCGGCAGTTCGGCGAATGTCTCGGGCGGCAACGCCACGGGTGGCCAGATCAGCGTTTTTGCACTCGATACCGCGTCACTGTCGCTTCACGCCATCAGTGGATTTGCAAACGCGATCGCGGGAGATGGTACGACTGCCGGGGGTTCGGCGCTTGGCGGCAATGTTTCGCTCTCCACCAGCGCAACCAGCGGACCCGGTGTAGTCATCAACGGGCAGGCACGTCTCGACGCTTCGGCTTTCGGCGGCAATGGCTTCGGATCGGTTGGATCGTCGGGCAGTGCAACCGGCGGTTCGGTCAATCTGTTTGCCAACACCACAAGCATAACGATCACGGACCTGCTCGACGTAACGGCAGCTGCTTCGGGCGCCTCCGCCACAGGCCTGGCATCGCCGGTAACGGGCGGGTTTGTCACCGCCGAGGCGCGCAACGGGGCGACTCTTTCAGCGTCTGCGGGTATCTCCCTCACCGCGAACGCGACCGGCGCTGTAACCGGGGACACAGCCGACGCAGGCGATGCGACCGGTGGTACTGTCGATGTCTTCGCCAACGGCGGCACTGTGCAGACTACCGACCTGTTCGTGTCTGCCAATGGCAGCGGTGGCACTCAGTTTGGCTTCGGACCGTCTGGGGATGGAACCGGTGGCCTTGCTCGGCTGCGCGTGTCGCCCGGAGGGGTACTTGCGGCGAGCGGGGATATCTCCGTTGCGGCCACAGGGCGCGGCGGTGATGCGTCAGATGGGACGGGAGCGGGCGGCTCGGGCACTGGCGGTACTGCGCAGATTGTCATGACGGGTGGACAGTTGTCCGGCGGTGCTGCGTTCTCGTTTGTCGCCGAAGGTTACGGCGGTGGCGGGACGTTTGCCGGTTCCGGTCAGGGTGGCGTGGTCGATATTGCGATCTCTGACGCCAGTTTCGTGACCAATGGCATCTCTTATATCGGCGCGATCGGATCGGGCGGCGACGATACCAGCTTCGGTTCCGGTGGCAGTGCTGGCGGGGCGACAGGCGGGACGATCACGTTCAATGCCAACCGCAGCACGGTCCACCTCAGCCAGACCGGCAGCGTCTCCTTCGAGGCAACCGGGTTTGCCGGTGGTGGCCAGTCCAGCGCCGTGGGGCAAGGTGGAACCATCAGCTTCACGGCCGGAAGCTCTACGGTCGATTCCTTTGATGGCTTGAACCTGTTTTCCGAAGGGGTCGGCAGCACGAGCAGGGCTGGCGGAACCGGTGGAGCCGGACGCGGCGGAACGATCACCGTCAATGCCAATGCGGCGCTGACTGCCCCTACTCTTGTTTCAGCGCCGTCAATCTCGATCAGCACCGTCGGCCGTGGCGGAACTGGGGGAACTGCCCCCGCGATCGGAAACCCCGGCGGTGACGGTGGCCTTGGGCAGGGTGGCACGATCAATCTGAATGCTGCTGTCGATGGTGGCTCGATCAGTACCAGCCAGATCTTTGCTAATGCGTCCGGCGTTGGCGGCAGCGGCGCTTTGGGGACGATGAATTCTCCCAACGGCGATAGCGGTGGAAACGGCGGCGCTGCGCTTGGCGGACAGATCAATCTCAATTCCGTCGCAGCTTCAGGCGGAAGTGGAGCAGGTGGCTACGATCTCGGTTTTGCCGTCCTCAACGCGGGGGCGCTTGGCGGCGCAGGCGGAAACGGGGGCGAAGGCCCGACGCCGGGTGCTGGCGGCAGTGGCGGCTCTGCGACAGGGGGGACGATCAACCTGTTGTTCGACCGTGGCGGCAGTCTCCTATCGTCCACTGACGGGTTCAATGCGCTTGCTGATGCCACCGGCGGCAACAGCGGAAGTTGCGGCATCACTTGCAGCGCCGCTGGCGGAGCCGCAGTGGGCGGCTCCATCAATCTGGTCTCGAACGGCGCGACCAGCGGCAACGCAGTATCGTTCACCGGAGGCCTCAATCTTTCAGCGTTCGGCAGCGGTGGCGGATCGTACGGTGCAGCAGGTGGCGATGGAGCGGGCGGTAACGTCGTCGCCCGGCTTGGATCGGGTCTGTCCTTCGCTGCCGACGATGTGACGATCTCGGTAACGGGCGAGGGCGGTGATCAGTTCACGTCCCTCGGCGGTGGCAATGGCACGGGTGGCAACGCATCCTTCATTGCCTCGGGAACGAGCACTGCCACGATCTCGGGCACGCTGGCAATCTACTCAGACGGCACGGGTGGCGATGGCCGGGATGTTGGAGCCAACGGTGGTATCGGAACGGGTGGCACCAGCCGCCTCTACAGCGATGGCGGCACCATAACCATTGCAGGAGGGGCAACGATCGAAGCGAGCGGCTTTGGTGGTGCCGGGTTCCTCAACGGACCTAGCGGCCTTGGCGGTGCAGGCGCTGGCGGCACTGCTTTGCTTACGGTCGGTACGCCTGACGCCATTGGCAACAACGGCAGCATCGACATCGGCGGATTCACGTTCGTCACGTCGGAAGGCACCGGTGGCGACAGTTTTGCAGGTGGCATCGGTACCGGCGGTTTTGTGGGCATCTCGGCAAGGCAGGGAACGCTTGCCCTCGGCCAGACATTCGCAACAGTTGACGGATTCGGCGGCTTCGGCCAGTTCGGCGGAGCGGGCGGCGCTGCGCAAGGTGGCGAAATCGAGGTGTTCGCCAACAGCGCGCTCGAAGGCGCAAGTTCCGTCACCATCAGCAATCTCAATGCGGATTCGTCGGCATTCGGGGCTTCGGCGGTTTGGCGTCGTCACCGACCGACAATGGTGGCGCCGGTGGCGATGCTGCTGGCGGCACGGTTTTGATATTTGGCACTGCAGGCAATGGCCAGTTGCAGATCACTTCCGTCAACGCCTCCGCCGGTGGCTTCGGCGGCGGCGGCGGTGATGGACTGACTGGCGGAGCAGGCGGAGACGGCACAGGCGGTGGCGTCCAGCTTGGAACCAGCAGTGGCCTTGATACAGGGGCGATCAACACCGGATCGGCAACCTTCGGTTCTGTGCTCACCAGCGCTTCGGGCGGCGGCGGGGACGGCGGTGCGGGTGATCTTTCGTTCGGAACGGGCGGCAATGGTGGCCTTGGGGCAGCAGGTGGATCGACCTTGCTCGTGCGCGGCAGCCAGGTGACCATCACCGGCATCGGCAGTTTCAACGCCCATGGAACAGGCGGCAACGGTGGTGACGGCGCAACCGGAGGTACCGGTGGTAACGCGACGGTAGGTAACAATAACGCGACCAACCTGGTTTCGGGTGTCGCCTTGGCGGTTACCAACCGTTTCCAGCAGCCAAGCCAAACGGGCAGCCTAAGTGCCGGCGACTTGAACTTCAGTGCAATTGCCTCTGGCGGCGCGGGCGCGACGAATGGAATTGGCACCATCATCGGCGATGCCATCGATCTGGAGATGGTTGGTGGCAGCTTCACTGGCACGAATGCTTCATTCGTTGCTATTGCCGATAATGTCGCTGCAAACGCGCTTTCAGACTACGTTTCGTTGACCAATTCGACGGCGAACCTCTCGGGCAGCCTGTTCTTTTCAACGCCCAACGCCTTCTCGCTTCTGCTCGATCAGTCCACCTTGACTGCCGCCAATGTGGCAATTGAAGCAGGCAACTGGGTGCTTCCGGGGACAGCTCCGGCAAGCGTCGGGACTTTGACCGGCACGAATTCGCTGAGCCTCTCTTCCGGCCAGGACATCGTCGGCTACGCCAACCTCTCGACCCAAGGCTCGCTCACGCTGCAGGCACTGGGACGGATCGATCTGGGGTCCTTGTTCGCCGTCGGCGCGATCGACGTGGCGGCGGGAGGGGACATCAGTCTTGGCGACCTGGCATCGAGCGACTCTATCGATCTCGAGACCCTGGGCGTCACCGTGACCGGCAACATGGTGGCGGGAACGTCCGTTACGGTGCAGTCGGCAGGCAGCGTGACGACCGGCAATATCTCGGCCGGAACGGGCACGCCGAATGGCAGCAATGGCGATCTCTATTCGGTCGGGATAACTTCCGGGGGCAGCGTCCAGACAGGCTCGATCTTTGCCGCTTCGGACGCTGGGATCAGTGCCGTTGGCAGCATTTCAACGGGATTTGTCCGCGCGTTTGACACCCTTCTGCTGGCGGGTTCTGGTGTCACGGTTGACAGCCTTTCGGTCATCAATCGCACGCTGATCGCAAACGCTTCGATGGCCACGCTTGGTCAGACGGGGAACGGGTTCGACAAGGAGCTCGTCTTTGCAGCCGCACCCGTCGCGACCGGAGGACCGGTCCAGATCACCAACGCATCCGGCTCCGGCAGCCTTACGGTCGCTGCGGGCGGCGATCTGACAACCGGCAACCTGTCGGTTTCCAACTCTCTGAGACTTGCAGCGGGCGGAAGCGTAACTCTGGGGCAACTCTCGGCAGGTTCGGGTACGCCAACTGCCAGCGGGAGCGGCCTGATTTCGATCGCGTCCGACGGCAATGTCAGCACCGGCAACCTCACCTCGAACGGCGACGTCCGGGTCGCTTCCGGAGGTGGCCTGACCACGGGCACCGTAGTTGGATATGATGTCCTGCTTGGTTCCGTCGGCGACATTTCCGTGAGCGGTCTCAATGTCGTCAACCGCGTCCTCATTGCGAACAGTTCAACGCAGGCGCTGGGGCAGACCACGAACGGTTTCGACAAGGAACTGGTGTTCGGCGCGACGCCAGTGGCGCTGTCCGGATCGGTGACGATTTCGAATAACTCGACCGTCGGCTCGTTGCGGATCGCCGCTGGAACCGGTGTGACGACCGCCAACGTGTCTTCTGGTGGGCGCATCGGTATAACGGCCAATGGGGCGATGAGTTTTGGCAACCTTCAGGCCCAGACCGATCGCATCGAACTGATCACGCGAAGCCAGTCGATAACGGCGGCATCGCTTATTTCGGGAAGTGACATTCTCGCGAGCGGAACCTCGTCGCTCAATCTCGGCACGGTCAGGGGCAGGGATGTGGTGCTGCTTTCGGGCGGTACCGTGTCGGTGCAGACGGTTCTGGCCGGGGCCATCTTCACGGCAACAGGTCAGATCACCAACGCTGTCGGGCGCCTGCTGATTGCTGACAACTCGATGCTCCCAGTCACGGCTCAGCCCGGAAGCATCGATTATGCGGCGATCTTTGCTGCAGCGCCGATCAGCACCGGTAGCGATGTGACCATTGGCAATGCCGCGATTGCCGGCCGGATAGCCGTTGCAACCGACGGTGACTTCTTCGGCGCCGGCATGCGCGCGTTTGGCGATATCAAGATCGAGTCGTTTGGTACCGTCACTGTTGGACGGCGCTGGCTGGCCAATCAGGTGCGAATCGTTTCCAGCGACATCTCGATCATCGACAACGGGAACGCGACGCTTCCGACCGGTCAGACGATCCTTTCGGGGATCCAGACGACGGATAACGGCTTTGTCGATCTCATCTCCAACTCGACCAGAACCGCGCTGATCGGGGATGGGCTGACGGCGAATGGCGGGTACGCGCTCAGCAATGCCGAGATCGGGCTTGTCTCGACCGGCGAGCTGCTCATCGCTGCGGTCGATCGCTCGGCCAATGCCACCGACATGCTGATCGGCAATGTCTCGCTGGTAGCCGGTGGGTCCATCGGGTCGACCAATGCGGCTGGCACGGCCGGCAAGATCGTCTTTGCCTCGGGCGATCTTCTGACCGAGACGCCTGGCGGGGCGATCCGTGTGGTCGGCACGATTTCCGGCACCGGTTTTGCCCAGTCGAACATTCTTGAGTTCACCACCGGTCGTTTCGAGCTTGATGCTTCAACGGGGGCGATCAACCTTACCTCGGCCAGCCAGGCCGGCGCTACTGCCCCGCTGGGGGCGTGCTGGAGATCAATGCAGACCATATCCACGTGGCGTCGGGAAGCATTCTCGAGAAGCTTGCGGCTGACCCACTCTACGAAGGCCGGATAGCCGAACTGAATGCGCCAGCATCGGTTCAGAGGCCGGAAGGGGTGCTGCGCAGTCTGGGGCTGGATCTTTATCCTACCGGCACGCTCTATATCCAGAACACCGGCACGGCGCTCAATCCCGCAGGGTTCCTTGCAGACGCCGACCTGACGGATGTGACGGCGCCGGCAAGCGCTGCGGCCGGATCGATTTCGGTTGTCGTCAACGGTGCTTTCCAGACTCCCGGAGGGATCGTTTCCGGAGCGGCGGCGCACGGACTTGTCGTCAATTCGCCCGACGCCGACTTCACGCCTTTCACGACTGACAGTCAGATCAACGGCTGCCTGTTCTCTGTGGCGTCATGCGCTTCTGCCATGGAAGGCCCGACACCATTGGGGCCATTTCAGGCCAGATCGCGATTATCTCTACCGAAACGCTGGGCAGCACGCCGGCCTTTGTCGAGGAACCATCTGCGCCGACTTCCGATACGGAAAGCGATGATCCCGCGCAGGAAGAGCAACAGCAGGAGGAGCGGGCGACCGAAGGGGAAGATGCAGCTTCCAGCCCCATCGCTCCGCCGCCACAGCTGATCGACAGCAAGCCTCTCGATCCCGTGGGGCAAATCGAACAACCGGTGGCCGGCAGTGGCAATCCGGCCTTGATCGGGTCGATCGTGAACGAGAACAGCGCGGAAGGAGACGCCCAGTGAACGCGCGCATCAAGGCAATTCGCAGCAGCGCCATGGTGGCGGCACTCATGGCGTCGGTGGCGGCACCGGTGCAGGCGGCAGAACGGCAGCAGCCGCTTTCGATCCGCAACTCGTTCCGCGTCGGAAGTTCCGGTGTAACCTGCACCGCGCAGAATGCTCCGCTGGACAAGCGACTGGACGGGATCTTCGATCGTGGTTACCGGGTCAGCTGTCGCGACGCTGCTGGCGCAGTGGGGAGTCTCATCGCTGTCAGGCGCGACATTGCCATGGGCAGCGAGCCGACCGGCCTTCCCGGTGTGACCTTGGCCTGCGGAGGCGAGGGCAGTGTTGCAATCGAAACGCTGGGCCGGGTCAGCGCAGTGAACTGCCGCGACCAGAACGCGAATGTGGAGTACAAGCGCTATGCGGTGAAGCGCGGTGGGACGACCTTCTTCGTCGAAGGGCTGGCTGGCTATGATCCGGCGCTGCGACTGGCGCTTGCAAGCATTGTCAGTGACAGTCCGGTGCCGGGCGAAATCCGTGTGGCGACAACGGAAGTCAGCGATCCAGCGGCCTTCGCGCGCGTGCAGGCGGGGCAACTCGACCGTCTGGGTGCGCGCGACGAAGGCTATTTGCGCAACAATGGCGGTCGCTTTGCCGAATCCTCGGAGTTTTTCGAGGCGCTGGCCAGTCGCGATCGCTCTACCGGTGGGGCCGGGCTGGCAGAGGCCCTGGCCAACCAGGGCCTGCAACAATCGAACCTTGGCAACTTCACGGCGGCTGATCGCCTGCTTTCACAAGCCGTGGGAGCACTTTCGCGCGGCGATGGCGTGACGCAGCGCCTGATCCGCAACTATCGCGCAATCAACCGGCTCAACCAGCGGAAGGCAACGGCTGCGTTGAAGGAACTTGCCGCGCCCGTGACCGCAGTTGGCGACGTCTATGACCGGCCCAGCCTGCAGGCCGGCTTGATCAATGCCCCGCTGGCTGAACAGATCAACCGCGAGAGTTCGTCGCTCAAGCGGCTGGGGGCGGTCGATCCCGGCCTGACAGACCTCGAGCGTGCAGAGATCCTCGATGCGCAAGCCGACGCCCTGAAGGCCACGGCGGCGCGCGTGCAAGGCCGGCTGGATGAAGCCGTGGCGGGGTTCGAAGGCGCTGGCCGCAGGCTCGAGGCGGTCAGGGGAGGGCGCGTGGCATCGGCCGGGTGGCTGCGTGCGGAAATCCAGATCGAACTGGCTCTTCTGGCAGAAGCGCAGGGCCGCAAGGCGGACAGCGGTGCGGCTTTCGACCGGGCAATTTCCCTGATCGGCGCATCCTTCCCGCAATCACCTGCCTTGCTGGCGACGCAGGCGCGGAAGGCGGCGTGGCTTGGCCGCAGCGGCGATGAGGCCGGGGCCCTGGCACTTTATGGCAAGGTCGTTGAGGACAGCCTGTCCGTGCCTGACGCCGGCACGTCACTGCGCGATCTGCTTGGCCCCTATTTCGGGTTGCTGGCAAAGAGCAACGGACCAGACGCAGCCAAGGCGACCTTCGCGGCCTCGCAAGTTCTGCAGCGTCCGGGCGTTGCGCAGACGCAGGCCGTGCTGGCGCGCCAGATGTCCGAAGGCAATGACGAGGCGGCGGCTCTGTTCCGCCTGTCGCTGGTCCGCACCCGCGATATCGCTCGTACCGAGGCTCTGGTCGAACAGCTTTCAGCGGTTGCCATGCCTGACGCTGCGCAGAAGGCACAGCTGGTTTCCGCGCAGGACAACCTTGCCTCGTTGCGGCGGGATCAGACGGCGCTGGTGAGCCGCCTGGCGGCGTTTCCGCGCTACAACGTGCTGGCCCCGCGTGGCGTTGAACTGGCGGAACTGCAGGCCGCGCTCAAGCCCGGAGAATCCTACTACAAGCTGATGCTGGTGGGTGACCGCGCTTATGGTCTGTTTGCGACGAGCGGCGATGCCCGCGTCGTGGACCTTGGCCTGACGCCAGCTGCCTTGGCCAAGCAGGTTCAGGACATTCGCGATACGATCGTGAAGGTCGAGAACGGCCAGCAGGTCAACTATCCCTTCGACCTCGACAAGTCCCGAGCGCTCTACAAGGCGGTGTTCGGACAGGTTGAGGATCTGCTGCCCGGCACGCGTCATTTGATCTTCGAACCAGATGGAGCGATGCTGCAGCTTCCGCCGACGGTTCTGGTAACCGGCGACAAGGGCATCGAGGCCTACAAGAAGCGAATGGAGAGCCCGGATGGCGATCCCTTCGACTTTACCGGGGTTGAATGGCTGGGCCGTGGCCGCGAGGTTTCGATTGCGGTGAGCCCACGCGGATTTCTCGATATTCGCAAGCTCGCAGCCTCCGGGGCGCCGCGCAATTATCTGGGGCTGGGGCATAATGCCAAGCCGGCGCAGCGGCCGATGGCAGCGGTCGCAGACGAGTGCGACTGGCCACTGGCCACGTGGCAGAATCCGATTTCTGCCGACGAGCTGTTCTTCGCGCAAAAGAAGCTCAGCCTTGGCGGTAGCGCGGTGAAGACCGATGCGCAGTTCAGCGACAGTGCCCTGCTGAGCGAAAGTGACCTCGATCAGTATCGCGTGCTGCACTTTGCAACGCACGGCCTTGTCACGGCTCCGCGCGCGGATTGTCCGGCACGCCCGGCTCTGGTGACCAGTTTCGGGGACATGGGCTCCGATGGCTTGCTGAGCTTCCGGGAAATCTTCGACCTGAAGCTGAATGCCGATCTTGTGATCCTGTCTGCCTGCGATACGGCCGGGATGGCAACGGTTGCCGCCAGCCGGGAAGCAGGCGTCACCACGGGCGGCAATTATGCGCTCGACGGCCTGGTGCGCGCTTTCGTCGGCGCGGGTGCGCGTTCGGTGATTGCCAGCCACTGGCCGGTGCCGGACGACTTCGACGCGACGAAGCGCCTGATCGGCGGTGTGATCGATTCGAAGCCCGGACAGGAGCTCGCCAGTGCTCTGGAGGGAGCTCAGGAAAAGCTGATGGACGATCCGAACACTTCCCATCCATTCTACTGGGCTGCATTCATCATCGTGGGCGACGGCGCCAAGCCGCTGGTAACCGGCAATGCACCGATGGCGACGCAAGCCTCGCGATAAGTGCAGCTTTCATTTCCGCTACGTAAAGGCCCGCAGGTGATCCTGCGGGCTGAACTTTGCGGTTAACGGGCCGTCCTCAATCCTGTCGGAAACACAGGATCGGAGATGCGCAATGTGGCTTGAGAACAACGGCACGGCACGCCGCTCTCCGTGGTCTCCGGCCGTTCCTGAAAGCCCGATCCCGGCGGCCTATCGCCGCGGCATCTTCAGGGCCAAGGTTAACGCCCACGAATTGACCAGCACGCACGCGCAGATCGAATGCCTGGAGAATCCGAGCCCGGGCACCATGGTTTGGCTGACTTTCACGGGTCTCGAATCACGGGCGGCGATCGTGGAGGAAAGTGCAGCGTTCCGGATCAGGCTGCGGTTCGTCGAACCATTTCATCCCGCAGTGCTCGATGCCATCCTGCAGGGCCGATTGGGCGCTTTCCACTGAGGCAAAGGCAAAGCCGGCATACGTCCGGCGCCCCGATGGACGGGTGAGCCATGCCGCTGAATTGTCTGGAAGAAAATGGCTCCCTGAGTAGGATTCGAACCTACGGCCGCTCGATTAACAGTCGAGAGCTCTACCGCTGAGCTATCAGGGAGCAGCCCCAGTTCCCGGGGCAGGAGCGCGCTAATAACAGGCGATTCCGGTTTGGCAAGCACCTGTTTCGAGATTTTTGCTCAGACCATGAATTGCTCGGCGAAGATGCGGTCTTCGAGGCTCTGCCCGCGGTCGAACATCAGGGTCAGGCGGTGTTCGGGCCAGGCCTTCACGCGCACTTCGCGCACGTCGCGGACTTCCTTCTGGTCGGCCACGACCAGCACCGGCCGCTTCACCGATTCGAGCGCCTTGAACACGATCTCGTAAGTGTCGGGCAGAATCGCGCCGCGCCAGCGACGGGGACGGAAAGGGCTGATCGGGGTGAGCGCTAGCATGTTCGACGAGAGCGGCAGGATCGGGCCATTGGCCGACAGGTTGTAGGCGGTGGAGCCGGCGGGCGTGGCGACGAGCACGCCGTCGCAGGCGAGTTCGGGCATGCGCACCTTGCCGTTGACGCTGACCTCGAGCTTGGCGGTCTGGCGGGTTTCGCGCAGGATCGAGACTTCGTTGATCGCGCAGACGGAATGTTCTTCGTCGGAATTGGTTATGGCGGTCATGCGCAAGGGCGAGACCGAGATCTGGGTGGCCTTCGCCAGCCGCTCTTCGATGCCGCGGCTCGACCGGTACTTGTTCATCAGGAAGCCGACCGTGCCGAGGTTGAGCCCGAAGGCCGGCACGACGTGGTCGATATCGAGCATGTGGTGCAAGGTCTGCAGCATGAAGCCATCGCCGCCGATCACCACGGCTGCCTCGGCCTGATCGAGAGGAACCCAGCTTCGGCTCTTGAGCAGGCCGTCATAGGCGTCCTGGGCGCGCTCGCTCGGCGAGGCCACAAGCGCTAGGCGGGTGAAGTCCGGCATCAGTATCAAAGCCCCTATCTGACGCGACTGCATCGTACCGCAGTGGGGATATGGGGCGAACCTTGGCCGCGCAATGCACAAAAGCACTGGAGCGGCGGCCCGCCGTGAACGGGGAACGCTTTGGCAAGGTTCCGCTGCTATTCGATGACGGATGCCTCACCGCCTGACCTTGCCGGATGCCGATGCTGGCCGGGATGCCCTCACCGGCTTGCCGGGACTGGCTGCGGCGAGATCGTGGCTGGCGCGGCATGAGCCGGACTTTGTCCATGCCATGCTGGTCGGTCTGCACCGCCTGAGTTCGGTCAACCTGGCTTATGGCCATGCGGGCGGAGACATCGCGCTGGCTGAAATAGGGCGACGAATCGCCGATTTTGCAGTCGAGGAACTGGACCCGGGATCAATGGTGGCACGTGTGGGGGGCGGGGAGTTCCTGATTGCCAGCGACGGCACTATCAGTCGCGAGCGCTGGCAATGGCTGGCCGAAGCGTTGACGCGCCGCATCTCGCGCGGTCTGCCGGTGCGGGGGGAGGTGCTGCACCTGGTTCCGCGCACGGCGCTGCTGCGCGGAGTCCCGGGTGAGGCCGGGGCGGCGATGATCGACCGGTTGGATCAGGCGCTCGGCGCAGTGCAGCAGCAAGCGGGACGCCGCATTCTCTGGGCCGATGGCTCCCATCGGGCGCGGGGGCGGAGCGCGGCGCGGCTTGAAGCCGATCTGATCGGGGCCATGGCGCGGGACGAGATCGGGATTGTGTTCCAGCCACAGTATCGGGTGGCTGACGGTGCGCTTGTCGGCGTCGAGGCCCTGGCGCGGTGGGACCATGCCCAGCTTGGCCGGATCGGCGCGGAGACGCTGTTCACCATTGCCGAGCGTGGCGATCATGTGGCGCAGCTCTCCCGGCATATCGCGGGCAAGGCATTGGCGGCGGCGGTGGATTGGGACACGCTGGCGTTGTCGCTCAACGTAACCGCAGAGGATCTGGCGAGCGACGCGTTCGCGGCGGACTTTCGCGAGTTGCTGACCGGAACCGGGTTCGTGCCGACGAGGCTTACACTGGAAGTGACCGAGCATGCGCTGGTGGCGGACTTCGCCCAATCGGCAGCGGCACTGGCGGAGCTGGCTTCCGAGGGCGTGCGCATCGCGCTCGATGATTTCGGGACGGGCTATGCAAACTTCCGCACGCTGAAGTCGCTGCCGCTCGATACGATCAAGCTCGACGCATCCATGGTCCGAGACGTGGACAGCGATCCGCGCGACAGGGCGATCCTGACGGCGATCGTTGCGATGGCGCGTGCGCTCGGGCTCAAGATCGTGTGCGAAGGCGTCGAGCGTGAGAGCCAGCTGGCGGTGCTGCAGCAAGAGGGCTGCGACACGTTCCAGGGTTTCCTGCGATCAGGACCAATCAGTGCCGCCGAGATCAGTGCGCTGCTTTAGGCCGCCTTCTTGGCCCGCTTCACGATCGCAGCCAGACCCTTGGTCATCTGCACCAGACCGTTGAGCCGACCTTCTGCGGTGCCCCATGCGCGGGTGATGACCAGCTTGTTGTCGGGACGCAGCTTGGCAACGCCATTGAGCCGCTCGACATAGCCGATCAGGCCGACCGGGTCGGGGAAGGTATCCTTGTGGAAGCTGACCAGCGCGCCCTTGGGTCCGACGTCGATCTTGGCGATGTTGGCGGCGATGGCCTGGCGCTTGACCTCGATCAGGCGCAGCAGGTTCTGCGTCGGGGCGGGCAGGGGGCCGAAGCGGTCGATCATTTCGGCGGCGAGGGCCTCGACCGCATCCGGTCCTTCGGCGTCGTTCATGCGGCGGTACAGGGCCATGCGCACGGCAAGGTCGGGGACGTAATCCTCCGGGATCATGATCGGCGCGTCGAGCGTGATCTGCGGGCTCAGCGCCTCGCGTTCGCGGGCAAGGCCGATGTCGCCAGCCTTGGCGGCAAGGATCGCATCCTCGAGCATCGACTGATAAAGTTCGAAGCCGACTTCCTTGATGTGGCCAGACTGTTCGTCGCCCAACAGGTTGCCGGCGCCGCGAATGTCGAGGTCGTGGCTGGCGAGCTGGAAGCCGGCGCCGAGGCTGTCGAGGTCGCCAAGGACCTTGAGGCGCTTTTCAGCGACTTCGGACAGCGCCATGTCCTCTGGCACGGTGAGATAGGCGTAAGCACGGATCTTGCCGCGACCGACGCGTCCGCGCAGCTGGTAGAGCTGGGCGAGGCCGAAACGGTCGGCACGGTGGATGACGATGGTATTGGCCGAGGGAATGTCGATGCCGCTCTCGACGATCGTGGTCGATAGCAGGACCTCGTATTTCTTCTCGTAGAACGCGCCCATCCGGTCCTCGACTTCGGTCGGGCTCATCTGGCCGTGCGCGGTGACGAAGCGGACCTCGGGCACGTTTAGCCGCAGCCATTCCTCGAGCTCTGGCATATCGGCAATGCGCGGCACGACGATGAAGCTTTGTCCGCCGCGCTGGTGTTCGCGCAGCAAGGCTTCGCGCATGACCATGTCGTCCCACGGCATGACATAGGTACGCACGGCAAGGCGGTCGACCGGCGGGGTCTGGATAGTGGACAGCTCGCGCAGGCCTGACATGGCCATCTGCAGCGTGCGCGGGATTGGCGTGGCGGTGAGGGTAAGGACGTGAACGTCCGCCTTCAGTTCCTTGAGCTTTTCCTTGTGGGTGACGCCGAAGCGCTGTTCCTCGTCAACGATGACAAGGCCAAGACGCTTGAACTCCACCGACTTGGACAGGAGCGCATGGGTGCCGATGACGATGTCGACCTGTCCGCTGGCAAGCCCGGCCTTGGTCTCGCTTGCCTCCTTGGCGGGGACGAGGCGCGAAAGGCGACCGATTTCCAGCGGGAAGCCTTTGAACCGCTCGACGAAGTTCGAATAGTGCTGGCGTGCGAGCAGGGTCGTCGGCGCGATGACCGCAACCTGCACGCCCTGCATGGCCGCGACGAATGCCGCGCGCAGGGCAACCTCGGTCTTCCCGAAGCCGACGTCGCCGCAGACGAGGCGGTCCATCGGCTTGCCTTCGGCCATGTCGCCGAGGACATCGCCGATTGCGCGTTCCTGATCCTCGGTTTCGTCCCATGGGAAGCGATCGACGAAGGGGCCGTAGCTGGCGGGGTCGACGGGAAGCACCGTGCCTTGGCGCAGGGCGCGCTGGGCGGCAGTGGCCATGAGGTGGCCCGCCATTTCAAGGATGCGTTCCCGCATCCGGGCCTTGCGACGCTGCCACGCCTCACCGCCTAGCTTGTCGAGCGCGACGCCTTCGGCATCGGAGCCATAGCGCGAGAGGACGTCGAGGTTTTCGACCGGGATATAGAGCTTGTCGCCGCCGGAGTATTCGAGCTGGACGCAATCGTGCGGGCTGTCGCCGACGCCGATGGCTTCGAGGCCGAGGTAGCGACCGATGCCGTGGTCCATGTGGACAACGAGGTCGCCCGGCGTAAGCGCGGACAATTCGGCCAGGAACGCGTCGGCGTCCTTGCGCTTCTTCTTGCGGCGGACGAGACGGTCGCCAAGGATGTCCTGCTCGGTCAGCAGTTCCAGATCGTCGCTGGCAAAACCCTGCTCCAGCGGCAGGACCACGGCAGCAGGCTTGCCCGTGGCGGCAAGGCCGAGCGCTTCCTGCCAGGAATCGGCCATCTGCGGCGTGAACTTGCCGGCTTCGGCCAGTAGCGAGGCGAGGCGCGAGCGGGAGCCGGCGGTATAGGCCGCGATGATCGGCTTCTTGCCGCGCGTGCCCAGCGCCGCAATGTACTTGGCGGCCGCTTCGTAGATGTTGGTGCCGCCTGAAGTGGCGGCAGCGCGTTCCGGCGTGAAATCGTGGGCAGAGCTGAAGCCGAAATCGACAACCTGCTTCGATTCCGGTTCGGCAAAGATCGTGGTGCGGTGCACGGGCCAACCGGCAAGCGCCCGGTCCAGCTCATCACGCGAAAGATATAGCGCGGTTTCTGCCAGAGGGCGGTAGCTGCCGGGAGCCTTGGACGAGGAATCGAGGCGCGACTGATGATAGTCGGCAATGTCGGCAATGCGTTGTTCGGCAGCCTTGATCGCGGTCGTGTCGATCAGGACGAGGTCGCCCTCGGCCAAGTGGTCGAACAGCGTGACCAGACGGTCCTCGAACAGCGGGAGCCAGTGCTCCATGCCGGCGAGGCGACGGCCGTCGGTGATAGCCTGATAGAGCGGATCGCCGGTGGCGTTGGCGCCGAACAGTTCGCGGTAGCGGCTGCGGAAGCGCTTGATGCTCTCGTCGTCGAGCAGGGCTTCGCTCGCCGGCAGCAGGAGATGCGTTTCGACCGGCTGCACCGAGCGCTGCGTGTTCGGATCGAACAGGCGCAGGGTTTCAAGCTCGTCGCCGAAGAAGTCCAGACGGAGGCCATGATCGAGCCCCGAAGGGTAGATATCGAAGACCGAGCCGCGCACGGCGTATTCGCCCGCGTCGACCACCGTATCGGTGCGCGAATAGCCCTGGCGCTGGAGGAGTGCGATCAGGCTCTCGCGGCCGATTTCGGTGCCCGGTGCAAGGAGGCGGGTGGATTCTCGGATGCGGAACGGCGTGAGGACACGCTGGAGCGCAGCGTTGATCGTCGTGACAAGCAGTTGCGGACCGCTGCGCTTGCGTTGCAGCCGCTGTAGCGCGGCGAGGCGGCGGGAACTGACAGACAGCGCCGGGGAGGCACGGTCAAACGGCAGGCAGTCCCATGCCGGAAAGTCAATGACCTCGAGGTCCGGCGCAAAGAATGCGGCGCTTTCAACAATGGCGCGCATCGCGGCCTCGTCGGGCGCGATGAAAACGGCGCGGCCTTTGGCGGCGCGGGCAAGATCGGCCAGAACGAGGGGCTGCGCACCACGCGCGACGGACGAGAGCGTGAGCGGCGTATTGGCCGAGAGGATGCGGGTCAGGTCGGACATGGCAGGCTTAACGCGCGAGAGGCGAAATCAGCGCGGGATCTCGACGTAGTCCAGCTTGCGCATGGCATCCATCATCGCACCGGCGTACTTTTCGGGCACGGGCTGCGTGCCGAGGGCCCATGCCATGATCTCGACGTCGTCTTCCTCGATCAGGTCTTCGAACCAGGCGACCTGCTCGGCCGTCCAACTGGCGTGGTAGCGGTCGAAGTAGCAGCCGATCATGTAGTCCGCTTCGCGCGTGCCGCGGTGCCAGGCGCGGAAGTGCAGGCGGCGAAGGCTTTCGGGGGCGATGGCAGCAGGCTCGGTCATGCTTTGCCGTTAGGCCGATCAGCCCGGCGAAACAAGGGTGCAAGCCCCATGCGAAAGGGCATCCCGGCGCCGTCCTTCCCCGCGCCGGAATGCCCCATCGCTTGGCCCCGCGCGTTACTTGCCCCGCAGCGCGGCGATGATCTCGGTGGGCTGGCGACCGACCAGGTCCTTGGCCAATTCCTTGATTATGGCGTTCTGGGTGCCCTTGCCGATCTGGTGGCGCAGTTCGCCCAAGGCGCGCGGCGGGGCGATCAGCACGAGCTGGGCGATCTTGTGGCTCTGGACCTGCCGGTTGAGCCAATCTGCCACGGCAGCGCAGTGGGCGGTCTCATCCTGCTGGTGCGGCGATGCGTGGCTGCCGCCACTCGAGTGGTTGTGCTCCACGAGCGCGGGCGTTTCCATGGCCGCGAGGTCGGGGGCGGCGTCGGTTCCGGCGTTGCGGTAGAGCTCCCAAGCCTTGCCATCAACGACGGCAATGACGGCTCCATGAGGGATCAGCATCTGTTGTGCTCCTGCTTTCGTTGTCTTCGCAAACGACTCAAGCACCAGCGCCGGGCCTCAACCATGCGCTGGGTCAAAAATGGCCGTGAATTTCGCTTTGGGCGGCATTGGCGAAACATGGTCTTGCAGCCTATGTCGAGCGGGCGATGCGTCCTGACCTGCTCAATCCCCTGTTCGCGGAAAGCTCCAGCCTCAAAGGCGTGGGGCCTGGTCTGGCACGCCCGCTCGAGAAGCTGGGGCTGACTCGCGTCAAGGACATCGCTTACCATCTGCCCGATCGCTGGGTGTTGCGGCGGGCGGTCGCCAATCTCGACGAGGCCGGGGTGGGGGAGCAGATCGTGCTGCCGCTGACGGTTCGGGACTACCGGCAGTCGGCCGGACGCGGGCCGTTCAGGGTCATGGCCGAGGATGCCGTGGGCAACTATGTTGCGCTTACCTACTTCGGGCGAGCGGCCTACACCGCCAAGAAGCAGCTGCCGTTGGGTGAGAAGCGCTGGGTGGCGGGCAGGCTCGACCAGTTCGGGCAGACGTGGCAGATCGTCCATCCCGATCATGTCAGCGAGGACAGTGCGGGCATGCTCGGCCAGCTGAACGAGCCGGTCTACCCGCTTTCGGAAGGGCTGACGCAGGGGCGGGTTCAAGCCTTGGTGGCGCAGTCGCTGGCGCACCTGCCCAGGCTTCCGGAATGGATCGAGCCGGGCCTTATGGCGCGGATGGACTGGCCATCGTGGGACGCAGCGCTTCAGGCTGCACACAAGGCCGAGGACAAGCTGGCAAAGGACCGGCTCGCCTATGACGAACTGCTGGCGAACAGCCTTGCCCTGATGCTGGTGCGGGAGAGCAACCGCGCGAAGAGGGGCACGCCGCTGCATGGCGACGGGCGGCTGCGGGCGATGCTCAAGCTGCCGTTCGAACTGACCGGCGCGCAGAAGCGCTCAATTGCCGAGATCGAAAACGACATGGCGCAAGGCGCGCCGATGCTGCGCCTGCTGCAAGGCGATGTCGGATCGGGCAAGACCGCGGTTGCGCTCAACGCCATGCTGATCGCGGTGGAGGCGGGCGGACAGGCGGCGCTGCTGGCGCCGACCGAGATCCTGGCGCGCCAGCATGCCGAGACCCTGACGCGGATGGCAGCGGGCACAGGCGTGAACATCGCGCTGTTGACAGGACGAGACAAGGGCAAGGCGCGCGAATCAATCCTGATGGGGCTGCTCGACGGTTCGATCGACATCTGCGTCGGCACGCACGCGATCTTTCAGGACGCTGTGGCCTATCGCAATCTGGCGTTGGTGGTGATCGATGAACAGCACCGCTTCGGTGTTGGGCAGCGGCTCATGCTGACGCAGAAAGCACGGCGCACGCCGCACTGCCTTGCCATGACGGCCACGCCGATCCCCCGCACGCTGACCTTGGCACAGTATGGAGAGATGGACGTCTCGCGGCTTGATGAAATGCCGCCCGGGCGCCAGGCCATCGACACCCGCGTGATTTCCACCGAGCGTCTTGCCGATGTGGTAGAAGGGGTGGCGCGGCACATTGCGAAGGGGGCGCAGGCCTATTGGGTCTGCCCGATGGTGCGCGAGCTGGAGACGGAGGACATTGCCGCAGCAGAGGCGCGCTATGCTGCGCTGAAGGAGCGGTTCGGGGATACCGTGGTCATGGTCCACGGCCAGTTGCGGCCCGAAGCCAAGGACGCGGCGATGGAGCAGTTTGCCCGCGGGGACGCGCAGTTGCTGGTGGCGACGACGGTGATCGAGGTCGGCGTCGACGTGCCGAACGCGACGCTGATGGTGATCGAGCAGGCCGAGCGCTTCGGTCTTGCCCAGTTGCACCAACTGCGCGGGCGCGTCGGGCGCGGCAGCCAGCAATCGACCTGCCTGCTGCTGCGTGGCGAGGCTCTGTCGGAGACGGGGCGCGAGCGACTCGCACTGATGCGGGAGACTCAGGACGGGTTTCGCCTGGCCGAGGAAGACTTGCGGTTGCGCGGCGGTGGAGAGCTGCTCGGCACCCGGCAATCGGGCGACACGCCGTTCAAAGTGGCGGACTTCGAACAGATCGCGCGGTTGCTGCCGCTGGCGCATGACGACGCCCGATTGCTGATGGAGCGCGATGGGGGGCTGTCGTCGCCAAGAGGCGAAGCGGCCCGTGTGTTGCTCTATCTGTTCGAGCGCGATTGGGGCGTGCAGCTGCTCAGGGGCGGTTGAGGGAACGGGTTGGGGCGGCGCGAAAAAGGGGGAAACACGCCGCCCGCTCCCTGAATGGCTTACTTGCCAGCGGGCTTCGCGGCCGCTGCATCCGCGCTCTGGCCCGCGCTCTTGGTAGCGTCAGCGAAGGCTTGGGCGGTCATGCCGATCATCAGGCCGGAGGCGCCCTTGGCGACGGAAGTCTTCGGCAGCTTGACGCGAACTGCGCCAGCGTCGAGCACGAACTCGGTATCGGTCACTTCAGCAACCTTGCCGAGCTGGGTGGTGCCGTCGGACGCATAGACCGGGGCATCGACGACGATTGCGGCAGCCGTATCAGCCTTTGCGGCTGCGGCAGCCTTTTCGGCAGCGGCGTCGAGTTCAACCTTGGTCATGCCGAGGACCGGACCCTTGGGGCCGGTGCCGAGTGCAGTCAGCGCCAAGGTGGCAGTGTTCTTGCCTGTGTCGATCACGAAGTTGGGCGCGTTAACGCTCTTGATCTTGCCGACTTCGGCTCCTGCGGCGTCGTAGACTACGGCACCGACGGTCGGCGTGGCCGCCGTCGGCGCTGCCGAGGTGGCTCCGGCGGTGGTTTCGGTGCCAGCGGCTGCGTCTTGTGCGCTTGCTGCGGTGGCAAGGGGAGTGTGGCGACGAGAAGGGCAACGGTCAGCTTGCGGATTGTCACGAGTAAAGTTCCTGTCCAGTTGATTGGCTAACCCGGACAAGGTCGTCGTTGTTGTTCCCCAGCGGAACCCGTCTTGCGACTTTGCGAGACGGATTTGCGGGCGAAATGAAGGAGTTGTGGCAGGCGAGCGACGAACTGAACTGCTTGAACAAACGAAAAGGGCGACCCGAAGGCCGCCCTTTCGATCACCTTTTGAAGGTGAAATGGTCGGGGAAAGAGGATTCGAACCTCCGGCCCCTGCCTCCCGAAGGAAGCGGCTGACCGCGTAACCCGCAGAAACCCGTGCTTTTGCGTCTCCTGCTCGGCGGAACGGGCTAGGAACATCTGCGCGATTCCGCCTCGTTTCACCGGAGATGCACCGGAGCGGGGAGGGCGGTCATGAGCCGATCCACCTTTGAGAAAGCGTTAACCGCCAAGCCAGAATTTTCGGGGGTTTCAGGCCATATGGTCGGGGAAACGGGGGCACATGCGGCCAATGGGTTAGGTGTGGCGGAGGCAGCGGACCTGCGCGATAAGATAGCGCGGACCATCGCCAGCGCATTGGGCGACAACTTCTCCGATGCCTTCAAGAACAAGCAGCGCTGGATAGCCAAGCGCGGCATGTCTGGAGGCCGGTTCCGCGACATCAATGAGCCGTTTCAGCACGATTATCTTGATGCTGCCGACGCCGTGATCGCGTTGCTCACCCCCACCCCACAAGAGGCCCGCCATGACTGACCTCTACCCCTCGCAATCATCCTCACCCCCATCGCGCTCCTGTGCCTTGCCGTCCGTGAATACCGCAGGGCTATGGATCAGTTCGAGTTGGCAGGTCGTGGGGTGCAGCATTGGAGTGAAGCGAAATGACTGAGACACATACGCCTTTGCCTTACCTTCGTGATGGCTTGCTGATTTACGCGCTGGACGAAAGCGGCACATGCAATCGCATTCAAATGCGCCTTGAAGGTGGTTTCACCAAGAATTGGGGACGCCAGTGCATTCGCACCACGGACGAAGAGGTCGAAGCAACGGCGGCATTCGTTCACCAGGCAGTGAACAGCCACCACGATCTTATCGAGGCTTTGCGAGAGGCGCGCAAGATCATTGCAGACATCGATGACTACATGAAGCGTCCAAGTCGCGGTGATTGGGGCGAGGAATGCGCTTGCTGCATGGGTGAACTTCTGGACGACGACCGGCAAGCCATCGCCAAGATCGACGCCATCCTCACCAAGGCGGAGGCAGGTCATGGATAAGACCTGTGGAACGTGCCTGTGGCGCTCGGTCATGCCGTTCGTCAATCCAGACCGTGGAACCGCTGAGTTCCATGCCATCATGTATGCCTGCAAGCGCCGCGCGCCTGTCGTATCGGGCGGGATGCACTGCCCGACCATGACCATTTGGCCGACCGTATCGAAGGACGACTTCTGCGGCGAACACACCCCCAAGGAGCCACCCCATGCAGGATGAAGTGACGGTAACTCAGGCGGATGAAGCTGAGATTGCGGCGCTGCTTATGAACTACGGCATCAAGCCCGTTCCCGCAGCACTCGTTACGGAACTCGCCCGCCACCAAGCAGAGCGCGAGACGCTGGCACGGATGGAGCCGGTTGCTTGGATGTATGCGAGGGGCGAGGCTAAACATGTTGTGAGAGAACGCGTCCCAGATCTGCCTGCATTTACTGAAGCAGGCTGGACCGAAACACCCCTCTACGCCCTTCCACCCGCACCGGAGGCAGGACAATGACAGAGCCTGAGCAGTGGGCGGTGGAGTTGTGGGGGAGTGCCCTGTCCGCTTGGGATGAGAGCACTGGCGATGATCCTGCGGTGCTCATCCAACGCGCCTTCGAGGAACGGGAGCGTAAGTTGCGGGAGGCTTTGAAGGAAATCAGGGATAACCGCACTGAGCCGAACGACCGCTCTGACTATGCTCGCGGATGGAACGATGCTCGTTTTTGCCTGAAGAATATCGCCCGCCAAGCCCTCGCCACCCGTCAGGATGCGCCCAAAGCCTGCGAGGACACCAGCCATGATCACTGACCAGATGAAGGCGGAAGGCTGGATTGAGCACGACGGTGGGCCGTGTCCGATAGATGCGTGGCAACCCGTCACTATCATGCGCCGCGACGGCAAAACCGCAAGGCATCCTGATAGCCGGTTCTTGGACTGGCGACCTTACGAAGACTACGCGCACACCGACATCATCGCCTACAAGCCCGAAGGAACCCCCAATGACCATTAACCCTGTAGAACTGGAGCGGTTGGCACAGGTCGCGCGCATAAAGCACTCCAACGAACTGGCGAACACCCCATTCGGCGTGATGCCGTCAAGGGAGTTTGAACAAATTGCCAGCGTGCTCACCGACATCGCCGACAAACTCCGCACCGGCCAACTTGTCCCTGCAATGCCGAGCGGGGATGAGGTGGAGGCTGTTGCACGAGCGATAAGGCGTTCGGAGATTGGCAACTTTTCCGATGAGACGCGGGCGCACTCGGTGGTCGATGGATCATGGGAGCATCGGATACAGGAAGCCGTCGCAGCAATCACCGCCTACGAAGCCGTCAGTGGTGTGGCGAAGATGCGGGAGGCTTTGCGCGAGATTGGTGAACTAACGGAGCGACGCCAGTTGCCGCTGACAAACCAGATCAACGATATTGTTCTGAAGGCCCTTCGCGCGAAGGAGGCCGGTGATGCTTGAACGCCTACGCGAACTGTTGAAAGCACAGTCCAAGGCCATGCAGCCAATCCGCCGACAGCCGCGAAGGATCATCCTGTCACCGATCGCTGGCACACCGTTCAAGTTGGCAGGGTGCAAGGAGGCCGGTGATGTCTGACCTGGTGGAGCGGATTGATTGCATGATCGAGGCGCACGCCGCAAACTACGGCATATCAGTTAGTGAACTAGTTGAGCTTCTGGCAGACGCGAAAGATGCGCTTTTGGGGTTACTACCCGGCGCTAGTCCACCGGGTAGTGGCGAAAACATGCCAATTGCGGCGATACAGCATTTATCGCGTGAGAGCAATAAAGCCGCCCGCATCACCGAACTCGAAACCGCGCTGGCAGAGGCACGCAACGCAGCGCTTGAGGAAGCGGCGAAGGCATGTGAGGCGGAAAGGCTTTCGGAGCCACAAGACGACAGCGACGCCGCTTATGACAGCGCCATAGATCACTGCGCCCAAGCCATCCGCGATATGAAGGACAGGACATGAGTATTGTTCAAGCCACCATCAAAGTCCGTCGCGGCGATGGCTGGCCGGTGCGTCCGGTCATGGACGTGATCGACGGGCAGACGTTCAACTTCATCAAGGCCGGTCCCGCTGATGATGGTAGGCCAGAGTATGCCGGTGAAACCGCGTGGATGTTCTACGGCGACTTACCTGAAGGTGCGCCAGCTTGGATTGCCAGCGGAGACCTTGTGTTCAGCCATTCCCCTTCACCCCCGCCTGTGGTAGAGGGCAAGCCTAAGTCCGGTTAACGTGACCGGCACCATAGGGCGGCGAAGGATTGGGGGTTCCCGGTCGCGCCGCCCTTAGTCGTTTACTTGATCAGCCCAAGCCCTGACCCCTGCAACCTTCGCCGAACAATCCCCCCAAGCCGATCGCAGCGCCAGGACATAATCCAGCGTCATCGCATCGCGCCGCGCCTGTTCCTCACGCCCGGGCAGTGCAGGCGCAACAGGTTCGTCGGCACACTGCAACAAATCCGCCGGCGGTTTAGCGAGAGCCGGTCTTTCCTGCCCGCAGCCGGTCAAGGCCGGCACGAAGAGGATCGTCGCTATCAGAAGCAGCTTGGCGCGCATCTCGGTTCTCCTGTTCAACGGTAGCGGCCTGCGATGCCGCGACTTGGCCCGCTACATCGTCGGCGATGGCATCGATGCGTTGCACCGCGGCTGCGTCGTCCTTGCGCGCCTGCTCGATCTCACCGGCGACGTACCAGCGAAAGGCCGCATAGAGGGCTAGGGCAGCGGCGAGGATCGAAACGATGCGCCAGTGGCGGATGAGGAAGGTCAGCACGACTTGAACTCACCGTCCGTCAGGAAGCCATGCCAGTGCTCACCGGTCACATTGCCCGCTTGGTCCATCTGATAGATCAGGATCGAAGGCGTCAGCGTGATAGCCTCTTGCTGACCGTTCCAGTGCCAGCGAGGACCAGCGCCTTCGTGGCTGTCGAAGCCCACACAGAACATGGAACCGCAACCACAAGGGCACCCGAACAAGATGCCCGCCTTGCGTTGCTCCGGGTCGCCATAGGCAGTGTAGAAGTGCCAGTGACCGGCCTCGACGCGCGCCTCTTCATCATCGAAATCGGCCACGAACACGGCAGGAGCGCTGCCACGCTGATTCACAGGTGCGACTGTGGTCATGGGTTAGTCTCCACCGGCACCGGAGAATCCGGCCCGTTCACAACAGCCACCGGCGCCGGATCACCGTCCCTGGCCTTGCCAGCGCTAGAGGAGCCGATCCAGAAGCCGAACGCCAAGGTGGCAAAGCTCTTCCAGGTCCCGACGACGTCACCACGCAAGGCAGCGTCCGAAGTCCAGCCAAAGACCCAGATCGAGAAGCCGAGGTAGCCCAGCACGGCGAGAAGGCTGGCGCCGACCACGATGCGCAGATGGGGAATGCGGGTCATCGACAGATACTCCGGCAGGACGCGACAGCGATGATGAGCGCGGCGATGGTGCAGATCTCAAGTGCAGCCCGGGCGAGCAGACGCGCGCTCACGACAGCAGCGCCTTGATCCGGGCGACGTAGGATCGCCGTTCCGCAATGCCGTTTGTACCGCCGTTGATCCGCCGCGTGATCGTGTCTTCAAGGCCCTGATCGGCCAGAGCGTTGAGCCCGCGCGACTGCCAGAACCGGCAGGCGGTCAGGACCGCGATGTCGGGACGCTCGGCAAGTTCGGGGCTTGATTCCAGCGGCTGCCCGATGCTGGCGCCAATATCCCGGTAGTTGGCGCGACCGGTCAGCTGGAAGATGCCGCGACCTCGAAACCTGTAACCGTCTCCGGGCTGCGTGTTGCCGAGATCGCGACGCCCTTCATAGCGCTTCTGGGCATCCGTCGGCCCCCAGACCTCGCGCAAGTATCGAAATGCCCCGGTCTCGTGCGCTGCTTGACCCAAGAAGTTTGCCAGGCGCGCCGCCGTCTCGGTGATGCCGTGCGCGGGAGCATGGACGGCCATGGCTGCCCCCAGCGGTTCGAGCGGCGTCATCGCACGCTGGGCGACACAGGCAAGCAGGGCGGTATGCGTCCGCTTGCCAGCGATGCCGTCTGCGGCGCCGATGTCGTAGCCCTTCGCGATGAGGCGGGTCTGTGTCCTGCGCCAGTCGATCACTGGCCGACTCCCTCGAGTCTCGCTGCCAGAACAGCGAGGTCGTTGGGCATCGTCGCATCGACGGGGAATGCTGCGCGCATGGTAGTAGTCGTCAGACCGATCAGCGCTTCGAGACGCGCGGCCTTGGCCTCGCTTTCAGCGTGCTTGCTCTGGCACTCGGCGAGTTCCTTCTCGACCGTCGTGACGCGCTTGGTGAGTTCATCAACCCGCGCTTCAAGCCGCTCCATAAGACGCTGCGTGCCCGCATCCAGAGCCGCCGCACGCTTGTCCATTCGCCCTCCGAAGTACTCGACCAACCATTTGAGCGCGAAGAAACCTGCGCCGCCGCTGACGCCGACACCTGTTGCGGAGGCAGCGACCTCGAAGAGGGTGTTGCTACCGTCCATCTCAGTATCCGTTCGCCTGCCAGTCGACGCCATCCAAGGTGTTGTCGCCGCCGGTTACCGTGCCCTGGCACACCAGCGTGATGCCGAAACGGTTGAAGGAGACGCGCTGGAACCAGTTGTCGCGGGTTGCCGCCGCAGTCAGATTGATTGGCGTAACCGAATAGCTTGTGCAGGCCGTCGGAAACGGTTCCGGAAAAGTGATCGTGTAGGAGCTCCCGGCCACCATTGGGGTCGAAAGTGTCCCCTCCTTGAGGATGCGATATGGCGTTGCCCTGATCCAGTTCGCCGCGCTGCCACCATCGGGATCGGTGGTGTTGTTGTCGACAGTCGAGATCCACTCAACGCCCGGGGATGAAACCGACGCGAGCCTTGCGCCCTTTGGATAACCACCAATCGCGGTTGAGAAGTCTGAATTGAAGATCGCGGCGCCGCCAGCAGCTAGCCAGCGCAGTCCCGCCGTGATCTGATTCAGGATGCCGTTGAAGTCCTTGCCATTGGGCGGGATGCCGCCGCTGCTTTCGGGCAAAAAGGTCTCAGGAGGGAAACCCTCGGTAAGGCTGGCAGGCGCGTCAGACCCGGTTGGGGCCACAGGGTCCTTCGGGATCGGCCGGATGTAGCTGCCCCCAGCACTGGCCCCGAACGGGATCGGGAAACGGGCGGGAAGATCAGACTGCTGCATCAGGGCTGTTCCACATCAAAGCTGACACCAACCGGCCTAGGCAGGGCACCGGACTGCGAAACGATCGCGTAATCTACTTTGGACAGTGCAGCGCCGAAGACATAGGTCAGCGTCATGTCGCCGTTGTCGCGGACATAGACGTTGCCGTAGCCGGGGAAGAGAGCCCGCAGGATGGCATTGATCGCAGGGATCGAGCTGTTCGTGATATTGAGCGCCGCCTTGGCCAGGATGAGCCTGCGATAGGCGAGGTCACTGAGCTTGAAGTTGGGGGTCAGTCTTGCCGCACCCCAGAAGATGCCGGAACCAAACGGCACGGCATCGGTGCTGTCGCTGAATCCGAGATAGAGGCTGTCCGATACGAAGAGCGCGCGGCTGACGCCGACGATCCGCCCCCAGATGTCGAGGCCGAAACCTTCGGCTGTGTCGACGTTCCAGACCATGTCGTAGAACTCGTTGAATGCCGCTTGCGGGTCCAGCGCCGCACCGAGCGCTTCGACCAAGCTGACGATGATGGGGCTGTTGGCGTACTGGCTGAGCAAGGTCTGCCGGGCATCGAACGCAACAGCAGTCCCGCCGTCCAGTCCGCCGGTAAAGCCCAGCGGCTCCGAGGAAAAGGATACGAGCGTCGTCACACCAGAGCGACCGTGATGTTGGCAGCGTCAATCATCGGCAACTTGTCGATATCGACGGCAACCTCGCTGGCCGTGGGCGTCGACGTCGTCCCTATGGCGATGCTGACAAGCTGCGCCCACGGCCCAAGAGCTGAGATTCCGGACGCGAACCGGAGCGCATAGATCGTCGACCCGATGCGTGCCCGCTGACCGCCATCCTCACCATTGAACGCGGCCACGATAGCAGCCTTGATCTGGTCGGCAGCATCGGCCGGCACGATGCCATTGTCCGCGATATCGACTGCGAAGTATATTGGCAGTGCCGAGGGGCGGGTGAACTTGACCGAATAGGTGGGGTAGGGTGGAGAGTAGCCCTGCGTGTCCGTTACCGTAACAGTCGTCGTGCCGGTATAGGCGCAGCCTGGGGGTTTCTTGGACCAGATTGCAGCGGCAACAGCGGCATTGGTGCCGCCGCTGACAGCAACATACAGCGAGTTCGCGGCAAGGGTAACGCCGCCCGTCGCCACCGGAGCATCGGTCGGGTTCTCGGTCACGTAAGCATCGATCACGCCATCAACCGCTAGAACAGCCGCCCGCACCGCAGGAAGGATGCCGGTTGCATTGCCAGCGACAGAAGCCGCGCGTCTCTTCTCGAACTCGGCTGCCGTCTCCTCATCGCGCCCGATAATGCCCTCCGACGCGTTGGTCACGGTATCCCAGCCCGGCACGACGCGGTAGATCTGGGTCAGAGAGCCAGCGGGGCAAGCGATGGGGCCGGTCGTGATGGCCGCGAACGTGGTCACCACCGAGCCACCGGAGCCGACGGTTGCGTCTCCAAGGCTCTGGTAGATCGTGCCGTCGCTGGCCAGCGCCAGACTGCCCGCCGGGATAACTGTGCCGGTAGCTCCGGTGCAGGTCGCTTGCACCAGCGTCGAGGTCGCAGCGACGCGCGTCAGGTAGTAGATGCGCCCGATCGCGTCCTGCATCCGACCCGAAGTGAATGCCGGATCGATGTAGTTGACGAGCTGAAGCAGCAGATCGTTACTGGCGCCGATGGTCGCGGCAAGGCTGGTGACGAGCTGACCCTGTGGCGTCGCGTCGGATTCGTTGAGATTTCCGCCAAACGCATCCTGAAAGTCAGCCCAAAGACCAGCCTTGATCTCCGATTCCGTGGGAACGACAAGCCCAGCCGCGGTGAACTGCGCCGATGGAACGTTCGTGCTCATAGTGTCGCGGTTCCGGCATTGAACTGGACCTGTCCGGAGACGGAGCGGCCAGAGATGTCAGTGAGGTAGGCTGTCGCGGTCCTGACCCCGGGCACGCGCCGGGCAGCCTGCGCCAGCTTTTCCTTGAGGATCTGCACCGGTACCGGGCGACCAAGGATGGATGTCAGGTAAGGAATGCCCCGCGTGGTGTCGTAATAGCATTCGCCTTCGAACACCCGGCACTCCGATGCGACGTCCTGTTCCAAGCCATAGGGTTCCGTGGCCACAGCGATGTCGCCATTGGCGGTGAGGCAGAGATCCCAGGTGTCGCGGTCGAGAAGTAGCGTTGCAGCCATGTAATCAAGGCTACGCGATCAGGCCGTGCGCCCTCAAAGCCGAGAGGATGGAGCCGATTGCGGTGCGTGCCTCAGTGTCGATCGTAGCGCCGCCGGTCGGATCACTGATCGCGCCGCCTTGTGCACCGACCACCTTGGTTCCATCGACGCGGTATTCGGTGTCTGTCGTGACCGGACCCGTTATCTCGACGGCATCAGTGACCGAGACCTTGACCGTCGGCGCCGTGATGCTGACGTTGTCGTCGGCATCGATTTCGATGATGGTGGTTGGGGCCGCCTTGGGCAGGAAGCCGCCGATGTAGAGCCCATCGGACCAGTCGTAGCGACGGCCGGAGCCTGGCACTGATGCCGCCTTGTTCGCCTTAACCCCGGAGATGTCGCTGTGACAGAACAGGGCTGCCCCGATATCGCCGACGCGTGGCGTGATCCTGATTACGCAGGGTCCGGCGCGCAGAGCATGCACCGGCAGGCCGTGAATGATGCCGTGGTCGATGCCTGATCCGGCGCCGTCAACCTGCTTGACCAGCGGCTTTACATCCACGGTATCGCTGTCCACGGCAACGACTTCGACAAGTGTTGTTGTCGCCAGACCATTCATCTCCTGGCGCGCAATGAAGCGCATCAGGCTCATGTCGTCTTGAGCAAAGGCGAGGGAGCCGAAGCCGGTCACGTTGTCTGTCATCCGGTCTGGTCCAGATAGCTGCATTCCACGTCAGTAAACCACTGCCCGCCAGGCACGTTGGCATCGAGCCGGTGTTGCAGTGCCGAAACAGTCCACTGCCCGTTTGCCGCGGTGAATTGGCTTTCCATGCGGATCGGGCGACCGAAGGCGAGGCTGGGATTGTAGAGCGTCGCGAACTGGATCCCCGACTGGGTGAAAGAGGGATAGCCGACGAGGCCGCTGTCAGGCGCGATGCGGATCACTTCGCCGCCTCTGCTGCCACGTTTCGGCCAGACCGCAACGGTCAGGTTCGCCTCATCCACCTCGAGCATGCAGTCGATGTCGCGGCACACCGATTCCAGTTGCGCGCGTGGCGTTCCGGGCTTGTAGGGGTTGGACAGCGTGCCAGTGATGCCGCCGTTTTCGAACTGGTAGCCCATTTGCTGAGCAATGCCGGACAGCACCAATGCGGCATCGACACTGCCCTTGAACGAAACCGGCGGAACTGACTTGCTCAGCGCGAACTGCCCGGAATCGGCGCTGATGTGGAACATGATGTCGGGCGCCTGCCTGCCATCGGCCCAAGCCTCCCTGATCGTACCGCCGAAGCACATGGCGACACCACTGTCTTCGTCACCAGCGGAAACGATGACCTGGTTGTAGCGGGTGTTCTCGAAGAAGAATTTCTGCGTCACGGTCAGCTTGTTCATCAGATCCAGCGACATGCCCCAGACCTGAATATCGGCGCGACTGAAGCCCAATCCGGCACGGATGATGTTGGCGCTGCACCGCAGGCCCTCAAGCGTCACGGTGTCATTGCCGGCTGTTCCGAAGTCGCCTTGGCCGAGCTGGAACTGCAGATTGATGATGCGGCGCGCGAATGTCATGCCTGCCAGACCAGGCGGTAGCGGGCGCCAAGGCCGGTGTAGTGGGGATCACTGGTCCCTTGGCTGTCGATGAACGTCAGGTCCCCGGGAAAGCCGAAATGAGCACCGCGCACGATCCACGTCCGGTCACGACCAAGCGCGCCGGACAGCACTGGCCTGTCGTTGATGCTGAGGTCGACATAGAGGCCGGTGCGCTTCTGGTAGACCGCGATGCGGCAGGATTTGCCACCGAGCTGCACCGAAAGCGTCTGTGATGGCACCGCACTGAGTGGGATATCGTAGGTCATTGCACCCCCGCAGTATCAGCCGTGCTTGGCTGTGCCTGAACGGAGCCATTACTGACGGGATCAGCACTCGCCGGATCACGGGTCTGGCTGAACGACGCCGTCGCGTTCTGCCTGATCTCCTGCAACTGCAACTCGACCGTGATCAGACCGGCGCCCTGTTCACGGCTACGGTCCGTGCTGACGCGCACGATGTTGACGTTGAGATAGGTCCATTCCGGGGTGACGACGTTGTAGAGTTCGAGGTTGCCTTTGATCTCGTCCACGGCACGCAAGAAGGCGCGGCGCTGTTCCAAGGTGCCGCCCTTCGTCATCACGACCCGGTTCTGGAACGGTACTGCCACCTTGTCATAGCTCTCGAAGCCTCCTTCCTCGATCGGGAAGTCGGCAACGCGATACTCAGCATCGTATCCGATCGCGGTGATGCTGTCCGGTTCGAGCGCCTGCGCCCCCGCGGTGGTGTAGATGCCCCACTGGTTCTTTGCGGCCGCGGTGACCGTGATGCTGTCCTGCGTCAGTCTCGGTTCCGTTTCGGTTCCGGGATTGATCAGACTGCGCGCGACAGCCGGGACGCCGGGGACCTTGGGCACATCGGGGAAGACAGGACCGGCCATCAGGGGTTCACCACGCGATCGGACTGAGCCACTGCGGCGCGGCGCTGGGTCGCAATTCTGACATCACGCATCAGCTGGTGACCGTCTTTGGCCTGGGTATGCACCGTCATGCTCTGGACCGTGATGTTGCCGCCACTACCCCTGGCACCAAACCTTTCGATGTTGCGCTGCATCGAGGCGAGGCCCGAGAAGGCCGTGTTGGTCTTGAAGCTGTATCCCTCGTGCTTTGCCATGGCGCGGGCGATGAGCGGGATATGCTCGGCGCCGAGGCGCTGATTCGGGCTCAGGCCGGTCAGCTTCGAGACGTGCCCGACATAGGCTCCGACGTTGTTCTCATGACCGGGCGCCCACTTCGAGATGATGCTCGTTAAAGTGGTGCGGCCTTGCTTCATGTAGCCGCCAAGCAGTTTTTCCATAGCTCCGAAGCCGTGCTCCGGAGACGAGAACCGAGCGAAACGCCCATCACCTCCGGCGTAGCCTGGCTGCTTACGCGCAAAAGCCCCATCCTCGATGTTGCCGGGGTTGTTGTTGCGGTCGGCGCGCGTCTTACCGGTGCCTGGAACAGACCAGCCACCGCCATCGGGCTTGATCTTAAACAGGCCGCCGAACCATGAAGATTCCCCGGTCGCGCTAGGCTTGGCCGGTTCATCCCCGCCCCCATGATCCCGTTCAGCCATTGCGCAATCCGGGTCAGTGGCGGGACCAGCTCCTTCTGGATCGTGGTCGTCAACTCCGTCATCGTCTTCTGGAGCTGTTCCTGTTCCTTCGCCAAGGCTTCCTGCCCGGCGGCATCAGCCTCAAACTGGCTGATCAATTTATCGACCGACCCCTTGCCCTGTTGCAGGAAGTAGATCGTGGAAGCGGGCAGGCCGATCTGCTGCAACAGGCTCGCATAGAGCTGAGGATCCATCTTGCCCTGGGCGCCGGCCAACTTCTGCAGGATCGCACCAGCATCAGCACTGCGGAGATCGTTTCCGGTAATCCCGAGCCTGCCATAGGCCGCCGCTTGGTCGGGGCTCATTGTCCCCATGCGGAAGCCCATCTTGGCGCCTTGCACCGCAGACAGGGCCGCGTCACCCTCCGCCGTCTCGCCGCCGACTGATTTCATGGCCATGCGCCAGGCCCAGACCTGCTTGGCATTCATACCCAAGGTCTGGCCGAAACGATCAGCAACGGCCGCGCCGGTCATCATGTTCGAGATCAGCCCTGTGATCGAGCGGGCACCCATGAAGGCCAGTCCGAGCCCGATGACGTCGCGGCTGAGGCCTTTGATCGCCTCGCCGGTCTTCTTGCCGTAGCGCTCGATCTCAGTGAAGCTGCGGCGCTGCTCCTCTCGAAGCCGCTTGGTGCGGTCGGTGACATCGCGCTCGCCTTCCTCGAACTCTTTCGTATCGAGCCCGAAGGTGACCAGAAATGCGTCGAGAATGTGTGTCGCCATGTCCTGCTCCGAGGCCGTAACCTCAGGATAGGTCAGTCCTCACGCGCCGCCTCATGGGCCCTGCGCTCATTCTCGCTGCCGACAATGCTGACCTCCATGAGATCATAGACGTCCTCAAGCCCATAGACCGTCTGCAACTCGATCAGGCTGGCCCGGCCGGCTCCGATGCAGGCTCCGCAGGTGCGGGGGACGTTGACGTATTCTGCCGGCTCGTACGCAGACTCGCCGCCATACTGGACAGCACGGCGGCCAACGAAAAACCCAGATGCAAGGAAAGCACCTCCTCGCGGACCTGGATCAGTGTTGCCACTTCCTCGATGTCGCCGTCGTTGAAGTCGTCGGGCAGCATCAGCGGTCGCGTCACCGGGCGCCCCGACATGGCGTCGACCTTGGCCGGATCGGGCACGAAATGGACGCAGGTCATCATTTCGTCGAGCAGCGGTTCCGCTTCGTCGAACGGCAGGACGCGGAAAGCATCGAGACCAGTTGCCAGAATGCCCAGCGCGCCGGATGCGATGGCGTCCTCGTCAACGGTCGCACCGGCACGGGAAAGAGCAAGCATGGCCCGCGTCGCCCACTTCTCGGCATCGTAAGCCGACTTTTCCACGATCAGGAACGACTTGCCCCTGTCACGACCCTCGGCGGCAATCGTGATAACTTTGAACTTGCGCGCCATGTCAGCCTCAGATCTTCGGGGTCGGTACGACCTGTTCCCATTCCAGCGTGAACCGGCGCGGCTGCAACGATCGACGTGCAGCGGGCATAGGGGAATAGGTGCGCAGGAAGCCGCGCGTCATGGTGTACTGCCGGTCCGTCGCCGGGATGATCAGCGTTCCGGAAGCGACGATCTTCTCCTTCTGGGTCCGCTCGTAGGTGGCCCAATACTCGAAGAAGTCGTTGCTCTTGGAATCAGCCTGCAGCGTGATGTTCTGACGCACGGCAACCGGCACGAATCCGGCGCTGAGGCGACCATCGATACCCATCGACGTTTCGACGGGGTCGATGTTGTCCATGTCCGTGATGTCGTCGGCGCTGAAACCCTGAATGCGCACCGCGATCGGGAAGATCGGGTTTACGGCAATAAGCAGGATCGCGTTGGCGCTGGTGAGGGTGCGATTGTTGGCCATCTATCCTGCCCCTTACTGGACGTTGACGCTGGTGAGGTTGATCTGCTGCACCGACTGGCCGTCGGTGTAGAAGACCTTGATCGGCGGCGAACCACGAGCGGCGCGAACCTCAGCCGACGCAGTGCCGACCTTCACGAACCAGCCCTGCTGTTCGAGCGCCTGGGCGATATCGCCACCGGCTGCGGCATTGACCTCGGCAATCTGCTGAGCGGAGAGGCTGACACCGGCGCGGATCGCACCGAATGACAGAGCGGAGTCGATGACGCCGCGCAGGCTGGCTTCGATCAGCGCATAGCCCTCGGCATTGTACGGAACAGAACCAGTGCCGGTCAGGAGGTTCATCAGGGCAAGCTGGAACGCGTTGTTCATCCAGACCTGACAGATGTACGAATCGATCCAATCGAAATCGCCGCTGCACTGGCCGGGGTAGAGGAACACGAACTGGTCGTTGGCCGTGGCATAGCGCCCGACGAAGTTGTAGCCGTTCGCCTTGAGGTTGTTGGCGATGGTGGCATTCGAGACGCCGGGGTTCACGGCACCGGTGCGGAAAGCCAGCGTTGCACGGCCATTGTCGGCGCTGAAGTCGATGCTGGCAATTGCGCCCATGACGAATGCCGCGACAGTGGCGCCATTGCTCGGGTCATAGACCGGCGAGACGCCACCAAGCCCGTTATCACGAACCTGCGAGCCGAACGATGTGGTATCTCCGTTGACCGTTGCGGCGCTGTCGTCATCCCAGCCGACATAGAGGTAGCGGCTGTTCTGGGCGTCAACCCAAGCGGCGAACAGGAGCTTATCGGAATCGCTTGGCTCGAACGTGGTCGAGAAGCTGACAAAGTCCTGCGTCAGGGCGATGACGGCGGCCATGGCAGTGCCAGGCACATAGGCATCGGCGCCCTGCGAGGTAACTGCACCGGTCGCGGACGTGAGCTTCAGCCCAGCGGCCAACGTGCCCGTTGCAACGGTGATCGTCGAAGCTGCGCCAGTGGTCGAGTTGGTGAACAGGAAGCCGCCGCTGATGCTGTCATAGCTGACGACAAAGCCCGGCGAAGTGAAGGCGGCCGCAATGATCGTTGCGGCGTTGCTGAAGCTCGTGGCTGCGCTGAGGTTGATCGACGAGCTGGTCTTTGCCGAACCGTTTACGGTGATCGTCAGGGTGCCGGAAAGTGCCTGCAACTGGGTCAGGGTCAGGCCGGAAACGCTGCCACCGCGCAGGAACGAGGCGATGTTTGCTGTGGCATAGCGGTAGAAAAGGAGATTGGCAGGCTTGATGCTCGATCCGTCATAACCGGCAAAGTAGGTGCTTGCCAGCGTCGCCTCAGTGCTGAGCGGGCCGAAGTAGGCCGATACATCGGCGGCAGTGGCGAACGACAGAACAGAGCCTGCCGGGATCTGCGCCGAATCGGTGAGGAAGAGACCGACGAGATCGAGGCCCGAACCGCCCGCGTCGATAACGGCGGGCTGGACGCTGACGATCGCCGATGCAGGAATGCTGGCTACCATGAAGAAACCTCCGACAACTCTGTAATGAGGGTATCAGCAAAGCTCTGCGGCACGGTCACGACGAAGTGGCCATGGAGGGCAAGCCGGATCGTCCAGCGCTGCATCCATTGCTGTTCGCCCGCGACGAGCGGCATCTGAAAAGGGTCTTCGACGTAGAGCGGGCTGAAGCCCGTGGCTATGAAGGCTTCGGTGCCATAGCTATCCCGAAGCAGCGTCGTGATAACCGTCGCGTTCTCGCCAGAGCTGGGACCGTAGACGTCGAGTTGAAAATGCAGCGCCATCGAGCGCGCGATTTCGTCCGTGCCCAGTGCGGGGGCAGGGGCATTTGGTGGCGTGACCTGGTGCACCGTCTGCGCCATCTGTTCGAAGCGCATCGGGGTCATGACGACGAAATTCCTGCCCTGAGGCATCGGGACGCGGTTGGCCTGCCCCTGAGTTACTTCCGTGCCCGCCGGAAGGATGCCGAGCAGGAAGATCCGCAGTGCGGTGAAGGCTGCTGTCAGGGTGAGGGAAGGTGTCACGACATCTGCCTCGTGATCGCGGCGCGGCACCAGCCAGAGCCGGGCCAACCTTCAAGCACGGCCACGACCAGCCATTCGGAGCCGCGCAAGTCGGCCGGAATGCTGGGGCTGTCGGGGAACTGGAAAACATCGCCACCGCTGCCAGTGCTGCGGTCGGCGCTGTTCAACTGGCGATCCACGAACACACCGGCCTGCCCATTGGTGATGTTGAGCTTGTCGAGGTGCTGCAGCTCTTTCTGCGTCAATGCCTGAACCTGCACCGTCACAGTTTCCGGCGCGGCATAGGTCGGAACCTGCAGCCCAGCGGCATCGGTCGCATAGCCAGTGCTCACGAGCAGCGTGGCCGTGACATTCGGATTGACGCCAGAGGTGAGGCGGTTGGCCATGGATCGGAGATTGATCATTTGCGGCTCGGGGGAGGGGGCAAGGGGAGATCGGCAGGGGCGCGCCGCTCTAGCCAATCGCGATTGAGCGGATTGTACCCACCGTTGACACGAACAGCCCTTCGAGCGCCGGTAATCCGGTTCTCCTGATAGGACCAAACGCCATGCCAGAGGTCAGAATCGTGGACCTCGCGCCATGCGAACAGGGAGAGAAGCCAGCGGATCATATCACCTCCTTGTCCACCGAAGCCAGCATGTGCCCAGACCATGACAGAGGCTTGCCCGCCGGAGCCGTTGCCCCCGCCGCGACATCGGCGCGGGCCTGCAGCACATCGCTGAACTCCATGCCGTCGCCGGTGGGAAAGCGCTGTTTCAGCAGGTTGGTAACTGGACTGTTTGGCGGCGATTCAGTGTCGACGATGGACTGCCTCAGTTGCCCCGCCATGCCGTCGCCCATCAGCCCTAGCGCGACCTCTGCATCGTAATCGGCCTCGACCAGCACGTCGGCAAACTTGTCGCCCCATTCCGGCGAATTGCGCGCCACCATCTCGGAAAAGAACGGACGTGCCGGAATGCCAGCCTCAGGCGCACCGAAGTTGTTGATCGCGGCCACAGTCGCGACCTTCGTGCCATCGGGGTAAGTCGCGTTCTCGAGAAAGCCGACACGCACCTCAGTACCGCTGCGAACCCTGTCACGGATCTGCTTCAGGGCCTCCGCCAGCTTCTCGCCCCCTCTTACCTCCGCCACAGCGACAGCCCCTAGGCTCGAAGTTGTATGGCGCAGCAGGGATGTAGCGGGCCGAGCGGTAAGGCTTCGTTGCCTGCCAGAAGCTTAGCCCGTAACTGCTCTGCTGGAACCAGACGGCCGTGCCAGGCATCAGGCCGGTTTCGGTCTGGACAGAAACCGCCCCCTCTGATGCCGACGACACGCGCCCCACCAGCCCGGAGGGTTTGCCGCCCGGTTCCAGAGCCCCCGCCAACACCGCGATGTGGGCGACGAGCATGTTGAGCAGGACAAGGCGCACGGCAGCGTCCTGCACGATCGAAGCGTCGGTATTGTCGAGATAGAGCCCTGCTTCGGCAAAAAAGAGGGCGGCCTGCTCCTCGCTGACCGCCCCCGTGAACTCCGGATACCTCGCAATCCACGCGGCGTAAGAGAACACCGCTATAGCCATGGTATCAGCCCTTCTTCTTGCCCTTAGCGCTATCCGGTTCTGTGGTGACGCCAGCGGGGAGGTCCTTCGAAGGATCGAGGCCGTCAAGGCCGGTCTTCTCGCCTTCGAGCAGCTGCGTCTCCTTCTCCGCATCGGCGCGCTTGTCGACGATGAAGATCAGGCCAGACTTGACAGGTCCGTGACCCTTGCCGGCGATCTCGAACCAGGCCTTGAACGCATCCTGCTTCTTCGGGTCGGCGATCTCGGTGAGTCCGACGCCATTGGCGCGCAGCAGGCTGTCAGGAGCGGCGCCATTCGCCCATGGCGTGTCGGCATCGTAGCCAACATTAGCGCCGTTGAGCGTGATGGTCTCGTTCAGGTGATCGACCGTGAGGCCGTGGGGGAGCTTGCAACCGACGAACATGGGCTGGTGTTCCTTCGTTGTGTTGGATCAGATGCCGAGCATCTGGGCGATAGCGATCGGCCGGCGGATGATGGCACCCCACGAACCGGCACTGTTCTTCTGCGACCAGGACGAACCTTCGGTCACAAGAGCGTGCGCACGCTGCTTCTCGGTGTAGGCCGGATAGCCGGTCTTCACGCCATCGACGGTCGGCAGGATCAGCTGCACCAGCTCACCCGAACCCGTCGAGTATTCCGGAGCGGCCTTGATCGTCAGGTTCGGGAATGCCTTCTTGAGCATGTCCTCGACCGTGATGCCGAAGTCGTTGGTGGTGATCATGAAGGGCTGCGCCGTGGTCGACAGAACCAGCGTCATCTGGTCGGTCATCTCGACGTTGCCGCCCATCTGGGTAACCAGCTTGGTGTAGAGCTTCTTGACGTCGTTGAAGATTTCGAGCGCCGTTGCGTAGGTCCAGCGGACACCATCGCTGGTGTTCGTCTTGGCATTCGGCGAGATCGGCGTGATCAGCGACGGATCATTGAGCAGGCCGTAATTGACCAGCCCGGTAACGCCGTAGAAGTAGGTCTTGTTCGAGAACTTCGAGAACGTCAGTGCAAGACTGATGTCCAGTTCCGAGGCGTAGTTGAGGCCAGCGGCGGCCCAGCGCTCGAGCTGTTGTTCGCCATAGCGCTTGAACGCCTGCCAGGTGTAGGGCTGGCGATAGTTCCACTGCGCATTGGCATCGACACTGCCGTTGGCGCTGTAGTCGCCATAGGTCGCGACCTGGCCGGTGCTTTCCGCCATCGGGAAGTAGGCGACCTGGTCAACCCAAGAACCCTTCTGAGCCTCGCCGCCAAGGATCTCGGCAGCACGCATCGGCGTGAAGAGAACACGGACGACTTCAGGGTCGATGACCGACACCGAGGCCAGCAGCACACCGGCGTTGACCGAGGTGGCGAGGCCGGGCTGTGCGTCCATGGCCTGCACCGCAGTGCGCAGGTGCGGGAAGGCATCGAGCGCAAGGGTGTAATCGCGCTTCATCTGGTCGAAGCGGGCCTTGCCGTCGTTGCTGCCGTCGTGGCCGAAGACCGCATTGGCGGGGAAGAATACGCCGCGCTCGGCGAGTTCCTGACGAAGAATCGGATCGCGCATTTTCAGTTACCCCCGGACGCTGATCTTGGCGAGCTCGCCGTTGCCCGCAGTGCTGCGGACGCTCCAGGCGGTCTCGTAGTTGGTGGTGAAGGTGCCAGTGACCGTGCCCGAGGCAGTCGCCGCAGCGCTCAGGACGGCAGTCCCCGCCGTGGCGTTGACGCTGACGATGTAGGCTCCCGCCGGAATGCCGGTCCCAGAGACGGGCTGGCCGGCATAGATCGCGCCGCCGGTGTAGCTGATCGTGGTTGAGGCGTTGGTCGTGGTGACCGAGCGGGTGACCGTTGCGGCTGCGCCAGTTACGGCCGACACGACCGAGCCATCGGCGTAGGACATGTAGACCTTGTGGCCGATGGTCGCACCAGCAGCGAAGCGAGCCCAGACCGGTCCATCTTCAAGCAGGTCGATACCCTGGCCTGCGACCACGAGGTTCGAGGTTCCGGAGAGCAGCCCCGTGATCACAGCAGGCTGATCGCGATGAACGAAGCCATAACGAACGGTGGCGACGCCGGGGTGAGCCGACGAAACCTGACCATTTGCGGTGTTGGCCCACGCGAACTGGCCGATGGTCACGCCGGCAGAGCCCGCGACCCACATGCCCTCGTCGGGGTTGGTCAAGGTGAAAATCGGGTTGGCGCCGCAGAAGCCACCTTCGATACCGGGGCTCTGCTGCGTTGCGACGGAAGTCTGGAAAGCCATGGTCTTAGCTCCGGATCATGGTGGGGAGATCGCCGACGATCGCGGCAAGCTTGCTGCCCGTGGCTGGGATGCGGCGATCCTGCGCCATCGGGGCGGCCTTGCGCTCAGCCTCACGCGCAACCATCGCCTTGAGGGTGGCAAGCGGTGCCTTCTCAGTGGCTGACTTTTCGAAGCCGACGCTATCGAGCGCGAAACGGTAGATCGCCTCGGCGCTGTCCATTCCGACGACTTCACCGACCAGAGGGGCGACATCGGCCTTGGCCTGGTCCATCGCTGCGACCCGACGGGCTCCACGCTGTTCGGCATCGGCGATGAGCTTCCGGACCGAAGCGGCATCCATGCCCTTCACGTCCTTGTCGTCATCATCGTCCTCATCTTCGGCTTCCTTTGCCTCGGGGTCTTCATCCTCGGCCTGCTTGTCGCCTTCCTCGTCCTCGTCTTCGGCGATCTTGTCTTCGTCGAGAGCGAGGGGAGTGACAGCACCGATAGCGGTCGCCAGTGCGTCGGCATCCAGCGCCTTGTCGGCGGCGAGATGCGGCTTCACCAGCTCGGCAACCTTGCCAGCCAGCTTCTTCGCCGAACCGTCCTTGGCGAGCGATGCGGCATCGCAGGCGATCAGGACAGGGGCGAGATCGACCTTGGCATCGGCAGCGAGCAAGGGGCGAATATGGGACTGCAGAGCCCCGGAAATCATCAGCGCAGTGCGCGACTTGAGCTTCATCACATCGTCTCCGACTACAACGTCCGGACCCGCGCGACCCTCGATGACGAGCGCTACGTGGTTAGCCATGATGTCACGCATTACACCGTCGTAACGCAAACCCTCGGGCGTGCTCCCTGCGGTCATGTCGGCGCGGTAGCGGTAGCCGCAGCTGAGCTCACGCTGACGGCCTTCTTCGATGGCTTCCTGGTACTCGGCAGACCAGATCACCAAGCTGTTGCGGAGATAGATGCCGTCGAAGAAGGCGTCTGTGCCGGTAGAACCGATAATCAGATCTTCGGGCAGGCCGTCCTCAGGGATCACCGGCACATGCTGGGAGAGCAGGGGGACGTTGTTGAAAGTCTCTGCACCGCGCTGGAGTTCATCAGGGCAGCGGTAGAGCTGGTAGAGCTTGTCAGGTTCGAGGCCATGCTCCTGCCAGCCCGGAATCTCCGAGCCGTAGTAGGGGCAGACATTGGCCTTCGAGATGTTGCTGACCTCGACGTGCATGTAGCCGTTGATGTCGCGTCTACGAACCGTGGCGCGGTCCATGGCGAGGAGGAGGGTGGTCATCAGAACAAGCCCCTGAGGTTGTAATCTCAGGATAGCCGTCGCCCCGTCCTTTCGTGCTTAACCTTGTCCCCCTCGCGCCAGACCTTCCACTTGCCGGGAGAGGCTATGCGCTGGCAGCGGCCTTGCCCCACTTCGCGGAGCGCTTCGGCGAGGCTCATGCTGCTGAGTAGATTCCGCTTGTCGCAGCCAGTCGCGCTTGAACATTGGAATAGTCTTCGTCCGCTTTGGCGATCGGATCGAACGCCTTGCGGTTCAGGTTCGCAATCCACCAGCGGAACAGGCGGAACTTGCTCGCGGACAGGTTCATGCCGGAAGCAGCCCACGCACTGCAGGAGGTTGCCCCCAGCTTCCCGGTATTCGCGCTGAAGTCGGAAGTGTTGGCCGTAGCGGTCTGCGTGGCCGGGGTATGTGTTGCCGCGCTGGAGCGCAAGCGCAGGCCAATGGTGCCATCGGCCTTACGGTAGAGCAGAACCTGTGTAAGCAATCCCCGGTGCAGGTTAGCGTTCACCGAACCGACCAGAATCCGCTTGAAGTTCGTATCCAGCACGTCGCCAGCGCTTTGCTGGAACATCCCGTAGACGGTGCCGTCAGCGCCAATCCCAAGCCAGACGCGCTCGCCGGGAGACGAGAACGCACCCCCTGCGGTCGAATGAACGATCGGCACCTGAGTAAAGCCGGAATTGAGGAAGCCGGTCCACGTGCTGCTGTTAGGCCAGATCAGGTAGAAGCACTCTGCCCATGCCTGACTTTCACCGGGGTTATCTGCCCCCTCAGGTGCATCGTCCCACAGGTCCAAGTTTACCGATGCGGGAGCCTCAATGAAACCGCCGCCCCGCGCCGTCACGGCGTTGAGTTCGAAGCCGCCGCCTGCATAGGTTACAGCTTGCCCGGAAGCACGCCGGAATGCGCCGTCAGCGACCTGAGCAGTGTCATACAGCGCCGCGCCATCTGCGGGAGCACCGGGAGCGCTTCGCGTGTTCGGATCACCGCCCGGATAGCATCGACCATAGGTTGTATCGATGAGGAACCGGAACGCGCCATTGCTCTGGACCAAGATTGGGTCGAGTTCGGCAAAATCGTCTGGAGCAAATGGAACCGCGTTCGGTGCCTGGAGCACATGCAGGTTGGGCATTGATGGAACTCCTAGATGTTGAAGACTTCGCGCAGCACGGTATCTGCTGCGAGGTAGGCACCCTTGTGATTGCTCGGATGATACCCGGTGCCGTCGCCGTCGACGTTATCCATCCAGCCCCGATAAGCGCTGGCATCGCTGCCAAAGGGATAGATGTCCGACACAAGCGCGCAGTTAAGGCCGCGCGCTATGGCGCGAACCGCCAGATCGTAATCGGCGACCGTGTTGCCCAGATGCGGGTAAATGGCAGGCGGCATCAGCAGTACGATGTCAGCAGCCGGTTGCGCCGAGCTTCCCGTTGTTGCGGGCCACGCAGCGCGGCAATTGGCAACGATGGTCGCAATGTCAGCTGCGAACTGAGCCGCCGTTCTGCCTCCGCCTTTGTCATTGGTGCCGAGACAGATGATCGCTAGATCGGTAGGGACCTGCGACCAGGCCGCAACCAACTGGGTCTGATCCAGCAAGGCCCATTCGCGCGCCAGCGAACCGTTGTTGCCCAGCTTGTTGACAATGACGCCCGGTTCATTCGCGCCGAAGTAGATGCCGTACAGCACGACAGTGCCGCTCACATGCTCAAACCGAAGCGTCGGCGACGTGCCCGTTGCGGGCATGCCGGTCAGATCGAGACTGGCGACCTGATTGCCCGACCCGCTCAGGGTGAGAGATTTCCAGCTATCTGCCGCATCCCAACGATAGCGGATCGTTGCCCCGTCAACGCCGTAGTAGAACAGCTTGGCTGTGGTCGGACGGGGAGTAGACGACGCCAAAGCCATTTGTACGGAATGGCCGGTGGTGGTGCTGACCACGGCCTGATTTTCAGGAGCCGGGTAAGGTGACGCCGCGTTGCTGTCGACAACGGTGAAGCCCGATCGTGCGTAGCTGAAGAAGAATCCCCGGATATAGACGTTGGAAACGAGACTGACCCATCCTAGAGCTGCGAGGCCATAGCGGTTCTGCAACCCTTCCGCGATGTACCGGCCCTGATTGCTGGGGTCTTCGAAATAGCTGTCGCCGATCAAAGTGACCGAGAATTGCGGCATTACCGCCACCGCAGTCGCGCCGGTGCCACCCCCTCCCGTGAGAGAAACGGTTGTCGCGGCATCACGGAAGGCACCGGCATAATTCAGGCTGAGCGCAGTAACGGCATTGCCCGTGATGACAGAATTGGCTTGCGGTGCGGCAATCTTGGCGTTCGATCCACCGCCGGAGAAGGTCACGCTCGGCGCGCTCGTATATCCTGATCCGCCCGCCGTCAGCGTCAGTCCGATTATGCCCTTCTGCTCAAGCTGCCGTTGGCGCATTCGGGTCCAACGCAACAGGTGCATGTCCTGCGCGACAGCCAACGGATAGCCATGCACATCCAGGGCATTGTTCACACGGGGCAGCAACGAAGCGGGTGCAGCGCGGACGACAACGCGACCGTCCCTGTCGCGGATAAGCGGCACCCCGAGGCTCTGTTCGTCGTTCACGCCCGGAACGATCATGGGTTCGAAAGGCGAAACGCTCAATGGTCCTGCGCCGACTAAGGCAGTCAGATCGGCAACTGCACTTTCATTGTCGGCAACTCGCTGAATCAGGCTGACCGGCGCGGCGCGAAGAACCACGCGCCGGTTGCTGTCTCTTAGGAGCGGCACCCCGAAAGTGTCTTCGTCGTTCACGCCCGGAACGACCATTGGCTCAAATAGCGCCACGCTCGGAGTTGTAGCGCCGTCGACAATCAATCCCGCTGTTTGGCTGTCCAGATCGCCCGTGCGCAGCCAAGCGCCAGAGACGCGAGTGTACCGGCCATTGTTGGGGATCGCTGCGCCGACGGTTGCTGCCGAACCGCCAAGCGCCGCTTCCCCGCTAACCGCCGTGTGTGTGCCGCTGTCGGCCGTCACTGAAGCACTATACCCATCGGTCGCACCGGGCGCTGCGATCAGGTCAGAGCGGAGCAGGAACGGGACGGCGGTGTTGGCCCTTTCCGCCCATTCTTGGGAGAGGGCCGCAGAGGAAGCGGCCTCACCGGCCTTGGTCGTCGCTGTACCGGCCGCAGTCTCGGCAATGCCCTTGGCCGCCTCTGCAGCCTCACGATCGGCTTGGATTCCTACCGTCAGCTGCGTCTGCGGCATCAGGTCTTCGGCAATCGCTGTCAGCGATACCTGTGCATTGGGCCGCAACGAGATCGCTGCGCCACCATCGCTGCTATCGATCACGGACCGGACGAGCTGCGCTGATTCCGATAGATAGGTACCGCGCCCGAACTCCCATGCCGAACCTTGTTGGATCGAATAGGAATAGACGGTGCCATTGGTCAGGACTTCACGGCCCCTGTAGCCTTCAGCCGCAGAGCCCAGCGTGATCGCACCGGAACCGGTGTTGCTGACGTTGATCTTGACCAGCGTGACGAGGCTAGATGGCATCGGTTACTCCTCCGTAATGTCAGGATACGGGGGAGGGGCGGATCACTCGAAGCCGGGGATGACAGGACGCCAGGTGCAGCGGCAATTGATCGCTTGGCCGGGCAGCACTTTTCCGAAGCCGTCGCCGAAGTCGTGGCCCTCACCAAGCTTGAAGCGCTTGCCGGAAAAGGACTTGTGTTCCGGTCGCGGCTCCTTGCCGCCGCCGCTGTGCATCCAGATGCCTTCGGTAATGCCCGCTTCTTGCTCGCGGACACTGCGCATGGTCGAGGTTGCCATGTTGTTCTGATGACGCGCGATGAACGACGCCCGCCGCCTCGACACACCGGTCTGGCGTTGCAATTCCTTGGTCAGGGTGCCGAGATCGCGACCCTGCGAAACGGACTGCATCACCAACTGCTCGACCTTGGCAAGGTGCTGGCTGCCGATTGACTTGATCAGGCTGACGTTTTCGGCGCGGACGGCGTTAAAGGCGTCGCGCATTGCGGGGGTCATCTTGAAGCGGATCGAGAAGCCGGCCTTGCGCAGCTGTGACGCCAAAGTGAGATCGCAACGCTTCTGGACTGCAGTCGCGAAGTAATCGGCCATGGAGTCGGCCAAATCATCGAACCGACTCTGCCAGTGCTTGGCGAGGCGTCGCATCAACTCGCGGAGCAGTTCCGAGGGCGACTTGTCCGCACCGAGCAGCACCGTTTCCGGTTCATCGCTCACCCACTGCCTCTCCACCGCCTTGATCACGTCAGCGCTCATGATGTCGAGCAAGGCATGGACGCGGGCTTCGTAGCGGTTGCGGATCGGGGCGCTGGGTCGGATCGGGGTTAGGGTCACAGTGCTGTCTCGAACGGCTCCTGCTCGTCGCTGAGGTCGCCGCTGAGATCATCATCCCCACCATCATCAGGCATCCCCGGAGCAGGCCCAGCCAAAGCCCCGGCATACATGCCGCCTTCCTCGTCGTTGAGGCGCGCGCGGCACTCGTCGGCATCAATGACACCCTTGTCGATGTAGATGCCATCAGCCTCGGCATCGGCCTTGCGGATGTCGGCCTTGTCCTTGTCGCTCATCTCCCACAGCGATTCGAACTCGAACGTGATCTTGGGATCGATGTCGCCGAAGAGGCTGAGCTGGACGACTTGCAGCAGGGTGTGCAGTTCGGGGCCGCAGACCTTCTCGAGATAGGCCATGATCTTGTCGTAGAAGACGCGGATTTCGCCTTCGGAACTGGCATTGAGCCCCGATGGGGTGATGCCGAGCAGGATGACCAACGGAATACCGGAGACCGACGCGATCTGCTCCAAGGCCTGCGCCTGGAGCTTATCCAGCCCAGCGATGGGCGCCGAGACGTTGGCGAAGTCCTCATCGTTCTTGTCAACAACGAAGATCCCGCGGTTGTCGCGTGTCTTGTTGAACAGGTCGGCGCGGGCCCAGAGATTTTCGCCAGTGCCACCTTGCAGAACGCCGTCGGTATTCGTCTTCAGCACCATGACCGAGAAGGAATGGATCAGGTCCGAAACGGACTGCCGCGCCCGCAACCAGTTGTCGACGTAGGGCTTGCACATCTGCGTCAAGGCGACACCACCGAACGCATAGGCAGGTTTCAGCATGTTCGGCATCGGGCGGCCAACCATGGTGAGCAGGCGACTGGCATGCACGATGCGGCCCGACATGTACCAGGACGCGGGCTTGTAGAAGTCCGGCGCCAGCGGGTTCTGCGCATCATAGGGGCCGGGGTAGCTCCACATCGGCTCGACCACGGCGAGGCGCTTCAGGGGGCGCTTGTCGTTGATCTTGCGGTTGTCCATGACCAGCGGAACCTGCAGCTCTGCAGGCCGGTCGTAGTCGCCGAAGTCCATGAAGATCTGGATCCGGCCAAAGAAGCATTCCTTCTCGATGGCTTCCCGGAACAGTTCGCGCACGGCGAGACGCTGCAACTCCGCCTCGATCTTCTTTACCTTGGCGTCGTCGCCACTGATCTTGATCCACTTCCTGGTGCAGTGCTCGGCCCAGATCGAGGCGACGTGCCGGTATTCGGCGCGCTGCGACAGTTCGGCGAGGTAGGGATAGCCGAGGAAGCCCAAGCCTTCGTGATAGTCCTGTTGTGCGGCGTAGGCACTGATGTCGCCGGTCGAAGGCATCGCGTCCAGCGCCATGCCTTGGGGCAGGACACCGGGCAGGGGATCGGGGCGCGCAAAGGTCTGCTCTGGCATGTAGACCGCAGAACCGCTGTGACGGCCCGCCTCCCAGATCGCGGCCATGGAGATGCCGCGGCGCTCGGGCAAGACTTCGGCCTGCACTGGCATGGCCGTCGTCGACTTGAACAGGGCGCGCCATGCGGCTCGGATGCGGTTGAACATGAAACCTCGTGGGCCGAACGTGTAAGGTCCATGTTACCCGCCACCGGTCTGTGCTATGGCGTGCCAGTGCTCAGTCTCGACGACCTCATCATCGCCGCTATTGCGTCAGTCCGTTCATGGCCGGAGCAGGAAGCGATCCTGCGCGGGATTGGGATGGATGATGCCGAGACGGAATCGATCCGGATCGCATTGGCCGAGCATGATGCCGAGGCCGTGGCGCGGATCGTGAAGGGGCCGGAACCGGATTAGGCAGCGCGCAAGGCTTCGGGGTTGATGACGAGACCGCCGCGCCCTTCCCAGAAGGCCATGACAGCAGCGTCGGCGAGGTTGTGCGACGGGATGCCGCGCTTCTTCAGCGACTTCTTGCTCTCGACCTTCATGCGGCCATTGACGCTTTCCCGTCTCGGCTGCGTCAGTTCCGCTGCCAGCTTTTCTCGTAGCGGCAGGCCAGAGGGGATCGAGATCAGGGCCTTGCGGTCGTAGGGCAAGCCATTACGTGCCTGCCAGGTGTTGCGGAACCTGTCAGCAAGCAGGCCCCAGCCCTGCGCCTTGAGGTTGGCGAACATGTCGCCATGTGTTTTGCCAGGCTGGTATTCACGCTCCGGCCGGTCTGGCGCCTCCGATGCGGTCCAGCCATTGAACCGGCAGGGCTTGAACTTCAGACCCGCGATTTGCGCCTTGGTTTTGATTTCTCCCTCAAGCCGACGCAGTTCGCCAGGCACTGATGCGCCGACACCGATATCGTCGATGTGAAGGGTATCGAGCAGTTCGCGTTGTGCAAGGGCATAGGCATGTGCCGCCGCAGCGTTGGGGTTGTCATCGTGCCATTCCTCAAGGCCGGACAGGACGCAGCCGTATCGCCATGCCATCGCATTCGGGTCCTGCGTCTTCGGGGCGGCCACATCGCCCTCGACACCGCCACTGACGTCAAAACCACCGATCCGGCCACCGCCGACAGGGAAGTCAGCGATCGAGAGATGAGCATCGAGCGCCGCCTCGACCCACATCGGCTTGATGATCGACAGAGCGTTGTCGGCCACTGGCTCGCCGAGATAGACATGCCGGTAAAGCTCAGGATCCGACTGTCGCATGATTTCCGCATCGTCGCGCAGTTCCTTGGGGAATCGCGGATTGTCAGTGAAGTTGATCTTCTTGACGATGCAGTAGGCGCGGCCGTCCTTCTCCGCCGGATAGATCGGGTCGGCAACGAAGCGCTGGTAGGTGTCTTCGAGCGGGTTCTCTGGGTTGAAACTGACCCAGATCTCGGAGCCGTCCTTTCGCAGCGTCGGTATCAGAGCCCGCCAGCTTTCCGCTGAAACTGGGTTGGCTTCCTCCAGCCATGCCGCATCGAAATTGGAGAAGCCCTTGAGCTTCTGGGTGTTGAGGCGGGTGGCATTGGCCCTGATGCCGCTGAACTTGATGCAGCCGCCACTGGTCCGGCAGTTGATCTCGGTCTTCAGGATCTCGAAGTGATCGTCGAGCCCGCGCCGTTCGATCTCGGCAACGAACTCCTGGTAGACGCTGTCCGCGATGCTCTCCATGATCTCGCGGAAACAGACGACCCGCCAGCCATGGTAAAGGACATTGCTGGTCAGGATGGTGCAGAAGGTACGCGTCTTGGCGCTGCCACGGCCACCATAGGCGACCTTGAAGCGCGCCGGCTGCAGGTAGTCCCGATAGGCCGGGAAGATATCGATGACTTCGGAGGTCATTCTTCAACGACGCGATAGGTCGGGGCGGAGATGTTGACGTTGACGGTTTGTGCCGCAGTCTCCTTGAAGGCTGAGACGTCGACGTGCTTGCCCACCAACTCGACGACCTTGGTACGATCGAGCAGCTTGATCTTGCGGACACGGCCGATCGCAACCCTGTCTTGGCCACGTCCCTCGAACAGCTCTTCAACCTCAATGCCTGCGACTAGGCCAGTGCGGAACACCATCGGCCAATCATGAATCGGCTTCAGGTTGCCTTCCGCATCGTAGAGCTCGGCAAGGTCGGCTGTGGCATCGCTGGCAAGGCGGGTCAGCACCCATTCGGCATCGACCTTGGTCTTTTCCGACCTCTCCGCCTTTGCCGCCATGAGGGCTGTGGAGACGTCAACATTCGTCAACAGTCGCGCCCCCTGCTGCTTCGCCGTCTTCGGGCTGTAGCCTGCCCGTATGGCGGCTTGCGTTGCGTTGAGATCGATGAGGTATTCACGAACGAACGCCTCCTGCTTTGGCGTCAGGCTCATGTTGGCTGCCCCACCCAAGCCGTGATGACGGCGATTGCGCCAGCTCGCATATCAGACCTGCCAACTTCGCCTAAATCCTCCCACAGCATTCGAGGGTCCAGGCAATCGTAAAGGAACAAGGCCTTCGCCGCGCGCTCTATCTCCGGCGCAACGGTCGCATCCGAATGAAAGACATCGCTCTTAACGGCGCCCGCCTCAACCTCTGCCATCAGCCGGCAGGTCTCGCAGCAGTTGGGATCGTATTCCATGATCAGAACTCCATCGCCTTCCAGCCCAGCCTTGCGGCCCGGGACATGATTTCCTCATCGCTGAGGACCGAGAAGTTGCGGCGCCAGAACTGGCCCTTGGCATTGGGCTTACCGGTCGCATCACAGCGATGGACCGCCCCGAATTGACGGAGGAAGTCCGCGGCTTGGCCGGGGAGACTGACATCACGCTGTAGCAGCCCGGAACAGAGGACGCCGCGCTGCTTCGGGAGACCGCCAGATTTGGCACGGCGCGCCCGTTCATGCAGGGCCATCCCGGCTTCGCGACGCCAGCGGGTGACTGTGCTCAAGCTGGCATTGAAGTGCTTCGCCGCGCCCTGAGAACCGAGGCGATGCAGCACGGACAGGAAGTCGTCGGGGCAATTCCGCTTCAGCCCGATATAGCCACAGCTCCGGCACTGGCCACGGCTGTAGCGGCTGATCTGGGTGCCGCAGGTCCGGCAATGCTTCTGAGGCTGGGTGCCGGAACGGGGACGTCCGCCGCGACGTGACGCCATCGCCCACGAGAACAGGGGCAGGGCTTCGACCAGGTTGCGGACGTGGATTGCCTTGCGCGGCATGGTCATGGCTTCGAGCATGTTGCCCCCCTTGCTTCGATGTCGTCGATGATAGTTTTGGCAAGATCAGGCGGAACCTTGCCGCGGTATTCAGGCCAGCGCTGGCGCATGGCGGCGCGGTTGCAGGTCTGCGCTTCGGTGGTGAAGGCGAAGATGGCAGCTGCAGCACCGAACGGATCGGGGTGGGCGGACAGGTCCGCGTCGACAGGGCCGGTGTAGGGCTGGTCGGGGTCGTGCCAGAGGGCTTCGTCGATCATGCGACTACAGCCCCAAGACTGCCTACATGACTACGCCTCGCGCGCGTATCCTTATACAGGCCACTCTTTTTTCCGTTTTTTCTTTTTATGAATTGAAGAGTAGTCAATGTAGTCAGGCCGGAAAAATGGCGGTTTTCTGCGGCTTTGCGGGTGACTACATGGTGACTACAGCAGGCCATCTGACTACCGTAGTCACCTGCCGCACCGTTCAGGAAATGGCGCGCAGAAATGAACAGCCTGACTACAGGGCGCGCAGCATCGCGCAGGATTGTAGTCACCCTGTAGTCAGGCTTGTAGTCAGGGCTGTAGTCAGGAGTTTTCATTTGTTCTCCGATAGATACGAACGCTCTCACGCTCGCCGGTGACCGGATTTCGCTCTTTTCGCGGAACACTTTTGAAACCAAGTGTGCGAAGGGCTGCGGCGCACCTGTCCTGAGCCTTGTCGTCCATGCGCTCGGCCGGCACGCCGATTTCCTTGAGCGCTGCTGCAAGGGAGCAGCTGTCCCGACCCTTCAGCTTCTCATTCAGGATTTCAGCCCAGATATCGGTCTTCTGGCGCTTCTCGACCTGCGACTTGGCCAGCGATTCCTCTTCGGGAGTCAGCCACCATTGTTCATCGGCGAGGAAGGCGCGATAGGCTTCGGCCCAGATCTGGTCGCGGCGATCGGCGATCAGCGCCAGGTCCGTCTTGGTGATGGAGACCGGCCAGTACCGGCGGTTGCCGGTTTCGTCGGTAAGGTAGCCGCCCTCTCCGGGATTGATGGTGCCGAAGAAAATGCACTGGCGGGGGTGGTCGCTGGCAATCTTGGCGTAGGGAAGAACGACGCGGTCGACGCGCATCGACAGTAGGCCCTTGACGATATTCTGATCCTTCTTGGCGATGGCGATGAACTCGGCCAACTCGACGACCCATGCGCCCATCATCTGCATGACCATCTTGTTGTGCTGGTCGAACAGGTTGACCGACGCCGCGGTCCACATCTCGGAAAACAGCGTCTCGATCGCACTGGTCTTCTTCAGGCCTTGGTCGCCCTCGATGACGAGAACGGTATCGACCTTGCATCCCGGCTTGAAGGCGCGGGCAACGGCAGCGATGAGTGTCTTGCGTCCGACGGCGCGAACGAAAGGGGTGTCATCGGCGCCAAGGCAAAGCTGCATCCAGTAGTCCAGGCGCTTGGTCCCGTCCCACTTCAGGCCGCGCAGATAGTCCCGAACAGGATGGTACGAGTTCTCGCGCGCATGACGGATCACGGCAGGATAGACGTCGCTGACGGTTGGCTCGTACTGATGCGCTTCAAGGATGAGGCGGATGTCGATCAGGTCGGCATCATCGAGAGGACGGCCGTTCCATTCGACACGCTCGGCCAGTTCATTCCACCTGATGGTGTTGCCAAGTTCACGCACGTTCTTGAGGAAGATCATCAGGTTCGTGATGCTCTTCTTGTACCCTTGCTTTGACGACTGCAGCCGTCCTTTCCATGCCTGCAGGTCGATCGGTTCAGCGGCCATCATGCTGCCCTCGCAGTGTCAAAGCCAATGCACATGGGCAGGCTGGCAGATTTCAGGATTGCACGGTTGACGCGCTTCGGATCAATGCCGACGCATTGGAGATGACGGGGCATCGTCGGTGTAGGCCAATGGATCGCGTCAGGGTCGCCGATGATCAGCGCGCCCGGCAGCACATCGAGTTCAGGCGGCACCGCGGTCCACTTCGTGTAAACAGCCTGCTGACGCGCGGAGGCATACCAAGCGCGTGCGCGCATCCATGCCGTGAAGAACGCGCGCGGGTCTGCGAAGATGGTGTTGTCCTCGTCGGTCAGTCGGCCGAAGAGTTGCGGGCGGTTGTCGGTCAGGACTTCGACCTTGCCTGTCGTCGGCTCCCAGGCGATCACGGTCTCGATGCCAAGCCAGTCATAGTCGATCGGAGCGAAGATGTGGGGGCAAGGATAAGCGGCAAGGATGAGGTGTCGGTCGCCCTTCCTGAGATAGCGGAACGGGGCCAACGCATAGGTTGCGCCGACTTGGCTTCGATCGATCCGGAGAGCGCGCGCGATTGCGACGTGATCGAACGGCAGGCTCCACCACATCTTCGCCGGCGTCTCTCGCGCGATGTCGCGCCAGTAGGCAGCCAGATAGTTCCAGCCATCGGCGCCAAGCTCATTCACAGGGCTCTCGGCGAAAGCAGCGATGAGGCTGGCGGTGTCGATCACCTCGGGTCATAGGGACTGGTCGCCATCAGAGCAGGCCCTCCACCTTGAGACGGTTGGCGACGTCCTCGGTCGAGTAGGCCGCAAAGGCGACGCCCCCGGCGCGATTGACGGCATTTGCGAACTTGACCTGTTCGGGCTTCAGGCGGTCCTTGCCGGTCTTGGCGTCGATCCATACCGCGCGGCCCTTGATCGTCGCGGCGATGTCGAGAGCACCCTTGGTCCCGAACTTTGCCGGTCGGCCATCGCGGGTATAGAGCAGGCCGGGGGTGTCGACGGGCACGGAGAAGCCGCCGATTTCTGATATGAACAGGCGGATTTCGTGGATGAGGTCGGTGTGGCGGGCGCTCATTGGATCACCGTCACTTTCTCGGCAGCGCGGGTCACGGCTGTGTAGAGCCAGTTGGAACGCGCTTCGCGGAACGCGCCGCTTTCGTCGAAGATAATCACGTCATCCCACTGCGAACCTTGGCTCTTGTGGCAGGTGATCGCCCACCCGAAAGTGAATTCGTCGTACTTTCGACGCTCGCGCCATTCGATCTTATGCTCGGCGCCGACGAAGAACTCTTCTGCCACTTCAAGCGTCAGTGGATCGCGATCTTCGTCCAGCGAAGACGCTTCGATCGACAGGCAGCCGAATTTGTCGCCAACGCTCTCGGCCATCCACATGCCGCCGTTGAAGATTTGCTTGTCGCGCTTGTTCTTGAGGCAGATCAGCCGGTCGCCCGTCGTGGGATGCCATTCCTCAGCCTTGCCGTGCAGGCCCTTCAATGCGCGAATGCGGCGATTGTAGGCGATGCGCGTGCGGTTGAGGCCGCAAAGGAGTTGGTCTGCGCCAAGCACGAGTTCACGCAGGCGCTCGTGTCCAATGTCGGCGCGCGAGGTGACAATGCTCTCGCCGTAGGCTCCGGCCTGCAGGCGGTTTCCCTCGCGGATCTCCATGCTCATCCGGATGATTGGGTTGTCCTGTGCCTGGCGATGCACTTCGGTCAGCATCACGTCCGGCGCGCAGTTGATGAAGAAGCCTTCATCCTTGACCGGCGGGAGCTGGGCCGGATCGCCAAGCACGAGGATTCGCTTTCCGAAGGTAAGCAGGTCCTTTGCCAGTTCCTCGCCGACCATCGAAACCTCGTCGACGATCAGGAGCTTGGCGTCGGTCAGATCGCTTTCAGGGTTGAGGCTGAACGTCGCCTCGCCGGTGCGCTCATTCACGTCGACCTTGTAGATCAGCGAATGGATGGTCGATGCACCCTCGCAGCCCTTCTTACGCAGAACCAACGCAGCCTTGCCGGTAAACGTGGCATAAAGCACCACGCCCTTCACGGTCGCGGCCAGTTCCTTGGCCAGCGTGGTCTTGCCAGTGCCAGCATAGCCGAACAGGCGAAACACCTGCTTGCCGCGTGGATCCTTGAGCCAAGCCTGCACGTCGGCAATGGCGCGCTCCTGCTGAGGCGACCAGCTCATGCCGCGCGCTTCCCCTGCTGCGAACGGACCCGCATCATCTGGTGCGCCCAACCTGGCTTGTAGCCACGCTCGGCCGCGATCTTGAGGAAGTCCTCTAGTGTCTGGGCCTTGCCGACCTCACGACGTGCCTCGCGCTTGGCGTAGTCACGCTGCACCTCAGCCAGCGTTCCCTCGACCACCTCGATCTCGCGCGCCTTGACCTCGGGCGCGTGACCACACTGCGGGCACTTCGGCGCAGGCCGGAACACGAAGAAACATTCCTCGCACTGCTTTATCGGCACTTCGGACGGTGCCGCGCGCTTCTTCTTTTCCCGGTCCTCAAGGCTCCATTCGCGCACGTCGTCGGGCAGGCCGTGCAGTAACGAGTTGCCGGCATGGTCGAGAATGATGGCTTCGGACTTGCCTTCACAGGGGCGTAGCGCGCGCCCGACCTGCTGCAGATGCAGGCTCAGCGACTTGGTCGGACGCAGCAGGATCGCGGCCTCGATCGCGGGAACGTCGAAACCTTCACCGAAGAGATCGGCGTTGGACAGGATCAACGTCTGGCCACGGCGGAATCGCTCAACAGCGGCGTCGCGTTCGTCGGCATGCATCGAACCATCGACATGCTCGGCGGTGATCCCAGCAGCGAGGAACTGGGCCACGATGTGCTTGGAGTTCTCGACGCCCGCAGCGAAGACGACGGCGCGCTTGCCTGGGCAGAGCTTGGAATAGTGCCCGATCGCGTCACCAACGATTTGCGGCTTGTCCATCGCCTTGGCCAGGGCGCCGCGCTTGAAGTCGCCAGCGGCGACACCGACGTCAGAGAGGTCTGGCGTGGCGGGGGCAAACAGTCGGTAGCGGCAAAGACTGCCATTCTCGATCAGGTCTGCCACCGTCGGGCCCTCGATCATGGTCTGGAACCAGCGGCCCAGACCTTGGCCATCGAGACGCCAAGGCGTTGCAGTCAGGCCCAGCACTCTGGCGCGGGGGAAGCGGTGAAAGATCTCGTCCCATGACGCGGCACCGATGTGGTGGCATTCGTCGAACACGATCAGTGCCGGCTCAGGCAGTTCGTGGATCCGCCTCGCAACGGTCTGGATCGAGCCGACCTGCACCAGCGCGCCGGGGTTCGAGACATACCCAGATTGCACCGTGCCATGGGGAATGCCGAGCGCGTGGAAGGTCTGGCTCGCCTGCGCCACCAATTCGCGGCGATGGCAAAGCCACCAGACGACGTTCTGCTTTTGCGCAGCGCCGTGCACGATCGTCGATGCCGTCACCGTCTTGCCGCCACCAGTGGGCAGGTTGAACAGGACAGAGCGGCAACCTTGGCGGTAGGCGTTGCGGCCACCGTCGATCAGGGCTTGCTGATAGGGGCGGAGATGGATCATCGGATCACTTCCCTCGGGCCATGGCCCGCAATGTCTCGAAATGCCCGCGGCTCTCCGGCTTCGGCTCGGTGCCGGTCAGCGCGAAGAAGCCGTCGAGGAGCTTGGCCGCCCATTGCGCGGCGCGGCGTTGATCAGGGCTCATGCGGCTTGCGGGCCCAGTTCCCGCTTGATCTCGGCCCAGATCGCGTAGGCTCGGCCCTTGGTGATCCCGATACGCTCAGCCGCGTCCGCTATGGTGATATCGAGCGCGACCAGTTCGGCGAGACGCGACTTGGTCGTCAGAGCAGGCTTGCTCATTGCGTCTGTCCTCCATCAAAAGGGGTAGGGCGGGGCTGTCCGCAGGCAGCGCAGCACGTCATCTGTGGAACCGGCACCGGCTCGATGCGCGGCCCGAGATGCCAGCCACGCACCGGCTGCAGTGCGATGGTCCGCAGCACTTCGCCGCAGGGGCCTTGAACGGCAGCGGCAACGCGGTCCTTCGCGACCCAGTCGGCTTGGCGGAGGGCGCCCATCACGCGGCCAGCCTTTCAGCACAGAACCGCGCATAGACTTCGCCGACAAAGGGTCGCTTCTTGCAGCGCTTCGCCCAGGTCTTGCGGTAGTGGACGACCGTGGTGTGATCCGTCAGGCCAATGCGCCCCGCGACCATCGTGGTTGACCAACCCTTGTCGAGAAACAGCATGGCGCAGACGGCGCGCGCATCGGGGCGCGGGTTGAAGCGATTACCGCCCGTTGCCACGTCTGCGAACGTCAGCCCGAAGGCTTCAGCAACATCTGCAATAGTCTTGCGCCAGCCACTGAAGCGGGTGGGCAATTCCGTGACAACGCGTTGCTTGGCATCCCACTCGGCAGCGGCTTGCGGATCATCCCGCCGAAACTGGCCGAGAACGATTTCAAGCGCTTCAGCCTTCTTGAAGCCGCGACGGCACAGCTTCCAGTAATCCTCCCAGAGGTGGGCGGGGACATGGCTGCGGCGCGTTGCCCGAGCCCGAGCCAGTGCCTTCTTTCGAACCTCGGGGTCGCGCATGCGATCGGCGCAGACGGTACGCTTGTAGGCGAGGGCCGCGGGAGTGTTGGCGTTGCGCTTGGCTCTCTCGCGATGGGCCTGAGCAAATTCAGGATCGCTCAGCAGCCGGCGCTTGATGGTGGCGGTGCTCTTGGCATGCGAATAGCGGTCGGAACCGTTCATCCGCGCAAAGCAGGAGCGGCAATAACCGGTCTTGGACTGCGACGAGACCGGCTTGTCGCACTTGTGGCAGAGGCGGGGAGCTTTCACGCCGCAATCCCCATGTCTGAAGCCATTGCACGCAGGCTCGACACGATCGCGTCGACGTCCCGCAGCGACGGCATGATGTCCGCCAGCGCCTGGTGGTTGATTCTGGCGCCGCCATTGATCGAGGCTGCAGCCAGCTTGGCAGCAAAAGCCGTGACGGCCGGCACCGCGTTGATCACTTCTTCGCAGTGCTGGGGAACGGCGCGGCAGCCGAACAGCGCCATGTAAGGCTGGATGTACTGCTCGCCGAACGCGGCGCCGATGGCAGTGATGAAGGAGGCGGGGACCTTCTTTGTCTCCATGTCCTCGAGGCGCTGCACGGTATCCGCACTGGTTCCGAACAGCGCGCCGATCTGGGCGTTGGTGACGACGTGATCGCGTTTCACTGCCAGAATGATCGAGCGCGCAGCCTCGGCAATTTTGCCATGTGTAGGAATATCAAAGAGATATTTTTGCTTCGGAGGCATGGGTTAGATGTCTCCGGTATGAACGAAACCGAGATCATCAGGCTCGCCGTAGTGAAAGCCCTTGTCGTCTTGCCAGCCCTTGGTCGCGAGGTGTGGCAACGCGAAGCAAAGCCAGATGATGACTGCGGCGGCCAGAGAGGCGGATTGAAGTGCGACGATCATGCGGCCAGCCCTCCGCCGGTGAGGTTGCGCACCCCACCGGCTTCGGTCAAAGTCGACGGTGTATCGGCATCGACTGAAAGAAGGGGCCAGCCATGGCGAAAGAAGACGTACTGCTTCCGGTGCGCTGCGACTGCGGCGAAAAGTTCAATGTACCCATCGCTGGGGTGGAACTCGAAACCCTTGAGTTCACCTGCCCCAGCTGCGGCTCGACCGATCGGCTCACCGAGGATCAAATCGCCAGCGTCGTCGCCAGCTACGAGGCAGCTAAGGATCAGGCGCGCCGGTTTGCTGCGAACGCACTCAACGACATCGTCAGGGGCATCGGCAAGAAGCGCCGCTAGATCACGGAACGACCGCAAGGCGTCATCCACAGAAGGCACCTTGATCAGGATGGGGAGGGTAATCTGCGCCATTGGTCAGGCGGCCCGCTTCGGCAGTGCGCTGAGATCGACGCCCTGCTTCTTGGCCAACCTCTCGATCGCGTCGATGCGCCAGCTCGGGATTTTCGCCCCCTTCCAACTGGACACGGTCGAAGGTGTGAGCTTCAGTGCGCGGGCGACAGCAACCGTGCCGCCAAGCGCTTCGATGATGTCGGCTGCGTTCTGCATGGCTCATTGTTACGATATTCGTAACCTACAGGCAAGCGGGTAATTACGATGTCCGTTATATACGGAGCGTTACGATTTTCGCATGGTGTGCCCATGGTCACGCATGATGAAATTCTGGCAGAACTGCGGAAGCGCTTGGCAAAGCGCGGCGCTGCCGCAGCAATTGCGCGGCTACTCGGTCAGCCCGCCTCGCGCATAGCCGAGATCAAAAAGGGTGAGCGGCGCATTCAGCAAAATGAAATGCCAATCCTCGCCGAGTTCTTTGGGATGGGGAGTGTTGAGCCAGAAGCCGACACGAATATAGTTTGGGTTCCCGTAATTGGTATTGCAGCGGCGGGCAGTTGGCGCGAAGCTATAGAGGTGCCAGCTTTCCTCGTCCCTCAGATCCGAACCCCGAACTGCAACAAAGCTTTTGCCGTCCAGGTGGATGGCGACAGCATGAACCAGATCCTGCCCGAGCGATCCTATGCTGTGATCGACCCCGACCAACGCGACTTGCGGCACAACCGCGTCTATTTGATCCAGAACGGCAACGGGGAGACGACGATTAAGCGCTTCTGCAATGAACCGGCACGCTTTGAGCCGGTGTCAGACAACCCGGCCCACAACGTGATCCAGATCGGCGAGCACGACATCATCGTGATCGGCCGCGTCGTATCCTTCACAAGCGACGCTGGTCTGTGACCGCCCGTGCCTGAAAGAGTTGAGAGGGTATTTCTAGGCACGGCGGTGACCCTGGTAATCGGCGGTGCGCTCTGGGCTGCCGCAACTTCCAACCCAACACCGCTTAGTCCGGCTGATGAGATATTGGACCAACAGGGAGATGCTTTCGATGCTTCGGATCTCCGGCGAGTAACCGTCGACGATCTCCTTATTTCGTTTGCCGACAACGAAGTGGCAGGAAATAATGAATGGTCGCGCGCCTCAATCTCTCTTGTGGGCTATTCGGTGGGGACAGAGGACGGGAGAATGCCCACCGTAGAGGTCAAGGCGCAGGGCAACCGGTCGCTTAAGGCTGAGTTGCAGACTCGCGACGCGGCTGCCTCAATACGGTTTGGCGAAACCGTCGAATTGCTCTGTCTCGGCGCAACAGCGCAATACGGCGTGGTCACGGCGCACGACTGTGAGTTGAGTTATCACGGCAAGCGCCGTGAGAAGGACCCATACTGGGCGACCCCAGATGCCCTGCAGGATCCGCTATGAGCTGCGGAGCCACAGTCTGCCTGCACTGCCAGCGGGATGATCCGTGATGGATATCAGCGACGTTCAGATATGGAACTCCGGGCTTGCCGTTGAGGCCGCATTAGGACCGTCAGGGGAGCTCCGATTGCTACTCCAGCTGGAGCCGAACGGCCCATTGCTGTCTGTTCCTTTTGCGGTACAGCTACCACCGGGAACACTGCGATACCTGCTAGATCGCCTGACCGCGATAGCTGACGCAGCGCCGGAATACTGCGGGCCAGCAGCCACAAACAAAGGCGCTCACTGAACCTCGTTCTTGGTTTCAGGTCTTTCGGTTTCACAGGATGCCCTGCGGCGCGCCGATGCACTGAAAGCATATCGCCAAGGGGAGTGATGTGGCCTTCTCCCGGTGGAATCCATCCGCCAGGGCGCTGCAGCTTTTCGTTGCCAACTTCACTCATCAGAACCTCGCTCGTTCGGGCGGGGCTTTTCGTGCCCAGCCAAGGCATGTGTTACCACATCAATTAAATTACGAAAACCGTATTGACGTGATATTACGATTATCGTAATTAAGTCTCCAACAGCCCACCCCGGCTGAAGGAGATTCGAGATGTGGAACACCACCCCTCAAGCGCAAGCAGTCCTCAGCAGCATCAATCCCGCTTCGCTGCGCATCGTGCGCCGCACCCCGCCGATCGGCCCGGCCTATTTTGCCTGGGGGACGGACAGCGCCGTTGGTGAGCGGCTGCAGGCCCTGCGTGAGGCATATGTCGCCGAACTGACCGGCACCACTTTCGCCGATACGCCTGACCGTGGTGCTTGGCTCGATGCGTACGAAAAGACTGGCAGCGTCGAAGAGGCACTGAGTGCCCGTTTCGGCGATCCCGACGGCTACGCCGCGGCATGGGGCTACTTCGGCCGCAGCGACAACGATGCTGTGCATCGCATGAACAAGGCTTGGCAGGCTGAATGCGCGGGGCGTCCGGTGCGGGAGGCTGCGTGATGGCTCGTCCCGCAATCACCGGTCCGCGCCTCGACCGCGAAACCCGCGCCGAACGCCTTGCCTACGCCCGCGCCTGGCGCATCCGCATGAAGCCGCACTTCGACGCGATCTACGGCGTCGAGCCGCAACGCTGTGGCGTCTGCGGCCAGCGGGTGAGGGGGTGCTGAGATGGCGCAATACAGCCCCCGCCGCGATCTGATCGCATGCTTTGGCGTCATGGCGGCTTTTGCAGCCGTGTTCTCCGCATTCTGGGTCGCCCTGCCATGACTGCGTTCCGCATCATCCCGAACGGCCGTCCCATGGCCGGCAATCTACCGCTTCTGCCGATGTCAAAGGAAGACGCCCGTTTTTGGGCCCTTCTACGCGCACGGCGAACCCAAAACCCTCGCAACGGAAAGGACGCGGCGTGAACGCCGTCACCAAGATTGAAGCCGCGCCTTCGCACATCGCCACGGTCGTTGAGCAGACGCCTGTCGTCGTGCTCACCGACAAGGCCCAGCGCGAGAGCTTCTACGAGCATATCCAGCGCGAAGTCGACGCGTTCGAGCCCGACACCAGCACGGAGAAGGGCCGCAAGGCGATCAAGTCGCTGGCCTACAAGATCACGCGCACGAAGACTGCGATCGATGACGCCGGCAAGCAGCTCAACGAAGAGGCGAGGGCGCGCATCAACGCCGTCGATGCCGAGCGTCGCGCGGTCAAGGAGAGGTTGACGGCACTGGCGAATGAGGTTCGCCGCCCGGTGGACGAGTGGGAAGCTGCCGAGGAAAAGCGCGTCGAGGAATGCCGCGGCATCATCGATGGCATCAAGGCCGCTGCTGTCGTCACGATCGAGGACACCGCCGCGACCGTCCGTGCCCGTGGTGGTCAGGTCTGGAATACCGCGCTCGATGCCGACCGGTTCGGCGACATGCTGGCCGAAGCCACCGCTGCCAAGGACATGGCGGTGTCGGCGCTCAAGTCTGCGCTGGCTCGGCTGACCAAGGAAGAGGCCGACAAGGCTGAGCTTGAGCGACTGCGCGCAGAGGCTGCCGAGCGCGAGGAGCGTGATCGGGTCGAGCGGGAGGCGCGTGAGGCTGAGGAGCGTCGGGCGGCCGAAGCAAAGGCCGCCGAGGAGAAGCGCCTCGCCGACGAGCGCGCTGCTGAAGAACGCCGCATCGCTGCTGAGAAGGCAGAGGCCGAGCGCATTGAGCACGCCAAGCAGGAAGCCGCCAAGGCCGCAGAACGCACCGCCCGTGAAGAGCAGGCCAAGCGCGACCGTGAACACGCTGAGCAGCTGGCCGCCGAACGTCGCCGCGCCGAGGAAGCAGAACGGGCCGCACAGGCCGAGCGCGACCGCATCGCCGCAGAGGAAGCCGAACGTCAGGCCAAAGCCAAGCGCCTCGCCGATGAACAGGCCGCCCGCGAAGCCGACCAGGCGCATCGCAGCGCCGTCATGCGCGAGGCGAAAGAGGCGATCATGACCTGCGGTGTCGACGAGGAAACCGCCAAGAAGATCGTTCTGCTGATCCGCGCCGGTGAGGTGCCCAACGTTAGCCTGAGGTTCTGATCATGACCGACAACCCCTTCGATCTCGACTATCGTGAAACCGCTGTAGAACTGGAAGACTTCGCCGAAGCACCTGCACAGCCGACAACCGGCCCGACCTACCACGGCGAACTCCTTCAAGGCTCCGACGAGTGGCTGCAGGCCCGCTGTGGTCTGCTGACGGCTTCGGAAATGAAGCTGATCATCACGCCCACCGGCAAGGTCGCGAACAACGACAAGATCCGCACACACGCCTTCGAACTGGCGTTCCAGCGCATCACCGGCTTCGTCGAACCGCAGTACGTCTCGGACGCGATGCTCCGCGGACAGGAAGATGAGATCTACGCTCGTGCTGCCTACTCGGAGCACTACACCGAGGTTGTCGAGACCGGCTTCATCACGAACGACAAGTGGGGCTTTACGATTGGTTACAGCCCCGACGGCTTGGTCGGCGATGATGGCCTGATCGAATGCAAGTCGCGCGCCGGCAAGTACCAGGTGCAGACGATCGCGAACGACGAGGTTCCGGAAGAGTACGTGCTGCAGCTGCAGACGGCTTTGCTGGTCAGCGAGCGGGAGTGGATCGACTTCATTTCCTACTGCGGTGGGCAGCCCGTTTACGTGAAGCGGGTCTATCCCGACCATGAACTGCAGGCCGCGATTGTCGCCGCTGCAACCGCCTTCGAGGCCCGCGTTGCCGACGTGATCCGCGAATACCACGCGACGCTGGCCCGCATGCCGAAGCTCATTCCGACTGAGCGGCGTGAAATCGAAGAGATCATCATATGACGATGATCCGCGTCATCGACTTCGAAACGTCGGGCACGGAACCGCCCGCCGGCAAGGTGTGCGAAGTCGGCATCTGCGATCTGGACCTGACAACACGCAAGGTTCTGCTGCCGCGCTCGTGGCTCTGCGGTGTCGATGCAATGCCGCCGGACGTCCGCGCAGTGCATCACATCAGCCTCAGCGAATGCGCTGATCGTCCGCCGTTCGATCCTGCTGACATGTTCAGCGAAGGTCTTGGTGCGATCGCTGCTCACAACGCCGAATTCGAGACCAAGTTCTTTGACAGCCCGGTGCCGGTGATCTGCACTTACAAGGCAGCGCTGCGCGTCTGGCCCGATGCGCCAAGCCATTCAAACGGCGCACTCCGGTACTGGCTCGAAGATGCGGGCAAGATCGCACCGGATCATGCCCTGACGCAGCCCGCTCATCGCGCCGGGCCCGACGCCTACGTCACCGCTCACATCCTTCTCGCGCTCTTCGATGCGGGAGCGACGGGCAGGGACATGGTGCAGTGGACAAAGGAACCGCGCCTTCTGCCGACATGCCCGCTGGGCAAGTTCCGCGGCGTGCCCTGGTCAGAAGTCGAAGCCGGTTTCCTCGGATGGATGCTGCGTCAGCCGACGATGGAAGAAGACCTCAAGTGGAATGCGCAGCGCGAGATCACGCGCCGCCAGAAAGGAGCAGGACTGTGAGTGAAGCAATCGACATGTCCCGGTTCGTCGAGGCCAAGAGCGACCAGCTCAATGCCGACGACCTGATCGGTGCCCCGCGCACCATCACCGTTCGCAAGGTGACCGGTAACGACGGCGATCAGCCGGTTTCGATCTTCTACGAGGGCGACAACAACAAGCCGTTCAAGCCCTGCAAGACCATGCGCCGCGTCCTGCTTGGTGTCTGGGGCCGCAACGCCGCCGATTACGTCGGTCGGTCGATGACGCTGTACCGCGACGATGCCGTCACGTTCGGCGGCCTCAACGTCGGCGGCATCCGCATCAGCCACATGAGCCACATCGACAAGAAGATGGTCGTGGTGGTCATGAAGACCAAGGGCAAGAAAGCGGGGATCGAGATCAATCCGCTGGTTGCCGAGGTGCGGCAGATGCCCGCGAACAACGCGATGGCAGACTGGACCGACAAGTTCATCGCCAAGGTTGCTGAAGCGCCGGATGCCGATGCGCTCAACAGCTACGTCGCCAGCCAGATCAAGTGGCTCGACAAGCTTCCCGCCGATCTGCGCTCCAAGGCCGACGATGCCGTCTCTGAGCGCTTGGCCGTGTTCCATCCGCATGAAGGCCGCGCCGATGCCGACATGGGCGAGGGGTTCACCGACATGGAAGGGGGCTTCTGACATGGAACAGAACATCGCCTTCGCACTGTCGCTCGTGACGATGATGGCCGCGCTATCGGCTTACGTGCGCAGCCGTCGCGATCTGCGCGCCGCCGAACAGCGCCTCAACGCCCTCCGCTCGAACTGCTCGATCCGCAACGAGCGCGGGCAGATGCTCCGCTACGTCAACGCCTCGCCGGAAGTGCGGGCGCGGGCTGAGACGGCCAACTGACCAATCCGGACCCGGCTAAGGCGCGGGCCGGGTCCGACCACCAGCGCCGGAGATAATCACCATGAAGCCCGAAGCATTTGACCCCGAGACGGGGAAGTAATCGAGGAGCGCGCCGCCGATGGTGGCCGGCGCTATCCCGCTGCCACCACGATGACCGACCTGATCGCCATGCTCAACGACGGCGCATTCAACCAGAACTGCGCCGACAAGCTGCAGGGCTTTTCCGCAGACATGGAAGAGCGCGGCGTCGACACCGGGAAGAAGGTCAAGGGAAAGATCACCCTGACCATCGAAGTCGAGCGCGAGCACGACGGCGTCTACTTCTTCACGCCGGACCTGCAGTTCAAGCTGCCGCCCGAGAAGGTGAGCCGCACGATCGGTTGGGTCACGGACGACAACCGCTTCACGCCGAACAAGCCGGGGCAGGGCAACCTCTTCGGCACCATCCGTGAAATCACCGTCGATGCCCGCACTGTGCGCGGCGCTTGAGGACCAACCCCATGACCCAAACCGAAACCTGCACCGCCGGTGCCATTGTGCACGAAGCCTTCGAAGCTGCCAGCGATCATCTGCGCGGCGAGATCGTAACCATCATCGACCCACGCGATGGCACGCAAGCCCCCGCGATCCTTCGCGATGGTATCCATGTCATCAGCCCGAGCGAATTCGACAAGTTCCGCATTCGGCCCACGCGCCGCGAAGGCTCGGCAACGCATACCCGCCTCGACAGCTTCATCGACCATGTGAACCGCTTCAAGGGCGAGAACAGCGCCGTGTTCGCGGTCGACAACATGGCTGGCCCGAAGCTGACGGCAATCTACGACTATCACGCGGTCGGCTATTCGAGCGATGCCGAGAACCTGAAGCACCGAGCAGTCTACAGCTTCCCGCTCTCGGACGAGTGGAAGGCCTGGAGCGGCGCCAACGGCAAAGCGATGGTCATGAGCGACTTCGCGTCGTTTCTCGAAGACCACATCGTCGATGTGACAACCGACAAGCCGAAGTCGGACGCGGCGAAGGATTTCCTTGCGAAGACCGGCGGCAATCTCGCCAGCCCGTCGAAGCTGATCGAGATCGCGCGCGGCCTGCAGGTGAACGAAGCATCGACGCTGCGCGAGGCCCGCAATCTTTCAAGCGGTGAAGCCGAGGTCGTGTTCCAGTCCGAACACCTCGACGCCAACGGTAACAAGCTCGTGCTGCCCAACGCCTTCATGATCTGCATTCCGGTGTTCGCCCGCGCCACCGTGTTCGACCAGATTCTTGCGCGCTTCCGCTATCGCAAGAACGGAGGCTCGATCTCGTTCTGGTTCGATTTGTGGCGGCCCGACCTCGTGTTCGAGCATGCGTTCACCGAGGCCTGCGAGCAGGTGAAGAAGGAAACCAGCTTGCCGCTTTTCGTCGGCAATCCCGAATCCTGACTTTCCACCAAGGGGGCGGGGCGGCGACCGCGAGGATAGCCGCTCCGTAGGAATGATGAGTGAAGTTCCGTTCTGGCTTGTCTGGTGTGAAAATGGTGGTGAACCGAGAGTCAAACAGGTGAGCCGCGCAATAGCCGAACGCGAGGCTGAGCGCCTTGCCAAGCTCAATCCCGGCAAATCGTTCTGTGTCCTGCCATGTGTCGCTCGATACACCGAACGTCGCGTGACCGTCGAACAGTTCGATCTGGGCGATGACGGGATCCCTTTCTGATGACCCCCGACGCCGTCATCATACTCACCATCATAGCGCTGATCTGGATTGGCTGGCCGCTGCACAGCATCGCCAATGACCTCCGCTTCATGCGCCGCAAGATCAAGGACTGATCGTGCCTGACATCCTCCCCATCATCCGCAAACGCACCAACCCGGCACTGCACCATGCCGTCACAGCAGACGCGCTGCTTGCCGATCTCGGTTTCCGCCAGGAGGTCGATCTCGTCGGTCTCCAGTGCGCCGTCGAGGAAGCGGTCGAGGTCGAGTTCCCGGAGCAGGCCTATGCGCATTGGCTCACGGTCGAGGATGTTTGCCAGGCTGCGGCTTGGTTTGAGGGGGTGGTGGCGTGAAGAACAAGCTCACAGATCTCAACGATCACCTCTTCGCCCAGCTCGAACGGCTCGGGGAAGAAGGCATCGACGAATCCAAGATCGAGATGGAAGCCAAGCGTGCCGAAGCCATGGTGCAGGTGGCCGACCAGATCATCCGGAACGCGGACCTGCAGTTAAAGGCCGTCACTGTGCTCGAACGGACCGGCGACCGCTTTGCGAAGCCACTGGCGCCGATGATCGGGAGAACGGCGGAATGAAAGGCTGGCTCCCCCGCTTCGACATTGGCCCATGGGGCGGCGGTGGCATCGACAATAATAGCCATGTCGAAGGGCGCTCCTTGGTGTTCCAGTGGGGTCCGATTTTCCTCGAGCTTTGCATTGCGAGGGTAGTGAAATGAAAGGCCGCGCCATCTCCTACAGCGCCGCTGAAATGGCTTGGCTCGAAGAGAACCGGCTGCTTCCGATCGCGAAATATCATGCCGGATTCGTCGCCGCCTTCGCGCGCCAGGACGTCGCCGCGGTTAACTTGCACAGCCTGCGCAAGCGCAAAGGCTGGAAAACCGGCCGCACTGGCCGCTTCGAGCAGGGCCATGAGACCCACAACAAGGGCAAGCCGTTCCCAGTCGCCCGGGAGCATCCGAACTGCCGCAAGACGCAGTTCAAGAAAGGGCAGGAGCCGCACAACACCAAGTATCTCGGTCACGAGCGCGTCAGTGTCGACGGCTATGTCGAGGTCAGTGTTGCGGAGACCAACCCTCACACCGGCTACAGCCGCCGCTATGTTCTCAAACACGTCTGGCTCTGGGAGCAGAAGAACGGCCCGATCCCCGAAGGCCACTGCCTGAAGTGCATCGACAGCAACAGGCTGAACACTGATCCCGCCAATTGGGAACTGATTCCGCGCGCCGCCCTGCCGCACCTCAACGGCGGCCGGCACAAGAAGCGACTGGCCTACGACGAGGCGCATCCTGAAGTGAAACCTGCGATCCTGGCAGTGGCGAAGATCAAGGCGAGGGTGGGGGAACTGAGATGACCGACCTCACCGATTTAGCCCGCCACTGGCTGAACCAGACGGCGAAGGGGAAGGGGCTTCGCCTCGACTCTGACCAACTCGATCTCCTGAACTCACTCGGCATCGGCGAGATCATCGCTGCAGAAGCCGCCAAGACACTGAGGGCACAATGCCGGACAAGGACACTCCGCTCTATTCCCGCGGGAAATACCGTCTCGATTGGGACCGTCGAAAGGATGGTAGCCTCCGAACCCCCTTCCTCCAGATCGTCTGGTACGACGACGCTGCCCGACGCAACCGAAGCCGCAGCACGGGCACGGGCGATGTGCGGAAGGCAGAGGAAGCACTAGACCGGCTCTATCTTGAGAGGGAGCGTGGACAAGCCGTCTGCCCAACCTGTGGAAAACCTGTGGACGCCGCAGCCGGCCACCTCGTGACCCAGGCCATCGCGGATTACCTCGTCGCCAAGCGCGATGTGACGTCATACGATGCGATCAAGCCACGGCTCTCGCATGTTTTCGAGTTCCTCGAGGAGACCGGGCGTCTTGGTGTCACCTGTGATCAGGTCGACGAAGCCCTGATTGCCATGTTCCGCGCCTGGTCAGCCAAGAAGCCGGTGATTGAGGGCAAGCATGCCCGCAAGGAGCGGGAGCGCGCGCCGGGGACAACAGAAGCCAGCGTCCGCAGTCTCGCCGCGGCGATCAACTACGCCCATGGCAGACACGATACTCCGTTCAAGGCGGCATTCACGGCACTGCCTCCTGCGACAGTCAGCCGGACGCCGACTTTCCGTGCTGATGTGAAGCAGCTGGCCGCGATGTTCCGGTACTGCATCGACCCGCAGCCCAGCCACGGGGAGACCTGGTCCGACAAGATGCGCGACCGCCAGAAGCTTCACCGCCAGAACCTGCTCCGTTTCCTGCAGATCAGTGTCGCAACATGGTGCCGGCCGGACGCTGCTCATGACGTCTCGACCAAGCCGGAGCGTGATCAGTGGATCTCGAAGGCGAGGGTGCTGCAACTCAATCCGAAGGGCCGGCGCCAGACCAAGAAGTATCGGCCGTCGGTGCCGGTGCCGGAGCGCATGGCGCGCCTGCTCGACGAGACCTCGGGCTTCTTCGTGACGGTCGATTCGGTGCGCAAGGCGTTCCAGGCGATGCTTGACGAGCTCGGCTTGCCTCGCGATCGCGAAACCGGTCTGAAGTTGATCCGGCGCAGTGTCGCCCAGATCTGTCGCCGCAAGATCGGCGAGGAGCGTTGGCGCCAGGGCGAGATCATGCTCGGCCACGCCAAGATCAGCACGTCCGACCTCTACGCCCTGTTCGATCCCGCCAATCTCGGCGTCGCTCTGGCCGCAACGACCGACCTGATCAGCGAAATCGAGGCCCTCACACCGGGGGCGTTTTCTCCGCTTCACACCGGAACTGCACCGGGCAATATTCGCGCGGTTCCCCAAAGGGGGTGATAAATGCTTGCTAATATTGAAGAAAATGGTCGGGGAAAGAGGATTCGAACCTCCGGCCCCTGCCTCCCGAAGACAGTGCTCTACCAGGCTGAGCTATTCCCCGACCGATCCGCCAACCGGTGACCCGGCTGCGAGGCAGGGGCGCCCTATACGAGGCAGTTCCAAGGCTGGCAAGCGGGTAACGCCAAGTTTTTTCGCCGGGAAATTTCGGCGGCGATTTTGCTCACGCCCGCGTGCGCAGCTAGAAGCGAAGCCATGCCTGAACGCGCCGATTCCGCCCGCCATTTCGAACAGCAGTATCTCGATCTCATGCGCGAGATCTGGGAGTGCGGCGACGAGCGGGTCGATCGTACCGGCGTTGGCACCCGTTCCGTCTTCGGCGCGCAATTGCGCTTCGACCTTGCCGACGGGCGCATGCCCTTGCTGACGACCAAGCGTGTCTACTGGAAAACGGCGACCCGCGAGTTCCTTTGGTTCCTGACGGGCGATACCAACATCCGCAAGCTATGCGCGCAGGGTGTCGAGATCTGGACCGACTGGCCGCTGGAGAAATATCGCAAGGCGTCCGGCGACGACATTTCCCGCGCCGATTTTTCCGCGCGTATTGTCGCTGACGAGGCGTTTGCCCGGGAATGGGGTGATCTTGGTCCGGTCTACGGCAAGCAGTGGGTGGACTGGCCGGTCTACGAGCCGGCAGGCGAAGGCCTGTTTCGCCAGCGCGATCAGGGCGTGAACCAGGTAGCCGACGTGGTCCGCTCGCTGAGGACCAATCCCGGCAGCCGCCGCCATATTGTTGAAGGCTGGAACGTGGCCGAGCTTGACGCGATGGCGCTGCCGCCCTGCCACAAGACCTACCAGTTCCATGTCAGCGGCAATCGCTTGAACGGACTGCTCTATCAACGCAGCTGTGACGTTGCGCTCGGATTGCCATTCAACTTGTGGGGCGCGGCGCTGTTCATCCGTCTGCTGGCGCAGCAGTGCGATCTGGAGCCTGGTGAACTGGTGTGGATGGGGGGCGACACGCATCTCTATCTCAACCACGCCGAGTTGGTTGAAACCCAGCTGGGCCGCACGCCGGAGGGTGAGCCCCGACTTGCCATCCTGCGCCGACCGGACTCCATCTTCGATTACCGGATCGAGGATTTTGAAGTGACCGGTTATGCCCCGCAGGGCGTTATCAAGGCCGAGGTTGCGGTCTGAAGTGGCACCGGGCGAAGCTTTGCCAGTGTCCATTTATGGGATTGATGCATCGCCTTTAAACAATTCATGAACCAGATTTGATCTGGCGCAATATCCTTTGGTGAGAACGCCGCCATTCCCCTGCCAGCAAGGGAGGAGAATTGACGTGGCGATCATTGGCATCAGGCGGCTGACATGGATGGTAGAAGAGGTCGAACCTTGTGTTCGCTTCTTCCGCGACTTCGGGCTGACTTTGATCGAGCATAACGATGCCTCGGCGCTTTTCGAAGCGGCCGATGGCTCACAGTCGTTGTTCCTGAAACGTGGCCACCCTGAACTGCCCAAGGGGACGGCGCAAACGACCAGAGGCGTCCATGAATGCGTCTGGGCGGTCGACAACGCGGAGGGGCTGGAACGCTTGAAGGCGCGCTTGAACGGCCTCGTGGAACTGACCACTGATCCTGAGGGCGTGGTTCACTTCGTTACGCCATTCGGGCAGGCGATCGGGCTGCAAGTGTGGCAACCGCGCGCCGTGTTTGGCGCGCCGACCCCGCAGAACACGGTCGGCCGGATTGCCCGCCTCAACCAGCCACGCAAATGGATCGATCGGGCCGTGCCAAAGCGCACGCACCATTGCGTCTGGACTTTTCCGGACGTGCAGGAGGCGGTCGCCTTTTATCGTGACGTCCTTGGCTTCCGCATCACCGACATCCAGAAGGGTTTCGGCGTCTACATGCGGGCGGACGGCTGCTACGAACATCACAACGTGTTTCTGGCCGACGCGCATGCGCCGATGCCGGGCTTCAACGGGACGCTGAAGTTCCACCACGCCAACTGGGAAGTCGAGGACATCGACGAACTGATGGTAGCCAAGAACTATCTTGACCGGCGCGGCTATGCCTATGGTGACTGGAACTGGGGTTTCGGACGGCACCGGCTGACGTCGGCTGCGTTCCTGTACGTGCCGTGTCCGGCAGGTGGCGAGGCGGAATACGGTGCAGATTGCGATTGTGTAGATGACAGCTGGAAGCCGCGCATCTGGGACGGTGCGTTCGGAACGGCGATCTACATGACCAACCTGCCGGACTTCATGAAAGGCGAGCCCAACTGGGATGTTCGGTACGCCGGCCCGGACGAGTTGCACTACCACCCGGCTGAACCTCGGCAACTGGCCGAGGCTGCCGAGTAAGGTCGCAGAACGCTGCAAGGCAGGGCGCTGGAACCGCTTTGGTTCCAGCGCCTTGTGCTATCTGGAGCAAACGTTAGCCTGACCCTTGGGTCTGGAGATGATCGTCGGGCCAGGACAAGGGAGCGAGAAAAGCTCTGTGAAATAAAATAACAATCGTATATAACTTTGCGTCAGTCATGCTTTTCCATATGGAAAGCGTGATTCGATGTGGGAGAGTTCAGATGCAGGTGTTTGCAGCATGAGCGGAAGCGTGCGCGGCAACATGCCGCGGTTGGCGCTGCATGTGCCGGAACCGAAGTTTCGGCCGGGTGATGCGGTCGATTATTCGCACCTCGAGATCCCGCCTGCTGGTGTGCAGCCGCGCCCTGACGAGCAGTGCCCTGCCGCGGAAACGCAGGGCCTGTGCTTCGACCTGGTTCGCGTGCTGGGCGAGGACCATCGCGCGGTCGGGCCGTGGGATCCGAAGCTCGATGCCGAAACCCTGCGGCGGATGCTTCGCACCATGGCGCTGACCCGCGCGTTTGACGACCGCATGTATCGCGGGCAACGGCAGGGCAAGACCAGCTTCTACATGAAGTGTACCGGGGAAGAGGCAACTTCGGTTGCCCCGGCTATGGCACTGGCCGCGGACGACATGGTGTTCCCGAGCTACCGCCAGCAGGGCATCCTGATTTCGCGCGGATACCCGATCGTCGAGATGATCAACCAGATCTACTCTAACCGGGCGGACAAGCTGAAGGGCCGTCAGCTGCCGATCATGTATTCGGCGCGCGAAGCATCGTTCTTCACGATCAGCGGCAACCTTGCCACGCAGTATCCGCAGGCGGTGGGCTGGGCGATGGCCAGCGCGATCAAGGGGGACACCCGGATTGCCGCGACCTGGATCGGCGAAGGATCGACGGCCGAGGGCGACTTCCATTCGGCGATGACCTTTGCGACCGTCTATAACGCACCGGTCATCTTCAACGTCGTCAACAACCAGTGGGCGATCTCGAGCTTTTCGGGCTTTGCCGGGGCCGAGCGAACCACGTTTGCCGCCCGCGCCATTGGTTACGGCATGGCCGGCCTGCGGGTGGACGGCAACGATCCGCTGGCCGTCTATGCGGCAACCAAGTGGGCAGCGGATCGCGCTCGTTCCAACGCTGGACCAACATTGATCGAGCACTTCACCTATCGCGCCGAGGGGCATTCGACCTCGGACGATCCGGGCCAGTACCGTTCGGCGCACGAGCGTGAGGAATGGCCGCTCGGTGATCCGATCAACCGGCTCAAGCAGCACCTGATCGCGCTTGGCGAATGGTCAGAAGACCAGCACGCCGAGATGGACCGCGAACTGATGGAGACGGTCAAGTCGGCGACCAAGGAAGCCGAAAAGAACGGCATCCTCGGCCACGGCCTGCATCACCCGTTCCACACCATGTTCGAGGACGTGTTCGAAGACCTGCCCTGGCACCTTCGGGAACAGAGCGAGCAGGCAATCCACGAGCGTCGGGTCAAGTGGCCAGAGTGGTCGGAAGAGGGGAAGCAGCCATGACCCACGAAGAATCACCGGTCAGCCTCGCCGAGGCTCCGACCCGCCGCCTCAACATGATCGAGGCCATCAACGATGCGCTCGACATCATGATGGAGCGCGATCCCAATGTTGTCGTGATGGGCGAGGACGTGGGCTACTTTGGCGGCGTGTTCCGCGCCACGGCGGGCCTGCAGAAGAAGCATGGCAAGACCCGCGTGTTCGATACGCCGATCAGCGAATGCGGGATCATTGGCGTGGCTGTCGGCATGGGTGCCTATGGCCTGCGGCCTGTGCCCGAGATCCAGTTTGCCGATTACATCTATCCGGGGCTCGACCAGCTCGTGTCAGAGGCGGCACGCCTGCGCTATCGATCGGCGGGAGAATTCATCGCGCCGATGACGGTGCGCTCGCCATTTGGTGGCGGCATCTTTGGCGGACAGACGCATAGCCAGAGCCCCGAGGCTCTGTTCACGCACGTTGCCGGTCTGAAAACGGTCGTGCCGAGCAACCCGCATGACGCCAAGGGCCTGCTGATCTCGGCCATCGAAGACAACGATCCCGTCATCTTCTTCGAACCAAAGCGCATCTACAACGGCCCCTTCAACGGCTACTACGACAAGCCGGTGGAGCCGTGGTCGAAGCATGCCGACAGCGCGGTGCCGGAAGGGTACTATTCGATTCCGTTGGGCAAGGCGCGCATCGTCCGCCCCGGCAATGCCTTCACCGTGCTGGCCTATGGAACGATGGTCCACGTCGCAGCCGCTGTCTGCGCCGAGAAGGGCGTGGATGCGGAGATCATCGACTTGCGCACGCTGGTCCCGCTCGACATCGAGACGGTGGAAAAGTCGGTGGAAAAGACCGGCAAATGCCTGATCGTCCACGAAGCGACGCGCACTTCCGGCTTTGGTGCCGAGCTTTCGGCGCTGGTGCAGGAGCGTTGCTTCTACCACCTCGAAGCCCCGATCGAACGCGTGACCGGCTTTGACACCCCCTATCCCCACAGCCTCGAATGGGCCTACTTTCCCGGCCCGGTCCGCATCGGCGAGGCCATCGACCGCCTGACGAAAGCCTGAGCACCATGGGAACCTATACATTCCGCCTGCCCGACATCGGTGAAGGCATCGCCGAGGCTGAAATCGTCGCCTGGCACGTCGCCGTGGGCGACATGGTCGAGGAAGACGGGCGTCTGGCCGACATGATGACCGACAAGGCCACTGTCGAGATGGAAAGCCCGGTTGCGGGCAAGGTCGTTTCGATCGCTGGCGAAGTCGGCGATGTCGTGGCGATCGGGTCGGCGCTGGTCGTGATCGAAACCGACGGCGAAGGGGAGGCGCGCGCGCCTGCTGCGGCGCCAGTTGAGGCGCCTGCTCCGACGGCAGAGGTTGTTGAGGAGCGGATCGAGGTCGAGACACCCGACGAGGCGGACGTGGCGCGGGTAGAGGCTGCTGCACCTCCTCCTCCGCCACCGCCGGTAGCCACCAAGCCTGCTCCAGCACAAGCGGCAGAGCCGGTCCGGCGCGGCTTTGACGCCAAGGTCCTCGCCAGCCCGGCCGTGCGTCAGCGTGCGCGGGACCTCGGCATCGACCTGTCGGAAGTGCGCCCTTCCGAGGAGGGCCGCGTGCGTCATGCCGACCTTGACCAGTTCCTCGCCTACAACGCCACTGGCGGTTACCGCTCGGCGGGTGCAGAACGCGGCGACGAGGTGATCAAGGTTATCGGCATGCGCCGCCGCATTGCCGAGAACATGGCGGCTTCAAAGCGCCACATCCCGCACTTTTCCTATGTCGAGGAATGCGATGTGACTGCGCTGGAAGTGATTCGCGAGCAGCTCAACAGCAGCCGTGGCGACAAGCCCAAGCTGACGATGCTGCCGCTGCTGATCACCGCGATCTGCCGCACCCTGCCGCAGTTCCCGATGATCAATGCCCGGTATGATGACGAAGCAGGGGTGGTGACCCGCTATGGCGCGGTCCATCTCGGCATGGCGGCGCAGACGCCTGCCGGGCTGATGGTGCCGGTAATCCGCAACGCGCAGAGCCTCAATCTGTGGCAGTTGGCGCGCGAGATCGGCCGTCTTGCCGAAGCCGCGCGCAGCGGCAGCGCGAAGTCGGAAGAGCTTTCGGGGTCGACGCTCACCGTCACTTCGCTCGGCCCCTGGGCGGCGTGGCGACGACCCCGGTGATCAACCGTCCGGAAGTGGCGATTATCGGCCCGAACCGGATCGTCGAGCGTCCCATGTTCGTGCCTGACGGCATGGGTGGTGAGCGGATCGAGAAGCGCAAGCTGATGAATATCTCGATCAGCTGCGACCATCGCGTGGTCGACGGCCACGATGCCGCCAGCTTTGTTCAGGCGATCAAGAAGCTGATCGAAACGCCGGTGCTGCTGCTGGCCGACTGATGTGATAGATGTGCGGATCGGAGGTGCCCATGCCGACTACCGATCCGCGCATCGATCAGCATATCGCGAACGCTGGCGAGTTTGCCCGTCCGATCCTCGATCGCTTCCGGGCGCTCGTCCATCGCGAAGTGCCCGCCTGCGTCGAAGCGATCAAGTGGGGCATGCCGCACTTTACGGTGGGCGGTAAGAATCTGGCCGGCATGGCGGCGTTCAAGGCGCATGTCTCGATCTTCTTCCATAATGACGAGCAAGCAGGCGGGACCGGGCCGTTTCGCAAGATCGCCTCGCTCGACGAGTTTCCGGACGAGGCCGTCATCGTCGAAAGGTTGCGCTCGGCCATCGCGCGGCTTGCTGCCCCGAAGGCGAAAGTGCCGCTCGCTTCCCGGAAGCCAGTGCCCGAATTGCCCGAGCCCTTCAGCGCTGCTCTGGAAGCCGCAGGGCATTCCGAGCGCTTCGCAGCGATGCCTCCGTGCAAGCGCCGGGAGTACATCGAATGGATCGTCGAGGCAAAGACGCAGCCCACACGGGACAAACGCACCGCACAGGCGGTGGAGTGGATCGGCGAAGGCAAGAGCCGCAGCTGGAAGTACCAGAATTGCTGAGGGCTCGGGCATGGCCCAAGAAAATGGTGATCGGGCTTGAATGCGCGCGGTTGAGCGTTGACAGCCTGCAAAACCTGCCATAGAGGCGGCGCTCCCAACGGCGAGCGGGTGTAGCTCAGTTGGTTAGAGTGCCGGCCTGTCACGCCGGAGGTCGCGGGTTCGAGCCCCGTCACTCGCGCCATTGGGATGACGAAAAAGGCGCTTCCGGGCGCCTTTTTCTTTGCGCGCAATGCTGCGCTCCGTTGTGGAAAAATTCCCGCTTCCAAGCCCGTTGACAGCCCAGACCGCCTGCCATAGAGGCGCGGCTTCCAAGAGGTACGCGGGTGTAGCTCAGTTGGTTAGAGTGCCGGCCTGTCACGCCGGAGGTCGCGGGTTCGAGCCCCGTCACTCGCGCCACCACTTGGGAAAGTGTCTTCGCGGCACACCTTTTGACGTTACGCGGGTGTAGCTCAGTTGGTTAGAGTGCCGGCCTGTCACGCCGGAGGTCGCGGGTTCGAGCCCCGTCACTCGCGCCACGTCAGATGCAATGCAAAGGGCGCCACAGGGCGCCCTTTCGCGTTCAGGGCAACGTCATCCTTTGAACGGTGCGGTGTCGAAGTAATCCCGCCACTTTGCGATCTTGCCATCCTTCAGTTCGAAGATGCCCATCAGCCGCAATGACACGAAAGTCTCGCCAGCGGCGTTGATCATGTGATCCACCCGTTCCGTCAGGACCGTGTCACCATTGGCGGCAATCGCCAGCATGTCGACCTTGATGCGTGCAATCCCCATGTCGTTCTCGAACCCCGCGACCAGTGCAAGGCCCTGCTCGATGCCGATGGTATGGGTCATGCCGACGTTCTCGTAATCGGTCTGCTCGGTGAAGTACTCGCGGATCGAGGCGGCAAATCCGCCGGGCTGCTCCCACATCGCGCAGAAGGTTTCGACGGTTTCAATTGGACCAGGCATCGCACTCTCCCTTTGCTTTGGGCAAAAGGGTAAGCGATTAGACGGGGCTGTCCAATACGGTTAGCGCTCAGCCCCAGCGGCCGGTTTCCATCCAGATCAGGAAGCGTCGCAGCGGGAGGAGCCAGATCGTTCCGAGCACGACATAGGCAAGGGTCTGCAGCAGGATATGCCATTGCCCGATGATGCCGGACAATGCCGCGACGCCTAGCGCATAGATGACCAGCCCCACGACCAGACCGAGAATGCCAATCGGTTTGCGCCAGGTCGGCTTGTAATCTTCCTTCACCCTCAGCGCTCCCAGGGACCGTAGATTCGTGTCGGGGTTACCACGGCATGCAGCGGGGCGTCATGCGCCTCACGGGGCAGGTGCTCGACAAGCTGGCAATCCCAGGCCAGGCCGATCGGCAGGGTAGACGGATGCGCCTCGAGCCAGCGGTCGTAATGACCGCCTCCCTGGCCGAGACGCGCACCATCGGCGCTGAAACCGACGAGGGGAACGAACAGCACCTCAGGCACGACCTCGGCGACCTCTGGTGCCGGCTGCACGATGCCCTTCCAAGGGCCGGGCTTGAGCAGTTCATCCACCCACGGTGATGCCCATTCGCGAAATACCATCGGCGATGAGCGGTCGGCAAACCATGGCAGTGCTATCTTGTGCCCTGCCTCATGCAGGACCTGTGCATAGGCGGTAGCCGGAGCCTCTGCCGGGCCGGCGAGATAGAGCCCGACGGTCGCACCTTCGGGAATCATCGCCAGAACCGGCGAGGGCGGGCGGCGGAACATCAGGGCCTTCACGCGGGGATCAAGCGCTGCGACGTGAGCATTGCGCCGCGCTCTCAATTCGGTGCGCAGCGCATTCTTGGCTTCCACGAGGTGCTCCGGAATCAGGAAAGTGAAGGGGGTGACGGGCCCACCATGGGTCGGTTGCTCGGAAAATCCTCTGACGCCTCGACGTCAGGTGGGGACCGCTTACCCGGGACCAGGGTCCCAGGCAGGGGCAGCCCCCTTGGATTGCTTATAGCCTCAGGGATGTTCATGCGGCTCGTGCCGGGCAGATCCCGTCACGCCCTAGTTAGGCGCTGACCGGCCCTTGCTCAAGGGCGGCAGCGAGTTTTTCGATGCGTTCTGCCAGTGCGTTGACCCGATCGACCAAGGCAGGGTCAATTTCGGCGCTATCGATCTGCGCAGGAGCGGGCGCGATTGCCGGTGCTGCATCAGGGGCAGGGGCAACCTTGTGCGCTTCGTGCAACTCGTCTGCCATCATCAATGCCGCGAACAGCAGCATCCGCGTCTCGCTTTGCTGGCCGCCGATCTTGCGGGCGCGCTCGTCGACCATGCGGCCGAGCATCTCGATGTGCGCTTCCTCGCCATCGGCGCAGGAGACGGCAAAGTTGCGGCCGCCGATCGGAAGGCTGACGTTGCTCATGCCAAGGGGCTCATGCCAAGGGGGCTCATGTTCGGAGGCTCATTTCGGCAGGCCTGCCAGCAGCAGATCGAGCTGGCGCAATTCCTGGGCGACCGTGTCCTTCAGGCGCCGATGACGGACCTTGAGCAGCGCCAGCTCTTCGCCCGCTGCAGCCCCTGGGGTTCCCTGTTGCGCGACCGCTCCTTCGACCCGCGCGAGCGCCTGCTCAAGCCGGTCCAGAGCGGCGCCGAGTGCTTCCGTCGCCATGGCATTGCACGCTAGCACAATCGCAAGGGCGCGCAACACCATGGCACGTCTGCGCCGGGGAAAGTCGGGCGCAGAAGCTCATATTGTGCACCTGCAATAAAGAAGCCGCCGCGCCAGCCTTGACCCTCGGCCCCATGGTGACCAAAGAGACCCCGCTCCGAATCACCGGATTCATGCGGCCACAGCCGTTCGGCCGCTCGCAGGGAAGGGCTTTTTCAGCATGACACGCGATTCCACCGCGCTGGCTCCCATGGCCAACGCGATCCGTGCGCTTGCCATGGACGCGGTTCAGGCAGCCAATTCCGGTCACCCCGGCATGCCCATGGGCATGGCCGACGTGGCAACGGTGCTGTGGACGCAGTTCATGAAGCATGATCCTGCGGCGCCCAAGTGGTCCGACCGTGACCGCTTCATACTGTCGGCCGGCCACGGCTCGATGCTGATCTATGCGCTGCTTCACCTGACGGGCTACGAAAGCCCGACAATGGAAGACATCCGCAAGTTCCGCCAGATCGACAGCGTCTGCGCCGGTCACCCCGAGAACTTCCTGATCCCGGGCGTGGAATGCACCACCGGCCCGCTGGGTCAGGGCCTTGCCATGGCCGTCGGCTTCGCCATGGCCGAGCGTCACCTCAACGCGCAGTTCGGTGACGACCTGGTCGATCACCACACCTGGGTTGTCGCCGGCGACGGGTGCCTGATGGAAGGCATCAACCATGAAGCCGTGGGCCTTGCCGGAACGCTCAAGCTCGGGCGCCTCAACGTCCTATGGGACGACAACAAGATCACCATCGACGGCGATACCTCGCTTTCGACCACCGAGGACATTCTCGGCCGCTACACCGCGTCGGGCTGGCACGTGACGTCGTGCGACGGTCATGACTTCGCCGATATCGCTCGCGCTCTGGCCGAGGCCAAGGCCGATCCGCGTCCGTCGCTGGTCGCCTGCCGCACGGTGATCGGCAAGGGCGCGCCGAACAAACAGGGTGGCCACAACGTCCATGGCGCGCCGCTTGGCGCTGACGAAATCGCCGCTGCGCGCGAATATCTGGGCTGGACTTCGGCTCCGTTCGAAATCCCGGCTGACATTCTCGCCAACTGGCGCTCGTCTTCGGAAGCCGGCAAGGCCGCTCGCGCCGAGTGGGAAAAGCGCGCCGCTGCCAACCCGCAGGCTGCCGAACTCGCTCGCCGCATGGATGGCGACCTTCCGGCCGAAACCGGTTTCGATGCCTACATCCAGCCGCTGATCGCCACGCCGCCCAAGGTTGCGACCCGCAAGTCGAGCGAAATGGCACTGGAAGCGTTCACCGCCAACGTGCCCGAGATGGTGGGTGGTTCGGCCGACCTTACCGGTTCGAACAACACCAAGACCAAGTCGACCGCACCGTTCACGCCGGAAAGCTATGACGGGCGGTATGTCTACTACGGCATCCGCGAATTCGGCATGGCTGCCGCGATGAATGGCATGGCGCTGCACGGCGGGATCATCCCCTACGGTGGCACCTTCCTGGTTTTCTCCGACTATTGCCGCAATGCCGTGCGCATGTCGGCCCTGCAGCATGTCCGTGCGATCTACGTGTTCACCCACGATTCGATCGGCCTTGGCGAAGACGGCCCGACCCATCAGCCGGTCGAGCATGTCATGTCCCTGCGCATGATCCCGAACCTGCTGGTGTTCCGCCCGGCCGATGCCATCGAAACAGCGGAAGCCTGGGCGCTCGCCCTGGCCAACAAGGACCGTCCGTCGGTCCTCGCGCTGACCCGCCAGAACCTGCCACCAGTCCGTTTCGACGCCGAGATGAAGAGCGCCAGGGGCGCCTACCGTCTCGTCGCGTCGTCCTCGGCCCGCAAGGTCGTGCTTCTGGCAACCGGCTCCGAAGTGGAAGTGGCGATGAAGGTCGCTGCAGCGCTTGAAGAGAAGGGCCTTGGCGCCGACGTCGTCTCGGTTCCGTGCTGGGAACTGTTCGACGAGCAGGACGCGGCCTACAAGGCAGACCTGCTGCCAGCCGACGCGCTCAAGGTCTCGATCGAGGCTGGCGTAACCTTGGGCTGGCAGAAGTATGTCGGCGATGGGCTGTCGATCGGCATCGACACGTTCGGCGCATCGGCTCCGATCGACGCCCTTTATAATCACTTCGGCCTCACCGCCGAAAAGATTGTCCCGCAGATCCTCTCGCGGGTTTCGTAATTCAAACAGGAGATACCTGACATGGCGATCAAGGTTGCAATCAACGGTTTCGGACGCATCGGGCGTAACGTCGCCCGCGCCATCCTCGAACGGCCCGATTGCGGCCTTGAGCTGGTCTCGATCAACGACCTGGCCGATGCCAAAGCGAACGCCCTGCTGTTCAAGCGCGACAGCGTCCACGGCGCGTTCTCGGGCGAAGTTTCGGTTGATGGCAACGACCTGATCGTGAACGGCAAGCGCATCCAGGTGACGGCCGAGCGCGATCCGGCGAACCTTCCGCACGCTGCCAACGGCATCGATATCGCGCTGGAATGCACCGGCTTCTTCACCAACCGCGATGGTGGCCAGAAGCACATCGATGCCGGCGCCAAGCGCGTGCTGATCTCGGCTCCTGCCAAGAACGTCGATCTGACGGTTGTCTATGGCGTGAACCACGAGAAGCTGACCGCCGATCACAAGATCGTTTCGAACGCATCGTGCACCACCAACTGCCTCGCGCCGATGGCCAAGGTCCTGCATGAATCGATCGGCATCGAGCGTGGCCTGATGACCACGATCCACTCGTACACCAACGACCAGAAGATCCTCGACCAGATCCACAGCGATCCGCGTCGTGCCCGTGCGGCTGCGATGAACATGATCCCGACCAGCACCGGCGCTGCCGTTGCCGTCGGGGAAGTTCTGCCCGACCTCAAGGGCAAGCTCGATGGATCGTCGATCCGCGTGCCGACCCCGAACGTCTCGGTCGTCGACCTGACCTTCACGCCGAAGCGCGACACGACCGTTGAAGAAGTCAACGGCCTGCTCAAGGCTGCGGCCGAAGGCGCGCTGAAGGGCGTGCTCGGCTACACCGAAGAGCCGCTGGTCTCGATCGACTTCAACCACGACCCGCATTCGTCGACCATCGACAGCCTCGAGACCGCCGTGCTCGAGGGCAAGCTGGTCCGCGTCCTGTCGTGGTACGACAACGAGTGGGGCTTCTCCAACCGCATGCTCGACACTGCGGGCGCGATGGCGAAGTTTCTCTAAGGTACGCTGAAGTGAGCGGGCGTCTCGAAGGCATTGCACGGCATGATCGGCCGAGCGGGCCTATCGAGACGCTCGATCACGTTTCGGTCACACGCGAACTTGGCGTTCGAGGTGACCTGCGAGGGGCAATTCGCCCCGGCAAATCCGGACGCAGGCAGATCTCGCTGATCGAAGCCGAAAGTTGGGATGCGGCGCTCGCCGATCTCAAGCTTTCCGCTGACCAACTGCTCCCTTGGCACGTGCGCCGCGCGAACCTGCTGGTTCATGGCATCCGTCTCCCGCGAGAGGCGGGCAAAATCATCGCCATCGGTAAGAGCCTGCGGATCGAGACCACCTGCGAATGCGACCCGTGCAGCCGCATGGACCAAATCCTGCCCGGCCTGAAACTCGCGCTGATGCCAGACTGGCGCGGCGGGGTGCTCGGCCGGGTGCTGACCGATGGCGAAATCGCGATCGGCGACGAAGTGAGGATCGAGGAATGAGCTTCAAGACTCTGGACGATATCGGCGACCTGACCGGCAAGACCGTGCTCGTGCGCGAAGACCTCAACGTGCCGATGGCCGACGGCGCCGTTTCCGATGACACCCGCCTTCGTGCGACCGTCGCGACGCTGAACGAACTGTCGGACAAGGGGGCCAAGGTTCTGGTTCTGGCCCATTTCGGCCGTCCCAAGGGGCAGCCCTCGGAAGAGTTCTCGCTGAAGAAGCTCGCTGCACCGCTCTCGCACGTGCTTGGCCGTCCCGTCAGTTATATTGACTGGGAAGGCGACAAGGCTGCGGTTGCGGCTTTGGCATCGGGCGCCATCGCGGTGCTCGAAAACACCCGCTTCTTCGGCGGCGAGGAAAAGAACGATCCGGCCGTGATCGAGCGCTTCGCCAGCCTCGGCGATATCTACGTCAACGACGCCTTCTCGGCCGCCCACCGCGCACATGCGTCGACCGAGGGTCTCGCCCATGTGCTGCCAGCCTTCGCTGGCCGCGCGATGGAGGCCGAACTCAAGGCCTTGCAGAAGGCTCTGGGCGAGCCGGAACGTCCGGTCGCGGCGGTTGTCGGCGGCGCAAAGGTCTCGACCAAGCTCGACGTGCTAAAGCATCTTGTGACAAAGGTCGATCACCTGATCATCGGTGGCGGCATGGCCAACACGTTCCTGGCAGCGCGTGGCGTCAACGTTGGCAAGTCTCTGTGCGAGCATGATCTCAAGGCAACCGCCGAGGAAATCCTCGACAATGCCGATAAGGCCGGCTGCACCGTGCACCTGCCTTACGATGTGGTCGTGTCCAAGGAATTTGCAGCCAATCCGCCCAGCTTGCGCACCTGCAACGTCCATGAGGTCGCCGAGGACGAGATGATCCTCGACGTGGGGCCAGCAGCGGTCGAAGCTTTGGGCGATGCGCTGAAGACCTGCCGTACTTTGGTGTGGAACGGCCCGATGGGTGCTTTCGAGACCGAACCGTTCGATGCGGCCACGGTCGCCCTGGCAAAGACGGCCGCTGCCCTGACCAAGGAAGGTTCGCTGGTTTCGGTGGCGGGCGGTGGCGACACTGTCGCCGCGCTCAACCACGCGGGCGTTGCTGCCGATTTCACCTACATTTCGACGGCGGGCGGGGCCTTCCTCGAATGGATGGAAGGCAAGGAACTGCCGGGCGTGGCAGCCCTCGAAGGCTAAAAAATTCAGGAGCGCGTGTTGCACTGCGGCACGCGCTCCTTTATGGCGCATATCCGCATAGGTATGCGCTCTTTCAGACGCTCTTCGAATTTCGGGAGCGTCTTTCAAAAGCGCCTTTACGCATAGGTATGCGGAGACGGAATTCCGCCGTTTCTGCGCAGAACAGGACCCGCAGATGAACACGACCGAAATGACCGCGAAGATGGCCTCCGGCAACGGCTTCATTGCCGCACTTGACCAGTCGGGCGGTTCGACGCCGAAGGCTCTCAAGGGCTATGGCATCGAAGAGGGTGCGTGGGCCTCCGAAGAGGAAATGTTCGGCCTGATCCACGAGATGCGCGCCCGCATCATCCGTTCGGATGCATTCTCCGGCGAAAAGGTCATCGGCGCCATCCTGTTCGAGCGTACGATGGATGGCACGGTTGATGGCAAGCCTGTCCCACTGGCGCTGATCGAGAAGGGCGTGGTCCCCTTCATCAAGATCGACAAGGGTCTGGAAGACGAAGCCAATGGCGTTCAGTTGATGAAGCCGATGCCGACGCTGGACGAGCTGCTGGTCCGTTCGAAGGCGATGGGTGTCTATGGCACCAAGGAACGCTCGGTCATCAACTCGGCCAACCGTGAAGGCATCGCTGCCGTGGTTGCGCAGCAGTTCGAAGTTGGCAAGCAGGTCCTCAGCCACGGCATGATGCCGATCATCGAGCCCGAAGTGAACATCAAGAGCGAGACCCGCGCCGAGTGCGACGCGATCCTGCTCGAGGAAATCCTCAAGAACCTCGACGCGCTGGCAGACGGCGTGCAGGTCATGCTCAAGCTTTCGCTGCCGATCGTGCCGTGCACGTTCGACCCGCTGGTCAACCATCCGAAGGTTCTGCGTGTCGTCGCCCTGTCGGGTGGCTACAAGCGTCCCGAGGCTTGCGTCGAGCTGGCCAAGAATACCGGCATCATCGCCAGCTTCAGCCGCGCCCTGCTCGAAGACCTGCGTCACCAGATGACCGATGCGGAATTCGATGCCTCGCTGGCCGCGGCAATCGACGAAATCTACACGGGTTCGACGCAGAAGACTCTCGTCGCCGCCTGATCCCCGTTTGAGAGGACGGAAAGGCCACCCCGTCACCGGCACAGCCGGGGCGGGGTGTTTTATTGTGCGGGGTTATTGCGCGACGCTGAAGTGGAACAGGTAGTCCGACGGCTTGAGTTTCTTGCCGGCAAGGCGGCCGGGCTCGACTCTATCGAGCATGATACCTTCACTCGGCTCACCCAGCGTGAAACGTCTGGTCTCGAACATGCCGCCGCGTTGCAGCGTTGCTTCGACAATCACGCGACCGGCCCACACGCAGCGCGCATTCATCGGGCAGCGGCTGTCTTCAATCAGCGAATCGACACGCACCTTGTCAGCACCGACAAGCGTTGTCTGGCCAACCATCGCGTGGCCGTCGGTGCGTTCGGGTTTCGTGGTTGTTGCACAAGCGGCAAGAGCAACCGCCGGGATGAGGGCAAGGAAGGCTTTGGTCATCCCTCGACAATGCTCTCGCCGGATGAACCGTTCCGGAACCGAAGTTGCAGCGGCGGCGGCTTACCGATAAGGCGCCCGGCATGGCAAAGCTTTCCTCCGAACTCTACCTGATCTCGCCGCTCGATGTTGCAGGCACCTTTCCCGAACGGCTCGCCCGCGCGCTCGATGCAGGGCCCGTGGCAGCATTCCAGTTCCGGGTGAAGGGCGTGGACGAGCACGAGGCTGCGCGTCTTGCCGAACCGCTCCAGCGCATCTGCGCGGACCGCGAGGTCGCCTTCATCGTCAACGATTCGATCAGCCTGGCCAGGCGCCTTGGCGCCGATGGCGTGCACCTTGGGCAGGACGATGGCGACGTGAAGGACGCGCGTGACCGTCTTGGCCGCAATGCGCAGATCGGCGTTACCTGTCATGACAGCCGCCACCTCGCCATGGATGCAGGCGAGGCGGGGGCCGACTACGTTGCGTTCGGCGCCTTCTTCCCGTCCAGCACCAAGGACACCAAGCACGTCGCGGGGCTGGACCTGCTTGAATGGTGGCAGTCGATCTTCGAACTGCCCTGCGTTGCGATCGGGGGCATCACGCCGCAGAACTGCGCGCCGCTCATCCAGGCCGGCGCCGACTTTCTGGCCGTCAGCAATGCCGTGTGGAGTGGCGACGAGGCGGCCAATGTGGCGGCCTTCTTTGACGCAATCCGCGCAAATCCGCGACTGAACGAGGACTCCTAACGGAACCGGCGGCGAGGGCAGGGGGTTCTGGAGAGGCAATGTCTCCGGAGCGCCAATGTCCCGTTTCAATCTAGCCGCATCGTCTTTCCTTATTCTCGGCGTGGTGGGCCTCAGCGCCTGCAATTCGAACAAGCCTGAGCCAACCCCGAGCGAGACCGTGGCAAGCGCACCCGCGTTCACGGTGCCGATGGCGTCAAATGATCCTGCGCCGGGGCAGCCGCCTCAGCAGGAAGACGCGGCGCGCCCGGTGATGCAGGCGCAAGTGGTGTTGGAACGCCTCGGGTTCTCTGCCGGCATCATCGACGGCAAGACCGGCCTATCAACCGCGAATGCCGTGAGCGGCTTCCAGAAGGCCAACGGCCTGCCCGTTACCGGCAGGTTTGACGATGTGACGATGAAGGCGCTGTCGCGCTGGTCGAACATTGCCGCAACACGCGTCGTCACGATTCCCGAAGAGTTTGCAGCAGGCCACTACGAACCGCTGCCGAAAGACCCGGCGCAGCAGGCCAAGCTTCCGGCAATGGGCTACACCTCGCTGGAGGAGAAGCTTGCCGAGCGCTTTCATACTACGCCCGAGGTTCTGCGCGGATTGAACCCCTCTCTGGCACAAGTTGCCGCAGCGCGAGAAGCCGCCATGAAGGAACGGCAGACCCGCAATCCGCCAACGGCCGACACGCCCCGGTCGAAGCGTATCGCGCCGGAATGCAGCTTCGCGTGCCCAACATTGGCGGCGACCGGATCGATCCAGACAAGGTCGACAACAAGGGCTGGATCTCGACACTGGCGAACCTGGGTGTAAGCGACGCCCAGCCCGAAGCGGCCCGCATCGTCGTCAGCAAGTCCAAGGGAATCCTTGAAGCTTACGACAAGTCCGAGAAGCTGGTGGCCGTCTTCACCGTCACCACCGGATCATCCCACGATCCGCTGCCGCTCGGCGACTGGAAGATCAACGGAAAATCCTACAATCCCGAGTTCTCCTATGACGCCAGCCTGTTCTGGGACGTGCCCGACAGCAAGGGCGAACATCTCCTGCCGCCCGGCCCGAATGGCCCCGTCGGTGTGGTGTGGATCGACCTTTCCAAGGAACACTACGGCATCCATGGGACGCCCGAGCCACAGACCATTGGACGCGCCGAAAGCCATGGCTGCGTGCGCCTGACGAACTGGGACGCAGCGCGGCTTGCACAGATGGTAACGGGCGCGACGAAGGTTTCGTTTGTAAGCTGATGCCGCTTCCCATGCGTGCTTCGTCGTGCAAGACAGTCCACCGTTTACACCGGATGGAGCGCAAATGAGCGGCATGGCCCCAAGGGAACTGACACTTCGCGGCGTGGTGCTGGGCGCGATCCTGACGATCGTGTTCACGGCCGCCAACGTCTACCTTGGCTTGCGCATCGGCCTGACTTTCGCGACATCGATCCCGGCGGCTGTCATCTCCATGGCGGTTCTGCGCGCGTTTTCGGGCGCGACGATCCAGGAAAACAACATCGTCCAGACGATCGCGAGCTCGGCAGGCACGCTGTCTGCAATCGTGTTCGTGCTTCCCGGTCTCGTCATGGTCGGATGGTGGGCGGACTTCCCTTACTGGGAGTCGGTCGCGGTCATTGCCGTCGGCGGTATCCTTGGCGTGATGTATTCCGTGCCGCTGCGTCGCGCTCTGGTGACCGGCTCCGAACTTCCATATCCCGAAGGTGTCGCCGCTGCTGAAGTTCTCAAGGTTGGGGCAGGGGTTGGTGGTGCGGAAGAGAACCGGAAGGGCCTTGCTGCAGTAACCGCGGGCGGCCTTCTCGCTGCGCTCTACCCCTTGCTCGCCAAGATGAAGCTGGCGGTCGAGGAAGTGGGCGGCGCGTTCAAGGTCGGCACCGGCGGTTCGATGTTGACTGGCGGACTGTCGCTTGCACTCGTCGGCGTTGGCCACCTTGTCGGCCTCGCTGTGGGTATCGCCATGCTTGTCGGCATCGTCATCAGTTTCGGCATCCTGCTGCCGCAACTTACTGCAGGCGGCGTGCCAGCCGGCACCGAGCTTGCCGATTTCGTTGGCACCGTGTTCCGCCAGAAGATCCGCTTCATCGGCGCGGGCACGATCGGCGTCGCGGCGATCTGGACCCTGCTCCGGGTGATCGGCCCGATCGTGAGGGGCGTGACGGCGGCCATCGCTGCCAATCGCGCCCGCAGCGGAGCCGGGATGGACAGCCTCGACCTGACCGAGCGAGACATTCCCATCGGCATCGTCGGCGGCACCATACTTGCGGCGATGATCCCGATTGCCTTGCTGCTGGCAGACTTTGCTACCGGAGGCCCGGTTGCTGGCGCTCTTGGCCTGTCGCTGGTCGCGTCGGTGGTCTATGTCCTTGTCGCCGGCATCATCATCGCATCAGTCTGCGGCTACATGGCCGGCCTGATTGGTGCATCCAACAGTCCGATCTCCGGCGTCGGCATCCTCGCCGCGCTCGGCATCTCGCTCCTTCTGCTCGGGCTGTTCGGGCGCGGGCTGGGCGAGGACGACACCAAGGCGCTCGTCGCCTTCGCACTGTTCGTCACCGCCATCGTGTTCGGCGTCGCAACGATCTCGAATGACAACCTGCAGGACCTCAAGACCGGCCAGCTCGTCGGGGCAACACCGTGGCGTCAGCAGGTCGCTCTCGTCCTGGGTGTGCTGTTCGGCGCGCTGGTGATCCCGCCGATCCTCGACTTGCTCAACTCCACTTTCGGCTTCCAAGGAGCGCCCGGCGCAGGCGAGAACGCGCTTTCGGCCCCGCAGGCCTCGTTGATCTCCGCCATTGCCCAAGGCGTACTGGGCGGCAATCTCGATTGGAACCTCGTCGGTCTCGGCGCAGCGATCGGCGTGGGCGTTATCTTCGTCGACGAGATCCTGAAGCGTAACGGCAACCGCTCGCTCCCGCCGCTTGCCGTCGGCATGGGCATGTATTTGCCAACTTCGGTAACGATCATGGTCATCGTCGGCGCGGTCCTCGGCCACCTTTACAATGGCTGGGCCGCGCGTCAGTCAGCGCCCGAATTTGCCGAGCGCATGGGAGTCCTTACCGCCACCGGCCTGATCGTCGGCGATAGCCTGTTCAACATTGCCTACGCCGCAATCGTCGCGGCGACCGACAATCCGGATGCCTTGGCCGTGGTCGAGGATTTCCCGGCGGCGCTGCCGTTTGGTGTGATCGCGTTCGGCGGTATCATCGCCTACGCCTACTGGCGCATGCGCCGTGACAGCGCGGTAGGATTAGCCTGAGGCCGAAAGGTTGACCGGCCCGGCGTGGACGCAACGCAGGTTCAACGGCTTGTCGTCCGTCGCCAGTTCGCGCATGATTTCCTCGCCGTCCATCTGGAACCGGCGGCCGGCGAACACGCCGCTCGTAATCGTCACCTTGTCTGCCAGGCGCAGATAGGTCCCGCGTGAGCCATCTGGCGCGATGTAGCTCGAATCCGGGATCGTTTCGAACCCCAGTTCAGGCTTCACGACCGGCATCACCGCAGCATCGCCCGGCACTTCGCAAGTCCAGCCGCCCTTGGGCAGGACCATGAGCCTGCCACCCGGCACCGCTTGGGCAACGCCGGCAAGACCGAGAACTCCGACTGCGAAAACAACCATGCGCTTCATGGCCCTGCGCTAGCACGTGGCGGCCGCGTTGGGCAATCGCGCTTGAAGCTTTGGGCCTGAACCGCTAAGGGCCGCGCTTCCCTACTCACGGTAAGGCTCTTTCCATCATGAAGATCAGCGGCGTGGACATCCGTCCGGGCAATATCCTGGAATACGAAAAGGGCATCTGGAAGGTCGCAAAGACCCAGCATACCCAGCCCGGCAAGGGCGGCGCCTTCATGCAGGTCGAGATGAAGAACCTCATCGACGGCCGCAAGACCAACGTCCGCTTCCGCAGCGCCGACACTGTCGAGCGCGTCCGTCTCGACACCAAGGACTTCCAGTTCCTCTACGCCGAGGGCGAGGACCTGGTGTTCATGGACGTCGAAACCTACGACCAGATCAACCTGCCCAAGGACCTGCTCGGCGATGCCGCCGCGTTCCTGCAGGATGGCATGACCGTGCTCCTCGAAATGTATGACGAGCGCCCGATTTCGGTGCAGCTGCCGGAACAGGTCGAAGCCACCATCGTCGAAGCCGACGCCGTGGTGAAGGGCCAGACCGCTTCTTCGTCCTACAAGCCCGCCATCCTCGACAATGGCGTGCGCGTGATGGTGCCGCCGCATATCGAAAGCGGCACGCGCATCGTCGTCGATGTGTACGAGCGCAGCTACGTCGGCAAGGCGAACTGATCGATGGCAGCCATTTCCGGCCTGATGCGCGTGATGGAGCGCGCTGCGCGCAAGGCGGGTGGCCGCCTGCGCCGCGACTTCGGCGAGATCGAGCATCTTCAGGTCAGCAAGAAGGGCCCGGCAGACTTCGTCTCCAAGGCAGACCAGCACTCCGAACGCACGCTGTGGGATGAACTCCGTGCAGCGCGTCCGGGCTGGGGCTTCCTGATGGAAGAAGGCGGCGAGATCGCCGGTGAGCCGGGCAAGCCGCGCTTCATCATCGATCCGCTCGACGGCACCAGCAATTTCCTCCACGGCATTCCGCACTTCGCGATCTCGATCGCCGTGCAGGAACCGACGCTGGACGGGAAGGGCTGGGGCGAAGTCACCGCCGCGCTGGTCTATCAGCCGATCACCGACGAGAGCTTCTGGGCCGAAAAGTCGCAAGGCACATGGTTGCAGGACCGACGCCTGCGCGTTTCGGCACGCCGTCATCTCGACGAGGCGCTGATCGCCACCGGCATCCCGTTCTCCGGTCGGGGCGACATGGGCGAATGGATTCGCATCTACAGCGAACTCGGCCCCCGCATTGCCGGCATCCGCCGCTTCGGCGTCGCCTCGCTCGATCTTGCCTGGGTCGCCGCAGGCCGTTTTGACGGGTTCTGGGAATCCGGTCTCTATCCCTGGGATACGGCTGCTGGCTGCCTGCTCGTGCGCGAAGCTGGCGGTTTCGTGTCCGATTACAAGGGCCGCTCGCAGCCGATCTGCGACGAGACGATTCTCGCCGGTAACGATGCGCTGCACTCGAAGCTCCACAAGCTTCTTGCCGGCGCGCTCCGTAACGCTTGACCTTTCGGGACGGCGCTGGCTAAGGCCGGTGCCGTCCAGTGCCCCTGTGGCGGAATGGTAGACGCGAACGACTCAAAATCGTTTGTAGAAATACGTGCCCGTTCGAGTCGGGCCAGGGGCACCATTCCCTAATCGACAGCATCCGAGCCGGATCGTAGCGCCGATTGCGCAGCAAGGGCGCTGACCTGCTCGGGCGTCGGAATTACCTGCCCCTGTTCCAGGCGTTTTCTCCGATCTTCTTCGAGCTTGCGCAGATAGGCCGCCCGTTGTGCGGGCGTCATTCGGGCGAGCGCCGCCTGGTCAACTTCGATGATGATCGCGCTCGGCCCGGTCGTCATTCCTTCGGGAATGATACCGCTGTTGCCGCCTGATCCCCCGCTGCCATCCATGGGTGCGCCGAATTGACCGGTGTAGCCACCCTGTCCAGACGACGATCTTCGCTGGCTTGAGCGGTTATCGACCAGCTTGGCCTTGCCGTTCCGCGCCTTGGCGGCCTGGCGCTCGGCATGGTTGTCGGCCTGCGCCATCGCCTCTTGCGCATCGCCGTTCGCGAACACGGCGATGACGGTCGACAGGGCAACGGTGATGACCGCAAAGTGGCGGTACATCTTGGGCTGGATACCAAGAAAATGATCAGACGGCGCGGCCATGGCTAAGGGACATACCTGATCTGCCGTTAAGGATGCTGCCCTATAGCGTGGTTAGCAAAGTGCTACGGAAATGGCGGGGATGCGCTTGCGTTCCGCCTATGTTCTGGTAATCGCATGGCATGGCCAAACCCAAACGTCGCTTCGTCTGCCAGGCCTGTGGCAGCGTCACCACCCGCTGGCAGGGGCAATGTGTTGATTGCAGCGAATGGAATACGCTGACGGAAGAAGCGCCGGAAACGATCTTCTCGGCCAAGCATGACTTGTCGAGCGGGGGACGCCGCGTTGCGTTCGTTCCGCTTGATGCGCCCGTCGCGCTTCCCGTGCGGCGATCCACTGGCATTGCCGAGTTCGACCGGGCGCTGGGCGGCGGGCTCGTTCCCGGTTGTGCTGTGCTGATGGGTGGTGATCCCGGCATCGGCAAGTCGACCTTGCTCCTCCAGGCGGCGGCGAAGATCGCGATGGCAGGCGGCGAGGCTGTCTACATCAGCGGCGAAGAAGCGTCGGACCAGGTTCGCCTGCGGGCTGACCGCCTCGGCCTCGGCAAAGCGCCAATCCAGCTGGCTTCGGCGACGTCCGTGCGAGATATCCTGACCACGCTTGGCTCGATGAACCCGCCATCGCTGCTGGTGATCGATTCGATCCAGACGATGCATTCCGACCAGATCGAAGGTGCGCCCGGGACGGTCAGCCAGGTCCGCGGCTGCGCGTTCGAACTTATCCGTTATGCCAAGGAAACCGGCGTCTCGCTGATGCTGGTCGGCCACGTGACCAAGGATGGCTCGATCGCCGGCCCCCGCGTGCTCGAACATATGGTCGATGTGGTCATGAGCTTCGAAGGGGAGCGCAGCCACCAGTACCGCATCCTTCGCGCGATCAAGAACCGCTTCGGCGCCGTGGACGAGATCGGCGTCTTCGCCATGGCCGGGGCAGGGCTCGAAGAAGTTGGCAATCCCTCGATGCTGTTCCTTTCGGGGCGCGAGGATCAGGTTGCTGGCAGCGCCGTGTTCCCGGCCCTCGAAGGCACCAGGCCCGTTCTGGTCGAAATTCAGGCGCTGACAGTCAGGCTGGCGAGCGGGGCCACTCCGCGGCGTGCCGTGGTCGGGTGGGACAGCGGCCGACTTGCCATGTTGCTGGCGGTGCTCGAGGCTCGGTGCGGGCTCAGTTTCTCCACGGCGGAAGTCTATCTCAATGTCGCCGGCGGTTACCGCCTGACCGACCCGGCCGCCGATCTTGCCGTAGCCGCAGCCCTGATCTCGGCCTTGTCGGACCGTCCGCTGCCTGCCGCTTCGATCTGGTTCGGGGAAGTCTCGCTAGCTGGTGAAGTCCGACCGGTGGCTCACACGCCCGTCCGCCTGCGCGAAGCGGCCAAACTGGGTTTCAGCCTCGGCTGCGGACCCGAAGCTGGCGCCGAAAAGGTTGACGGCCTGCGCTACTCTCCGCTCAAACTGCTGCCAAATCTCATTGACCGCATAATGGGCGGCTCATAGGTTCCCGGCACAATGACCGGTCTTGATTATGTCGTTCTGATCTTCCTCGGCATCGGTGCCGTTGGCGGATTCATGCGTGGCTTCATCGAGGAAGTGCTCTCTCTGGCCGCGTGGTGCATTGCCTTGCTGGCAGTGCATTATTTCCACGCACCGCTGACGATTTGGCTGGCAGGGCATCTACCGACCGAGACCGGGGCTGGGGTCCTCGCCTTCTTCCTTTTGCTGCTGTTCCCTTATCTTCTGACCCGCATGATTGCGCGTCGGATGGGCTCGGCCAGTCGGGATTCGGCGATCGGACCGATTGATCGCGTGCTCGGATTCGGGTTCGGAGCCGTCAAGGGCTTCATCATCGTCGTATTGGGCTATTCGATCATCGTCTTCGGCTATGATCTGGTCTGGGGCGAGGACGGGCGACCGCAGTGGATCGTGCAATCGCGCGCCTATCCCTTCCTCAATGCTGCCAGTGAAGAATTGCTGACACTGATCTCCGAGCGTCGTGAACAGGCCGCCGATCAGGCACGTGAGGTTGCCAAGCGCAAGGCGCGCAAGCAATTGCTGGGCGAATAGGATGTCCGGGCGCGGGCTCTACACGCCCGAAGTCCTCGGGCAGGCCATGGCCTTGGCCCGATATCCGTGGGTGTCGGATGCACCGTATCACGGCGCTGCGCGGTCACGCAGTTGTGGTAGCTCGATCGAGCTTTCGCTCGGCACCGACGCTGCGGGCGCAATTCAAACAGTCGGCGTTCGCCCCCACGCCTGCGCCGTGGGTCAGGCTGCGGCCGCAGTGTTTGCCGAGCATGCCTTTGGCTGCTCGCGATCTGACATTGCGATGGCACGCGCTTCTCTTGCGACATGGTTGGCGGGAGAGGACAAGCTGCCCGCGTGGCCGGGCGTTGCTCTGCTGGAGCCGGCGCTCGCCTATCCCGCCCGGCATGCAGCGATCCTGCTGGCGTGGGATGCTGCGCTGGACGCTCTGCCAGAGCAAGTCTGCCCCTGATCGAATGCGGGGCTTGCCGCAGGTGATGCCGCTTGGCTACAGCACCGTTCGATAAGAGTGACGCGGGGGAAATCGAGTGCCAGATACCATGAAGCACGGGGGAGCCGTGGAGCCGAGCGCTTCCGACATCCGGCTCGTCATCGCCGCAAGTTCAGCGGGTACCGTGTTCGAATGGTATGATTTCTTCATCTACGGCACACTTGCCGCGATCATCGGCAAGACGTTCTTCCCGTCCGACAACGCAACGCTTCAGTTGCTGCTGGTATGGGCAGGGTTTGCTGTGGGCTTCGGCTTTCGTCCTCTGGGCGCTGTGCTGTTCGGTTTCCTGGGCGACAAGCTCGGCCGGAAGTACACATTCCTCGTTACCGTAACGCTCATGGGCATCGCGACGGCAGGTGTCGGCCTTATTCCCTCGGCTGACAGCATCGGTCTTGTCGCGCCCGCCATCGTCATTCTTCTGCGGATTTTGCAGGGCCTTGCGCTCGGCGGCGAATACGGCGGCGCTGCGGTCTACGTGGCGGAACATGCGCCCGGCGGTCGGCGGGGCTACTACACCAGCTATATCCAGGCGAGCGTGGTCGGCGGTTTCGTGCTGAGCCTCATCGTGGTCCTGACCAGCAAGAGCGTCATGAGCGAGGCAGTGTGGAATGCATGGGGCTGGCGCGTGCCATTCCTGGTCAGCCTTGCTCTTCTGGCGGTGTCGCTGTGGATGCGCCTGAAGCTGTCGGAAAGCCCGGTTTTCAAGGCGATGAAGGAACAGGGTGAGCTCGCAAGCAATCCCTTTGTCGAGAGCTTTACCTATCCGGGCAACAAGCGCCGGATCTTCATCGCGCTGTTCGGCATCGCTGCTGGGCTGACCGTGATCTGGTACACCGCGATGTTCTCGAGCCTCGCGTTCCTCAAGTCTGCCATGCGGCTTGACGATACCTGGGCCGAGATCATCGTCGGCATCGGCGGCGCGATCGGCATGATGTTCTACCTGATGGCAGGCGCACTTTCGGACCGGATCGGGCGCAAGAAGCCCATCGTGATCGGATATGCGCTCACGCTCCTGTTGCTGTTCCCCACGTTCTGGCTTCTGGGTTCCGCAGCCAATCCCGAGCTTGCTGCGGCCGCTCAAAGAAATCCTGTCGTCGTGTCCGGAGCAGAGTGCGATTACAGTCCGTTCAAGGGCGAACAGACGAGCAAGTGCGGCAAGCTCCTGTCCGATCTGTCGGCTTCCGGCATTTCCTACTCTCTGAAGCAGAAGGGCAACTTCGCCGTAACTGTCGGGGGCCAAGTGCTGACTCTGGCAAACTATCCATGGACAGAAAAGGCGTCCGTCCGGGCGCAGGCGCTCCAGACCGAACTGGCACTCTTCGGCTATGATTTTGCCAAGGTGAAGCCTTCGCCGCTGCGCCTTGCCCTGATCCTCGGCGCGCTGCTGCTGCTCATGGCCATGTCGGGCGCGACGTATGGCCCTGTCGCCGCGCTGCTTTCCGAGATGTTCCCGCCGCGGATACGTTATAGTTCGATGTCAATCCCCTATCATCTGGGCACCGGGTATTTCGGGGTTTCCTGCCGCTGATTTCAAGCTACATCGTCGCCCGGACCGGCGATCCCTACGCTGGTTTGTGGTACACTTGGGTAATCGTCCTCGTTGCGTTTCTGGTCTCGCTGTGGGGCTTGAAGCCAGGACTGCCCGCTGATTTCACGGACGACTGACATCACCTTTCCTGCCCCGCCAGCCCCGACGCTCCGCCTCGGCTTCGATGCCGAGGCGCTCGCCGCCAACTGGCGCGCGCTCGATGCCTTGTCCGGCCGGGCGCGCGCCGGGGCTGCGGTGAAAGCCGATGCTTATGGCGTGGGTGCGGCGCGGGTTGTTCCGGTGCTTGCTGCAGCGGGATGTGACACCTTCTTCGTGGCGCATTGGACAGAAGCGGCAGAGATTCTGCCTCTTGTGCCTGCCGCATCCATTGCAGTCCTGCATGGACCGTTGACCTGCGAGGAAAGCGAATTTGCCCGAGCAACAGGTGTCCGCCCTGTCATCAACAGCATGGAGCAGGCGCGGCGTTGGAGCAGTGGCGGAGGAGGTCCTTGCCACCTGATGGTCGATACCGGGATGAACCGTCTCGGCGTGCCGCCTGACTGCCTTGGCGATCCCGCAATCGGCGCGCTCCAGATCGACCTGTGCATGAGCCATCTGGCGAGTGCGGACGAAGACGTCCCGCAGAACGAATCGCAGCTGCGGCTGTTCGATGCGGTCCGCCGCAGCATTCCAGCCCGGCGTTACAGCCTCGCCAACAGCGCGGGCATTGCGCTTGGCGAGGCCTTTCATGCCGATCTGACGCGGCCCGGCCTCGCGCTTTATGGCGGCATTGCCCGGTCCGAACTGGTGCCGCACATCCGCCCGGTGGTTCGGCCCGAAGCGGCGCTGTTGCAGACTCGCACGCTGCAGGCGGGTGACCAGGTGGGATACAATGCACTGTTCACCGCCGATCGCGCGATGCGGATCGGGATCATTTCACTCGGTTATGCTGACGGATACCTGCGATGCTGGTCCGGCATCGGCACGTTTCTTTGGCAGGGACGAAAGGCGCAGGTATTGGGGCGGGTGTCGATGGACCTGACGATCGTCGATCTGGCGGAAATGCCCGATTGCCACGAGGGCGACTGGTTAACGGCGGACTACCGGCTTTCGGACGCAGCCGCACAAAGCGGGCTTTCGCAGTACGAATTGCTGACGCTGATGGGCAAGCGCTTCTCCCGCCAAAATGGATTCTGACGGGGGTTGTTAAGATTTGTTGCGCCGCACATGCTGCACATGCTAATACTATCGGCACGTCGCAGTGGGGGCCCAAACCATGGCCAGTGAATCCAAGTCCAGCGGCACGGTTATAATCAAGAAGTACGCAAACCGTCGCCTCTACAATACCAGTACCTCAAGCTACATCACGCTCGACCATCTTGCACAGATGGTTAAGGACAATGTCGACTTTCAGGTGATCGATGCCAAGACGGGTGCTGATCTGACGCACGCGATCCTGACGCAGATCATCATGGAGGAGGAATCCGCCGGCGAGCAGATGCTGCCGACCAATTTCCTGCGACAGCTGATCTCGATGTACGGCAATTCGATGCAGGCATTCCTGCCCGGCTATCTGGAAGCTTCGATGGAGCACTTCCGCGAGAACCAGGCCAAGATGCGCAAGGCGATCGAGGAAAGCATCGGCGCCAATCCGCTCGCCCAGATCGCGCAGCGCAACATGGAAATGTTCAAGGCTGCTGCCGCTGCCTTCGTTCCGGGCGCGACGGCCAAGGACGAGACTGCTCCTGCTGCCGAAGGCGATGACCTTGATGTCCTGCGCAAGCAGATGGCAGACATGCAGAAGAAGCTCGACGAGCTTTCCAAGTAAGCGGCTTTCCTTCCCGTAATGCCTATGACGGCATTGCGGGAAGCGCTTTTGCGCTTTAACGCGCCCTCATGAACAAGCCCGCAATCAAGCACGCGCTCAACGTCAAGCGCGCTGACGACTTCGCCCAATGGTATCAGGCCGTGATTTCGGAGGCCGAGCTTGCCGAGGAATCCGGCGTGCGCGGCTGCATGGTGATCAAGCCGTGGGGCTACGGCATCTGGGAGCGCATCCAGAAGCTGATGGACGCGGAGATCAAGGAAGCGGGCGTCGAGAACTGCTACTTCCCGCTGTTCATCCCGCTGTCCTACTTCGCCAAGGAAGCCGAGCACGTCGAAGGCTTTGCCAAGGAGATGGCGGTCGTCACCCACCACCGCCTGATCTCTGACGGCAAGGGTGGACTGACGCCCGATCCCGAGGCCAAGCTGGAAGAGCCGCTGGTCGTTCGCCCGACTTCGGAAACGGTGATCGGCGCGGCGATGGCGCGCTGGGTCCAGTCGTGGCGCGACCTGCCGCTGATGGTCAACCAGTGGGCGAACGTCGTGCGCTGGGAAATGCGCACCCGCATGTTCCTGCGCACCAGCGAGTTCCTCTGGCAGGAAGGCCACACCGCGCACGCCGACGAAGCCGATGCGATGAACGAGACCCTGCGCGCTCTCGAAATGTATCGCGCCTTTGCCGAAGGCCCGCTGGCGATGCCGGTGATCGCCGGGCCCAAGCCCGAGAACGAACGCTTCCCCGGCGCGGTCGAGACGTTCTCGATCGAAGCCATGATGCAGGACGGCAAGGCGCTTCAGGCCGGCACTTCGCATTATCTTGGCACCACATTCGCCCAGGCTGCGGGCATCCGTTATCAGGACAAGGAAGGCCAGCAAGCGCTGGCGCACACCACATCGTGGGGCGTTTCGACGCGCCTGATCGGTGGCGTGATCATGACCCACGGCGACGACGACGGCCTGCGCGTGCCGCCTCAGGTGGCGCCCCAACAGATCGTGATCCTGCCGATGCTGCGCGACAACGACGGCGACGAGGCGCTGCTGGCGTACTGCGAAGACATCCGCAAGGCCTTGGCCAAGCAGAGCGCCTTCGGCGAGCGCGTGCGCGTCCTGCTCGACAAGCGTCCGGGCAAGGCCACGCAGAAGCGCTGGGCCTGGGTGAAGCGCGGCGTGCCGCTGATCCTCGAGATCGGCGGCCGCGATGCCGAAGGCGGGCAGGTTTCGGCGCTGCGTCGTGACAGGCTGTGGCGCGAGGATGCCAAGCCCAACTTCATCGGGCAGGCCAAGGACGACTTCATTGCCTCGGCTGCAGCGGAACTCGAGGCTATACAGAATTCGCTCTACGAAGAAGCGCGCCAACGCCGCGATGCGCAGATCGTGCGTGACGTGACCGACCTTGACGGCCTGAAGACCTACTTCGCCGAGGGCAACAAGTACCCCGGTTGGGTGGAAATGGGCTGGAGCAAGCCTACCGGCGCGGCGCTTGACAAGGTGGTCGAGCAGCTCAAGGCACTCAAGCTGACGATCCGCAACACTCCGCTGGATGCCGCAAAGCCGGACGGGATGTGCCCGTTCACGGGCGAGCCGGCGATCGAGAAGATCCTGATCGCACGGGCTTACTGATCGAAGGGGTGGCAGGCAACTGCCACCCTTTTTGCGAGGGGCCTTGGCGTTGCCGGCCTTGGCGCTAGTCTCGGCAGGATGAGATACGCGCTTTACCTGGCTCCGTTGCTTTGTTCGACCGCCGCCCTGGCCGCGCCCGAGGACGCCATCTCCGAGGCACGGCTTCGCGCCGATGTCGAAAAGCTGGTCAGCTTCGGCACGCGCCACACGCTGTCTTCGCAGACCGACCCGAAGCGGGGGATCGGTGCGGCGCGTAAATGGGCCGAAGCGGAGTTTCGCAAGAGCTCGGCCGCCTGCGGCAACTGCCTGGAGATCGTACTGCCGGAAACGGTGGTAAGCGGCGATCGGGTGCCGGTGCCGACCCGCCTTGTCGATGTGGTAGCGATCCAGCGCGGCGCGGAACGCCCCAACGAGGTCGTGATCGTGCAGGGCCACATCGACAGTCGCGTATCGGACGTGCTCGATGCGACGAAGGATGCGCCGGGCGCGAACGATGACGGCTCGGGCACCGCCCTGGTGATCGAGGCCGCGCGGGTGCTGTCGCGGGAGAAGTTTCCGACCACCATCGTCTACGCTGTGCTTTCCGGTGAAGAGCAGGGATTGCTCGGCGGCAAGCTGCTTGCCGATTATGCGGCACAGCAGGGCTGGACGGTGAAGGCCGTGCTCAACAACGATATCGTCGGCGGCTCGACCGGATCAGACGGTTACAAGGACGACGCGCACGTTCGCGTCCTGTCCGAAGGCCCACGCGCCGATGCCACCGATGCCCTGCGCGCCCAGATGCGCCGCTATGGCGGTGAGAATGACAGCCCGTCGCGCAACATCTCCCGCTGGGTTGCCAAGCTTGCCGAGAGGGACGCCGCCGGGCTTGCCGTGCGCCAGATCTGGCGCGCTGATCGGCTCGGCCGTGGCGGTGATCAGTTGCCGTTCTCGGACAAGGGCTACCCGCGATCCGCTTCACCGTGGCGGTCGAGGATTACGAACACCAGCATCAGGACCTGCGCACCGAGGGCGGCGTGAAGTTCGGAGATACTATCGACGAAATGGACTTTCCCTACCTCGCCAAGGTGACGCGACTGAACGTGCGCGCGCTGGCGAAGCTGGCACGGACACCAATGCCGCCAGTTCCCGTCGTCAAGGGCGCAGTGCAGGCGAGCACGGACATCGCGTGGCAGCCTGTGGCGGGGGCAGCGCGCTATGTGCTGTGGCAGCGCCGCACCGATGCGCCGATGTGGGAGACGCGGTTGCTCGAAACCTCGGACGTCAAAGCAAGCCTGCCGGGCGTGCGCGCGGACGACTGGTTGTTCGGCGTCAGTGCAGTGGCAGCAGATGGCAGTGAAGGCCCGATCGCTTCGGCGGTGCCAGGCGGGCAGTTCGCCCCGCTTCCGAGGCCTTAACTTCTTGCCATACGCGACCATAACGACCACATGCCGCCAATGGCCAAGAACAAGTTTCCGCAAGGGCTCCCGACGCGCCAGCAGGTGCTGGACTTCATCGCACAATCGGACGAGCCTGCGGGCAAGCGCGAGATTGCCAAGGCTTTTGGCCTGAAAGGCACCGAGAAGATCGCGCTGAAGACGCTGCTCAAGGACATGGCCGAGGAAGGCCTGATCGATGGCAACCGCAGCGCCTTCCACGCGATGGGCGGCGTGCCGCGCGTTACAGTGCTGCGCATTGTCGAAATCGACGAGGGCGAACCGGTCGCCATCCCCGACAGCTGGCAGCCTGAGGACGCAAGCCCGCCGCCGCGCCTGCGCGTGGTGGAGCCGCGGGGCAAGGCGCGGGAGCGCGGCCCGGCGCTTCGGGTGGGCGACCGCATTCTGGCGCGCACCGAGGAAGCGGGGAAGGGCTGGCTCGCCCATCCGATGAAGAAGCTCCAGGGCGGCGAAGAGCAGTTGATGGGCGTCGTCGAAGTGGACGGCGCCGGCAAGGGCTGGCTCGCGCCGGTCGACAAGCGCGTGCGCAATGCCGTGCCGATCTCGGACCTTGGCGGAGCCGAGGCGGGGCAACTGGTGCTGGCCGAGCCTGCCGGGCGTTCGCCACGCTCGGGCATGAAGGTTGTGGCAGTGCTCGGCGATCCTCTGGCGCCGCGTGCGTTCAGCCTGATCGCGATCCACAAGCACGGCATTCCGTTCGTGTTCCCCGAAGCCGCGATCCGCGAGGCCGAGGACGCAGCGAAATTGCCGCTGAGCGAAGACAAGCGCGAGGACCTGCGGCACCTGCCGATCGTGGCGATCGACCCGGCCGATGCGCGCGACCATGACGACGCCATCTGGGCCGAGCCGGACGGGCAGGGCGGCTTCAACGCTCTCGTCGCGATTGCTGACGTCAGCTTTTATGTCCGCCCAGGCGGGCAGACCGACCGCGAGGCGCGCAAGCGCGGCAACTCGGTCTACTTCCCCGACCGCGTCGTGCCGATGCTGCCCGAAGTGCTGTCGGCGGACGTCTGTTCGCTGAAATCGGGCGCTGACCGCGCGGCAATGGCCTGCCACATGTCGATCGACAGCGAGGGCCGGATCAAGGACTGGCGCTTTACCCGTGCGATCGTGCGGATCGCCGAAGTGATCGCCTACGAAGAAGCGCAGCGGCGCATCGATGCGGGTGAAGCCGAGGCGCATCTTGCCAACTTGTGGGACGCGTGGCGACTGCTGGAAAAGGCGCGAAATGCACGCGATCCGCTGAACCTCGAACTGCCCGAGCGCCGCGTGGTGCTCGACGAACAGGGCAAGATCGCAGAGATCGCGATTCGCGAACGGCTTGATGCGCATCGCGTGGTCGAGGACTTCATGATCGCGGCCAACGTTGCGGCGGCCAAGGCGCTGGAAGCGAAGGTCGCGCCGGTGGTCTATCGCATTCACGAACCGCCGAGCCGCGAGAAGCTGGTGGCGCTGAAGGACTATCTGGCGACATTCGATCGCAAGCTTTCGCTGGGGCAGGTCATCACGCCTTCGCTATTCAACCGCATGCTCAAGGACATCGCCGACGAGGCGGAGAAGGCGCTGATCATGGAGGCGGTGCTGCGCAGCCAGACGCAGGCTTATTATGGCCCGCGCAATGCCGGGCACTTCGGCCTCAGTCTCGGGTCTTACGCTCACTTCACCTCGCCGATCCGGCGGTATTCCGACCTGCTGGTGCATCGCGCGCTGGTTGATGCTTATGGGCTGGAGCAGCCGCGGCCCAAGGCCGACCTGCCGCCGACGTCGGGCTTGTCCGACCGCGACCGGGGCGACCTGGCGCGCGTGTCCGAAGCCATCAGCAATGCCGAACGCCGTGCGATGGAGGCCGAGCGCGACACCATCGACCGCTACGTCGCGGCCTGGCTTTCGGGCAAGGTCGGTGAGGTCTTCGATACGCGAATCACTGGCGTCCAGAAGTTTGGCCTGTTCGCCACGATCATCGGCCTGGGTGGCGATGGCCTCGTGCCAGTCTCCACGCTGGGGGCGGAGCGCTTCAACTATGACGAGAAGGCGCAACGCCTGATCGGGGAGTTGAGCGGCGAGGAATTTGCCATGGGCCAGATCCTCAAGCTGCGCCTTGCCGAGGCCAACCCGCTGACCGGCGCTCTCAAGTTCGAGCCGGTGGACGTGGCCGAGGGCGTGCAGCGGATCGAACGTCGCGGGGGCAAGATGGAACACAAGCCCAAGCGGCAGGGAAACTACATCGCCGGCAAGCGCGGCCGCCCATCGAACATCCGGCACCAGGGCAAGCGCAAATGATCAGCTGAAGCGGTCGATTTCCTCGTCCGAGATCGCGCCGGGGACGATCATCAGCGGGCAGGGCAGCTGGCCGGCAATTCCGGCGAAGTGGCTGACCAGTGGCCCGGGATTGCCGCCTCCGGCTGCGCCCAGCACCAGCGCGGAGACTTCCGGGTGCTCGCCCAGGTATTCGCGCACCACTTTCGGGCCATCGCCCATGCGTACCGAGATTTGCGGAGAAAGGCCTGACTCGCTGGCAAGACTTCCGGCAGCGGTCATGGCGAGCACTTCGGCGCGATCGCGCGCTTCCTCCTCGATCGTGGCCTGTACTCCGCCGAACGCAACGAACTGCTGCTGCGGCACCAGGGCAAGAATGTGGACAGTGCCATCGGTGCGCACCGCGCGCCTTGCCGCGAAGCGCAAGGCGCCCTTGGCTTCGTCAGTCTCGTCCATGATGACCAGATATATGCGCTGCGACATGGCGAATTGTCCTCTCGACGCACACGTATCGGCAAATTCGTATGCGGCGCAAGCGGCAAGCCACTTGACCCGACGCGCCAGACTGGTGAAATGGGCCTGACAAAAGATGCAGGGGTGGTTTCCGCTACGACCCCTTCGCTTTATTGCCATCAGGACACGGAAAAACACGCCCATGCCCATCGCCATCAAGATGCCCGCCCTCTCCCCCACCATGGAAGAGGGGACGCTTTCGAAGTGGCTGGTGAAGGTGGGCGACAAGGTCTCCTCTGGCGACATCATGGCCGAGATCGAGACCGACAAGGCCACGATGGAGTTCGAGGCTGTCGATGAAGGCACGATCGTTTCGATCGACGTTGCCGAGGGTGCCGAAGGCGTGAAGGTCGGCACCGTGATCGCGATGATCGCGGGCGAGGACGAAGACGCCAGCGCGCCCGCGCCGGTTGCAAAGCCTGCCGAACCTGCACCTGCTGCCAAGGCCGAAGCAGCATCTGCGCCCGCAGCCGCGCCTGCTCCGGTCGTTGCCGCAGCGCCCGCTCCGAAAGGTGACCGCGTGATCGCCAGCCCGCTGGCCAAGCGCATCGCCGCGGACAAGGGCATCGATCTTGCCGGTGTGGCCGGTTCGGGCCCCAACGGCCGCATTGTTCGCGCCGACGTCGAAGGTGCGAAGCCCGCCGCTGCCGCGCCTGCTACCGCTGCACCCGCCGCCGCTGCAGCACCGGCAGCAGCGCCTGCCGCGGCTCCGGCTCCTGCAGCCGTGCCCGATTTCGGCATTCCGTACGAGGCAACCAAGCTCAACAACGTGCGCAAGACGATCGCTCGCCGCCTGACCGAGGCGAAGCAGACGATCCCGCACATCTACCTCACCGTCGACATCCAGCTCGATGCCCTGCTCAAGTTGCGCGGCCAGCTCAACAAGGCGCTCGAGGCGCAGGGCGTGAAGCTCTCGGTCAACGACCTGATCATCAAGGCTCTGGCCAAGGCGCTGGTGCAGGTGCCCAAGTGCAACGTCAGCTTCGCGGGCGACGAACTGCGCACTTACAGCCGCGCCGATATCTCGGTTGCCGTCGCTGCGCCTTCGGGTCTGATCACGCCGATCATCGTCGATGCCGGCAACAAGTCGATCTCGGCCATCGCCACGGAAATGAAAGCACTGGCCGGCAAGGCGCGTGAAGGCAAGCTGCAGCCGCACGAGTATCAGGGCGGCACGGCTTCGCTGTCCAACCTCGGCATGTTCGGGATCAAGAGCTTCGACGCGGTGATCAACCCGCCGCAAGCAATGATCATGGCTGTCGGCGCGGGCGAACAGCGCCCTTACGTGATCGACGGCGCGCTGGGCATCGCCACGGTCATGTCGGCCACCGGCAGCTTCGACCATCGTGCCATCGATGGTGCCGACGGTGCCGAGCTGATGCAGGCGTTCAAGAACCTGATCGAGAACCCGCTGGGTCTGGTGGCCTGAGCCTGATCGCCTGAAACAAGTCGCAGGGGTGCAATGATGGCCGATCCGCTACCACAGGGCGAACCGGCCATCCGCATCACGGCGATGCCAGCTGATGCGAACCCCGCCGGCGATATCTTTGGCGGATGGCTCATGGCGCAGATGGACATGGCGGCAGGCATTGTTGCGGCACGAAGGGCCAAGGGCCGCGCTGCCACGATTGCCGTGGAGGGCATGACTTTCCATCACCCGGTCCATGTGGGTGACGAGGTCTCGGTCTATGCCTCTCTTGCCAAGGCGGGACGCACTTCGATGACCATCGATGTGGAAACCTGGCGCCGCGCGCGGACCGGCGAAGACCGCCAGAAGGTGACCCAAGCACGATTCTTCTTCGTCGCCATCGACGACGAACGCAAACCGCGGCCCTTGCCGCAGACAGACTGACAGGAGCATTTGCGTGGCTGACCAATACGACGTCATCGTCCTCGGATCGGGCCCCGGCGGCTATGTCGCGGCGATCCGCTGCGCGCAGCTTGGCCTGAAGACCGCCATTGTCGAACGCGAGAACCTCGGCGGCATCTGCCTTAACTGGGGGTGCATCCCGACCAAGGCGCTGCTGCGTTCGGCCGAAGTGCTCAATCACATGAAGCACGCCGCTGCCTATGGTCTCGCTGCCGACAATATTCGCGCCGATCTCGATGCGGTGGTCAAGCGCTCGCGCGGCGTGGCCAAGCAGCTCAATCAGGGCGTGACGCACCTGATGAAGAAGAACAAGATCACCGTGCACATGGGCAATGGTGTCCTGAAGTCGGCAACCTCGGTCGAGGTTACCGGTGAGAAGGGCACGGAAGTAATCTCGGCCAAGCATGTGATCGTCGCCACCGGCGCCCGCGCGCGCGATTTGCCGTTCGCCAAGGCCGATGGCGAGCGGGTGTGGACTTATCGCCACGCTATGACGCCCAAGCAGATGCCGACCAAGCTGCTGGTCATCGGGTCGGGCGCCATTGGCATCGAATTTGCCAGCTTCTACAATGACATGGGTGCCGAAGTTACGGTCGTCGAGATGATGGACCGCGTGGTTCCCGTGGAAGATGCTGACGTTTCGGCCTTCCTCGAAAAGGCGCTGACCAAGCAGGGCATGAAGATCATGACCGGCGCGGGCGTCGAGAGCCTTGCCGTCTCAGGATCGGGCGTGAAGGCGAAGATCAAGGGCAAGGACGGCAAGGTTGCCGAGGCCGACTACAGCCATGTCATCGTCGCCGTCGGCATCGTGCCGAACACCGAGAACATCGGGCTTGAGACCGTGGGCGTGAAGGCCGAACGCGGCATCATCGCCATCGACGGCTATGGCCGCACCAATGTGAAGGGCCTCTGGGCCATCGGCGATGTCACGCCGGGTCCATGGCTGGCGCACAAGGCGAGCCACGAAGGCGTGATCGCCGCCGAAGCCATTGCCGCCGAACTCGGCAACAAGGACGTCCATCCCCATCCGATGGACCGCGCCAACATTCCGGGCTGCACCTACTGCCACCCCCAGATCGCCAGCGTCGGCCTGACCGAAGCGAAAGCCAAGGAAGCCGGTTACGAACTGAAGGTCGGGACTTTCCCGTTCATCGGCAACGGCAAGGCCATCGCGCTGGGTGAGCCGGAAGGCTTCGTGAAGACCGTGTTCGACGCCAAGACCGGCGAACTTCTGGGCGCCCACATGATCGGCGCGGAAGTGACCGAGATGATCCAGGGCTACGTCGTCGGCAAGACGCTCGAGACGACCGAAGCCGAACTGATGCACACCGTCTTCCCGCACCCGACGATCAGCGAATCGATGCACGAAAGCGTCCTCGCTGCATACGGGCGCGCGATCCACATCTGAGGGTCCGCAACGGGCAAGAAAAAGGGGGCGCGGACAGGTCATCTGCCCGCGCCCCCTTTTTGTGTTCGAGCGAAACTTCAGCTGGCAGGTGTGGCCACTGGCGCCGTTGCCGCCGGAGCAGCCACCGGCGTCGACACCAAAGTGCCCGCCACAACCCGCGCGGCGGAATCCGGAACCGTGAATGTCAAAGGCTCAGCGGTGCGCCCACGCAATTGCTGCCCGTTTACAATCGTTGCCGAGCGTCCTGTCACGAATGCGGAAAACACCCCGACGGCGACGGCCGTGCCAACGGTTGCACCGGTGTTTCCTTCGCCTTCCTGGCGATGATTGCCCGTCAGCGAAACGCGCTTGCCACCCAGATCGAGCCAATCGAACGACACTTCCATCTTGCCCGACTTGCCGAATGCCCCTTGTTGGTCATCCAGGTGACAGTGCCTTCGCCCATGGTACCCTTGGGAATCACCACATACCCGTCCTGCATCACATCGAACATGGTCGAGAGACGGAACTTGTACCCTTCCTTGAGCTGCTTGCCCTTGGTGGTCAGCGTATCGTTCGGAGTGATCACCACTTCAGAGTTCGGCGGAAGGATGATCTGCCGCATGACGGGTGCTGCCGGAGCCGACGGCATTACGACTGCTGCCGGCGCAGCTGTCGTTTCTTGAGCCAATACTGGGCTCTGCGCAGCCGCGAGTAGCGCGACCACGCCAAATACTTTACGATGCATCTGAATTTCCTTCCCTGTTGCCCAATCTCGGACGTTCCACATGAGCAACACAAAGACAAGATCAGAAATGGAGTAATCTACTAACCATCGGAACACTCTTCCCGCTGGAGATTTTCCATGCCGAGGAGAGAGTTCAATGGAATTCGAGATCGAAGAACCCCTGAATCCGCTGCCTTGGGAAGCAGAATTGCACCGTCAGACGGTGAAGCCCGGTCACTCGGTCGACCGCAACGACATGACCATGAAGGCGCTCGAAATACCGGAATCGGAGGAAGAGTAATGGCGGACAGGGTGGGATTCGAACCCACGGTGAGCTTCCACCCACGGCGGTTTTCAAGACCGCTGCCTTAAACCACTCGGCCACCTGTCCGCACGGCTAGCATTACCTGATGGCGATGCTGGCTCGGCTCGCCGTTAGCGGGTTTGGCGTCGGTCGCAAAGGGGATTCCCATCCATGGTGTTCCGTGCGACATCGGTTTCATGATGTTTCTGAAGAATGCGAAGGCGATCCGGGCGTTTGGCGTGGCTGCCATGGCGCTGTTGGCGGTAGGCCCCGCCGCCGGGCAGGTCGATGAGGAAGAGGCGGGCTTTCAGGGGTATCTGCAGCTTCTTGCCGCGCGCGGACGCGCCGAAGGTGTGCGCGAATCGACAATCGCGGCAATGACTTCCGGCCTCACTCTCAACCAGCGTGTGATCCAGCTTGACCGCGCGCAGCCGGGATCTTCCTCGGGCACCATACCGGCGTTTGAGCCTTACCGTCGGCAGCATGTCGATTCGGCACGCATCCTGCGCGGGCGGCGACAATACGCTGCCGCGGCCGGTCAGATCGGCGGGATCGAACGACAATACGGCGTCCCCGGTCCGGTCCTCATGGCAATCTGGGGGCATGAAACCGACTACGGCGGTTATACCGGCAATTTCGATTTGCCGCGTGCGCTGGCAAGTCTCGCTTACGAAGGACGGCGGCGGGAGCTGTTTGCCGACGAATTCGTCGCGGCGATGAAGATGGTCGATCGCGGCGTGCCGCGCTCGAAGCTGGTCGGCAGCTGGGCAGGGGCCTTCGGCAATCCGCAATTCCTGCCGTCGGTCTATCTCCGCGTGGCGCAAGACGGCGATGGCGATGGTTTTGCCGACATCTGGAACAACCGCACCGATACGCTGGCTTCGATTGCAAATTACTTTCGCGATGCCGGTTGGCGCCCGGGCCAGCCCTGGGGCGTTGCCGTCAGCGTGCCGGATGGGCTTGATCGCGCCAGCCTCGGCACCACGTTGAAAAGCCCACGCTGCCCGCGCGTGTTTGATCGGCACACCGGATGGAAGACAATGGCTGAATGGCGCGCGCTCGGCATAGTGCCCCGCGCCGGAAACTGGCCCGCCGACAATGTCATGGCCAGCTTGCTCGAACCCGATGGGCGCGGGCGGACGGCCTATCTGCTAACCGGAAATTATAGGGTTATCCTCGATTACAACTGCTCGAACTTTTACGCCCTGTCCGTAGGACTTCTTGCAGATGAGATATCCCGTTAACCGTTTCGCGCTTGTCGCCACGCTGCTGCTGACCGCCTGCGGTAGCGCGAATGCCGGTGTTTCAAGGGCTTCAGGCGCTTCGATGGCCGGGCCGGCGGGCGACTACCCGATGGTGTTGGGCGCGCCTTTCGAGGTTGAAGGTGTGACCTACACCCCGGCAGACACGCTGAACTACGATTCGGTGGGTTATGCCCAGATGTCAGGCGGGGACGGCGTATCAGGCGCACACCGCACGCTGCCTTTGCCGAGCTATGTCGAAGTGACCTCGCTTGAAACCGGCCGGACCATTCTTGTTCGCCTTACCGAGCGCGGGCCGATGACCGGCAGCGATCTGGTCGCGCTGTCCGCAGGAGCATGGTCGCAACTGGGCGCCGCGCCAGGCAGCCGTCTGCCGGTGCGTGTCAGGCGCGTAAATCCGCCCGAAGCAGAACGCGCCTTGCTCCGGACCGGTGGCGAGGCTCCGGCCCGGATGGACACACCCTCCGGCCTGCTCGCGGCCTTGAAGCGCAAATTGGGTATCGCACCCGTCCCGCCGGTGGCAGCCGGGCCTTCCGTGTCGACCGTGCCGGCTGCCGTGTCCGCACCCGTACCGGCTCCGAAGGAAGTAAAAGCGCCAGCCAAACCCGCGCCGAGAGCTGAGGCACCCAAACAGGCACCGAAGACTGCGGCGCGCGGGCCGACAAAGGCGTATTACATCCAGGTCGGGGCCTATTCGACGAAAGCCCGGGCCGAAGCGGCCGCCAAGGCCACCGGCGGCGCGGCCTCTCCCACCGGCAACTTGTGGCGCGTACGCACAGGGCCGCACAAGGATCGTGGACAAGCCGATGCGGCGCTGGCGAAGGTTCGCGCGGGCGGCTATGCCGATGCAAGGGTCGTGACCGCGCCTTGATCCCGGGCGCAGGGACGACCGGCAGAGTCCGGGGAATGCACTTGCGCTTGAAGGTTGTAACGGTTGGCTTGTCGATGGTGCTGGCGGGCTTGCCTGCGCAGGCCGCTGCCCCGAGGCGGCCCCAAAACCGGTCAGCCTCGATCCTCTTGCCACAATGCCGCGGATCGATGCGCCGATCGCCCTGATGCTCGATGTCGGTTCTGGCCGCGTGCTCTATGCCCGTGATCCGCACCGGCGCTTCGTGCCGGCATCGATCACCAAGATCATGACCAGCTATGTCGCTTTCGATCTGATTTCGAAGGGCAAACTGCGTCTCGACCAGCGCATTCCGATCCGCCCGGAAACATTCCGCAAGTGGCGCAACGTTGGCAGCACGATGTTCCTGCCCGCCGAGGCACAGCCGACCGTTGCCGAACTGATCGAGGGCATCGTTACGGTCTCGGCCAATGATGCCTGTGTCGTCCTGGCAGAAGGCGCGACGGGATCGGTCCCGGCATTTACAGCGCTGATGAACGCAGCCGCAGCCGAACTTGGCATGCGCGACAGCCACTTCAACACCCCCAATGGCTGGATGGACGAAGGCGAGACTTATGTGACCGCCGCCGATCTTGCCACCCTGAGCGGCGCGTTGATGACGCGGTTTCCCGATCTCTATCGTCGCTTCTACGGTCACTCGGAGATGACCTGGAACGGGATCACGCAGCCCAACCACAATCCTCTCTACGGCCACACCGAAGGGGCGGACGGGGTCAAGACCGGTTTCACCAACGAGGCGGGCTATGGCTTCGTTGGTTCCGCGCAGCGCCACGGGCGCCGTCTGGTGATGGTGCTTGGAGGGTATGACCGTCCGATTGACCGCACCAACCAATCGCGCGCCTTCATCGAATGGGGCTTTGCAGCGTGGGACGCCAAGGCGCTCTATCGCCGCGGCGCCAATGTTGGCACGGCGGTGGTCCAGGGCGGGGAGGCACGAGAGGTCACGCTGGTCGCCCCGCACGATCTCAGCCTGACCATGCCCAAGGGGACCACGAGTAACTACACGCTCTCGGTGCGCTACAAGGGGCCTCTGAAGGCTCCGATCCGCAAAGGCGAGACTGTCGCCAGCCTGCTGGTGCGCGTACCGGGCGAGGCGGTGCACGTGCTGCCGCTTGTTGCCGGATCGGATGTGCCACGCGGCGGCGTGCTGGCGCGGCTGCGTAATGGTGCGCTGGGACTGGTTGGGCTGTGACCGGGCTGCCGGGACAGTTCATTGCCCTTGAAGGCGGCGAAGGCGTCGGCAAATCGACGCAAGGCCGCATGCTGGCCGACGCCTTGCGCGCCCGGGGGCTTGAGGTCGTGACGACGCGAGAGCCTGGTGGGACGCCGGGCGCCGAGGCCATCCGCGCAATGCTGCTCAGCACCGAGGGGGAGGGGTGGGGCGCCCGCGCCGAGGCTCTGCTCTTTGCCGCCGCCCGCGCTGATCACGTCGAGAAGCTCATCCGCCCGGCCATCGCGCGCGGAGCGTGGGTGATCTGCGACCGCTTCGTCGACAGCAGCCGCGCTTATCAGGGCGGAGGCGGCGGGCTTTCAGACGCGGAAGTTCTCGACCTTCACCGCATCGGCAGCGGGGGCCTGTTGCCGGACCTGACCGTCCTGCTCACCGTGCCGCCTGAGGTGTCGGCGCAGCGCCTCGCCTTGCGCGATGGCGGTACGGGTGACCGTATCGAAAGCCGCGGCGCGGCCTATCATGCGCGCGTGGCCGAGGCGTTCCGCAGCTTCGCCGTGCAGGCGCCGGACCGCTTCGCCGAGATCGATGCCGTGGGATCACCCGCAGACGTCCATTCACGGATCATGGCCCGGCTTGCAGGCTTGCTGCCATGAGCGAGCGCATGATCGGGCATGACGGACCTTGGCGTATCTGGCGCGCGGCCATTGGCGGCGAACGGATGCATCATGGCTGGATCCTCGCCGGGCGCGAGGGTCTCGGCAAGGCAAGCTTTGCGCGCGCAGCGGCTGCAGAGCTTGTTGCCGAACCCGGAGTGCCGCAACCGCCGGTTGAAGCGCATCCCGACATCCTGACCCTTGCCCAGCTTCCGGCCAACGACGACGAGGCCAAGAAGCGCGATGAGGGCAAGCCCTACCAGTTGAAACGCAGTATCTCGGTCGATCAGGTGCGCGGCCTGCAACGCAGGCTGACTACCCGGCCGACGCTGGGACGCAGGCGCGCGGTCATCATCGATTCGGCAGACTTGCTCGAGAAGAGCGCCGTCAACGCCTTGCTCAAGAGCCTTGAAGAACCGCCGGTTGGCACCTTCTTCCTGCTTGTTGTCCATGCGCTCGGACGGCTTTTGCCAACTGTGCGGTCGCGCTGCACGGTCGTGCGGTTCCATCCCCTTTCGCCGGTTGAAGTAGCCCGTGCCCTGGACGACGCTGCGCCAGAGCTTGATGCTGAAACCCGCAAAGGTGCGCTAGCTGTCGCGGGGGCTCACCCGGTGCGGCACTGGCCTTTGCCGCGCAGGACCTGGGCAAGGCGCAGGCCTTGTTCGCGCGGATCGTCGAACAGGGCGATCCTGACCTTTCGCTGCGGGGCGCGCTTGCAGGTGCTTTGGGCACAAGGCCCGATCGTGAGCGGATTGCCGCTGCGATCGAGGCCGCGCGGATGACCGTCGTCGGCGCGCTCGATCACGCAGACGATGCCGCGAAGGTGCGCCTTGTCGAAACGCATGCGCGTCTGGTCAGGCTGGCCGGGGAAGCACCGATCTACAACTTCGATCCGGCAATGCTTACCATGGAAATCGGCTCCTTGCTGGCATCGGCCGCGCCGACTAGGGAAGGCGCGCGATAAGCCTTTCAGATTCCTTTTGAGAAAGCGACCGGCCCGATGGGCGAACCCTTCTACATCACCACCGCCATTTCCTACCCCAACGGCAAGCCGCACATCGGCCACGCTTACGAAGCGATTGCCGCTGACGTCATCGCGCGTTTCCAGCGGGCGATGGGGCGTGACGTGCGCTTCCAGACGGGCACCGACGAGCACGGCCTGAAGATGGCGCAGAAGGCGCGTGATCTGGGCGTGTCGCCGCGTGAGCTTTCTGACGAAATGTCTTCATATTTCATCAAGATGTGTGACGAACTCAACGTTTCGTATGACGTCTTTATCCGGACCACGGAAGAGCGTCACCACGCTTCAGTGCAAGAGTTGTGGCGGCGCATGGAAGCCAGCGGCGATCTCTATCTTGATCGCTACGAAGGCTGGTACTCGGTCCGCGACGAGGCCTTCTACGACGAGAGCGAACTGGTCGCTGGGGAAGGGGGTGAGAAGCTCTCGCCGCAGGGAACACCGGTCGAATGGACGGTCGAGGAATCCTGGTTCTTCCGCCTGTCCAGGTATGCCGAGCCGCTGCTGAAGCTCTACAACGAAAACCCGCAGTTCATCCAACCGGACAGCCGTCGCAACGAAGTCATGCGCTTCGTGGAAGGGGGCTTGCGCGATCTATCGGTCTCGCGCACCAGCTTCGACTGGGGCGTGAAGGTGCCGGGCAGCGACGGCCACGTGATGTACGTATGGGTCGATGCGTTGACCAACTACATCACCGGCCTCGGTTTCCCCGAGGAATCGGGCGACTTCGCAAGGTATTGGCCGGCAAACCTCCACCTGATCGGCAAGGACATCGTCCGGTTTCACACGGTCTACTGGCCGGCTTTCCTGATGAGCGCGAACATCGCCCTGCCCAGGCAGGTCTTCGGCCATGGCTTCCTGCTCAATCGCGGGCAGAAGGAATCCAAGTCGCTTGGCAACGTCACCGATCCGCTCGAACTGGCAGAGCGTTTCGGCGTCGATCCGCTGCGCTATTTCCTGATGCGCGAAGTGGCGTTCGGGCAGGACGGGTCGTACTCACCAGAAGCGATCGTCACGCGTTGCAACGCCGAACTTGCCAACAGCTACGGCAACCTCGTTCAACGCACACTATCCATGATTTTCAAGAATATGGACGGCACGCTTGAGAAGTTTGCGAGCGCCGAAGCAGACGACGCTCTGCTCGCTACCGTGTTCACCGCCTGCCGCGAAGAACTGCCGCGCGAATTCGAAGCGCTGAACTTCTCTACCGGTATCGATGCGTGGATGCGCGCCGTCTTCGCCTGCAATGCCTACGTGGACGAGCAAGCGCCTTGGGCTCTGCGCAAGACCGATCCGGAACGAATGAAGGCGGTGCTGCTTACCCTGTTCATGGCCATCAGGGATCTGACAATCGCGATTGCGCCGGTCGTCCCAGCCGCTGCTGCCAAGGTCCTCGACCAGCTTGGCGTGCCCGGTGACGCTCGTGGATTTGCGGCACTGACCGATGCAGATTGGTACGTGGCGCGCGTGGCCACAGGTGAAAAGCTCGCACAACCGGTGCCGGCGTTCCCGCGCCTCGAATTGCCCGAAGAGCCTGCCTCGGCATGATGCTGATCGATTCACACTGCCATCTCAACTACAAGGGCCTGGTCGAAGATCAGGCCGAGGTTCTCGGGCGCGCGCGAGAGACGGGCGTGCGCGGATTTCTCAACATCTCGACCCGCCAGCGCGAATGGGCCGACATCGTCGCCACGGCCGAGCGTGAGAGCGATGTCTGGGCCAGTATCGGCATCCATCCGCACGAGGCCGATGGTCATGCCGATCTGGGCGAGGCCGCGCTTCTGGAAGCCGCTGCGCACCCGCGCGTGATCGGCATCGGCGAGACCGGGCTCGACTACTATTACGACCATTCGGACCGGCAAGTTCAGCAGGACCTGTTCCGGGTCCACATTCGCGTGTCCCGAGAAACCGGCCTGCCACTGATCATCCACACGCGCGATGCCGAGGACGACACGACGCGGATCATCGAGGAAGAAATGGGGAAGGGGGCCTTCCCCGCCCTGATCCACTGCTTCACCGCATCCGCGCCATTTGCCGCCAGAATGCTGGAACTTGGCCTGTCGATCTCGCTTTCCGGTATCGTAACTTTCAAGAATGCCAAGGACTTGCAGGTGATTGCAGCCAATCTGCCTGAAGATCGCATTCTGGTCGAAACCGATGCGCCGTTCCTTGCGCCAGTGCCGCACCGGGGCAAGACCTGCGAGCCGGCGTTCGTCTCCGACACATGCGCATTCGTTGCCGGCCTGCGAGGCACGTCACAGGAAGCCCTGGCGGATCGCACCGGCGCCAACTTCTTCAAGCTTTTCAGCAAGGCCAGCCTGTGAAGCTGACGATCCTCGGGTCCGGCACATCGACGGGCGTGCCGCGCATCGGCAACGATTGGGGCGAATGCGATCCGAACGAGCCGAGAAACCGGCGCACCCGCGTCGCCATCATCGTCGAGGGCGACGACGGCAGCAGGTTGCTTGTCGACACGCCGACCGACCTGCGGCAGCAGTTCCTGAGCTGCGGCATAGATCGCGTTGACGGTGTGCTATGGACCCACGATCACGCCGACCACTGCCATGGTATCGATGACCTCAGACCGCTGCGTTACGGTCGCGGCGGCCCCATTCCGGGCTATGCGGCAAGCGAGACTGTCCGCCGCCTGCGCCAGCGCTTCGGTTACGTGTTTGCCGGGCAGCACGGCTATCACACCATTGTCGAACTCGATAACCTTGACCGGGTTCGCATGTTGAGCGGCATTGGTATTGGACACTGCCAGATGCCGCACGGTCCGGCGCAATCTACGGCCTTTCGCTTCGATCAGGCAGGCAAAACAATCGGTTACGCCACGGACTTCAGCGAGATTACCAGCGAGATGATCGACCTGTTCTACAAGGTCGACATTCTGGTCGTCGATTGCCTGAGGCGGCAACCGCATCCGACGCATTCGCATCTCGGCATGGCTCTGGAACTGATCGAAGCGACCAGAGCCGGACATGGCATCCTGACACATCTCGACAAGTCGATGGATTACCGGACACTGTGTGCCGAAACGCCTGACCACGTCGAACCTGCTTACGACGGGCTCGAAGTAAACCTCTAAGGCGGTGCGGCATGGACAGTTACGATACAGTGCGCATCATCGGCATATCCATGGCGCTGGTCCTGGCCATTGCTAATTTCAAAGGCCGTGAGATCGGACTGTCCGACGGGCTGAGGATGGCGGCATTATGGGCCTTTCTCTTTATCGTGGGGGCTCTGATATTTACCGTGTTGAGGTGGTGACGACACAACCCAGTGCAGCCTTAGTTTACATAATCATTATTATCAAATCTAATCTGACAGGTCGGGCGCCGTCCCGACCCAAGTCAACAGAACCGGGAAATGACCATGAGCGCAGCTTCCACGCCAAATCTTTTGCGTCTTCTCGCCATCATGGCGCGCCTGCGTGATCCGGCGCGCGGTTGCGAATGGGATTGCGCGCAGACTTTCGCAACGATCGCACCGTACACGATCGAGGAAGCCTACGAAGTCGATGACGCCATTGCCCGCGGCGACATGGTTGGATTGAAGGAAGAACTTGGCGACCTGCTGCTCCAGGTCGTGTTTCACGCGCGGATGGCCGAAGAGCTCGGCCTGTTCTCGTTTGACGACGTTGCCGCTGCGATCTCGGCAAAGATGGAAGCGCGGCATCCCCATGTCTTCGGAGATGAGACTGACGAAGGTCAATCGCGTGAGGATCGCTGGGAAAGCGCCAAGGCCGCTGAACGTTCGTCAAAGGGTGCGACCAGCGCCATGGACGGCGTTGCACTGGCGCTTCCAGCACTCATGCGGGCTGAAAAGCTGCAAAAGCGGGCTGTCAGGCAAGGCTTCGACTGGCCCGATCCCTCCGGCGCGGCGGCTAAGGTTTATGAAGAAATACAGGAACTTGCTGATGCATCCTCAGACGCAGAGCGCGTTGCGGAAGCCGGTGACCTGCTTTTCGCTGCGGTCAACCTCGCGCGCAAGCATGGCGTCGCACCCGAGGAAGCGCTGCGCCAGGCGAACGCCAAGTTTGAGCGGCGCTTCAGGGGCATGGAGCAACTGGCCGAGGGCCGCTTTGCGCAGCTGACCCTCGACCAGCAAGAAGAACTCTGGCAGTCCGTAAAAGCCTCAGAGCGCGGTGAAACGGCCTAGTTCACGCTGGGTCAATCGCACCTTGATGCGCAGCGCCGGCTCGCCTTCGGCAGTCTCCGCCTCGGCTTCCTCCTGAATATCACCATGGGCGTGGAGCCAAGCCAGACGCTGTCCATCCGACAGCGGAATGGTGAACTCCAGCGTTTGCGCTCCGCCCGTCAGCATCTGGCCGAGTTGCTCAAGCAGGGCTTCGACGCCCGCACCAGTCAGCGCGGAAATGGGCACCACCGGAACCTCGGCAATCCGCGCCGAGATCAGGTCCTGCCGCATAGCTTGCTCTTCAGCGGTGAGCAGGTCCCATTTGTTCCATGCCTCGACGATGGGAATTTTCGAGCCCCCTTCCCCGATCACATCAAGGTCGGCGAGGATCTGCTCGACCTCCGCCTTCTGATCCGCCGTTGCCGGATTGGACACGTCGCGCACATGCACGATAACGTCCGCCGCAGTGACTTCCTCAAGCGTTGCGCGGAAAGCCGCCACAAGCTGCGTTGGCAGTTCGGAAATGAAACCCACGGTGTCCGACAGGATGGCCTTTTCGACGCCCGGCAGCCGGATGGCGCGCATCGTCGGATCAAGCGTGGCGAACAGCAGGTCTTCCGCCATGACGTCAGCGCCGGTCAGGCGGTTGAACAGCGTGGACTTCCCGGCGTTGGTGTAGCCGACCAGCGCAATCACTGGCCAAGGTGCGCGCTGGCGCCGCTCGCGATGGAGCCCGCGCGTGCGCCGCACCTGATCGAGCTCCTTGCGCAGCCGCGCCATGCGCCCGCGGATCTGGCGACGGTCCGCCTCGATCTGGGTTTCACCCGGCCCCCCCAGGAATCCGAAGCCACCGCGCTGACGCTCAAGGTGGGTCCATGACCGCACGAGCCGCCCCGCCTGGTAATCGAGATGCGCCAGCTCGACCTGCAGCCGGCCTTCGGCGGTTGCCGCACGCTCGCCAAAGATTTCGAGGATCAGGCCCGTCCGGTCGATGACCTTGCGCTTGAGCTTTTCCTCGAGGTTGCGCTGCTGGATCGCCGAAAGCGAACCGTCAACGATGACCAACTCGGCGTCTGACAGGTTGCAGGCCACGCCGATGCGTTCGACCTGCCCTTCACCGAACAGGGTCGCAGGACGGACGGCACGGATCGGCAGGATGAAGGCATCGACCACTTCGATGCCGATGGCACGAGCGAGGCCCTGCCCTTCTTCAAGGCGGCTTTCCGCATCGGTACCAAGTCCCCCTCCCCGCTGCTTGATATCGGGGAGGACGACAACGGCGCGCGCGCCACGGGTGACTTCACCGGCAATCTCGCCGGTGTTGTTGCCAAATTCAAAAGTACTCAGGAATCCTCACCATCCCAGTCGCCGGTGAGATCAACATGACCGGCAGGCTGAATTGTCGAAACGGCATGCTTGTAGGCGAGTTGGACGTAGCCTTCGCGCTCGAGCAGCATGCAGAAGAGATCATAAGACGCGACCTTGCCCTGCAGCATGACGCCGTTCACCAGGAACATCGTCACCTGCACGCCGGAATCGCGCACGCTGGACAGGAACACTTCCTGCAGCAGGCGGGCCTTCTTGCCGTTTTCCTCACCACCCGTCTGGAAGTGCGCAACCGAAAGCTGCTGCCCGGGCATGATCGTCGAGATCGCGTGCTTGTAGACCAGCTGCGACTGGCCATCGCGGCGCAGCAGAATCGAGAAGTTGTCGAACCACGTGACGATGCCCTGCAGCTTGACACCCTTCACGAGGAACATCGTGACGGGGATCTTGTTCTTGCGCAGGTGGTTGAGGAAAAGGTCCTGAAGGTTCTGCCCCTTGCCACCACTCGGGCCGGTTACGGGCGCCGAAGTCTCCACAACGGGAGCGGGTTCGGGCTTGGGCCGAGGGCGGGCAGACAAGGTCTTTCCGGTCATTTCACGTGACTCCGTTTTCTATTGGCTCAGCCCTGCGGGGGCTTTCGCGATCTGGCCTTCGTGCGGATCACACTCTGGCCGGGTTCATTGACGAGTTTAAGTCCCCCGCACGTTCCGTAAACATGGGAATTTGCACAGGGTTCCGAATTAATGCGTATTCACAGGCGGCAATTCAATATCTTTTGCGCTCAATCTTCGTCTTCATCCTCGCGCCGTTCCGCCATGCCGAGCAGCTTGAGCTTGCGATGCAGGGCCGAGCGTTCCATGCCGATGAAGCTTGCAGTCTTTGAAATATTTCCGGAAAACCGCCTGATCTGGACCTTCAGATACTCGCGCTCGAAGTTCTCGCGCGCCTCGCGCAGCGGCACGCCCATCAGGGCAGAACCTGCGGAATCTCCGCCCATCGGAGTGCTCACGATCTCCGACGGCAGCATGTCGGAGTCAATCCGCGTCAATCGGTCACGCGGTGCCAGAATCACCGTCCGCTCGACCACATTGCGCAACTGGCGCACGTTGCCCGGCCAGTCATAGCTTTGCAGGGCTGCCATCGCCTCGGGCGAGATTGCAGGCGGCGACACGCCCTGCTCGCTGGCGTAGCGGGCAAAGAAATGATCGACCAGCGGCGGAATGTCATCGCGACGGTCGGTCAGCGACGGGATCGCCACCGGAACCACGTTGAGCCGGTAATAGAGATCTTCGCGGAAGCGGCGTTCGGCGATTTCTTTTTCCAGCGGGCGCGACGAGGACGAGACCACGCGAACGTCCACGCGCAACTGGCGATGGCCGCCAACGCGGGCAAAGGACTGCTCGGTCAACACGCGCAGGATTCGCGCCTGGCTCGACGCGGGCATGTCGGACACTTCGTCGAGGAACAGCGTCCCCCGTCCGCCATCTCGAGCAGCCCCGCCCTCACCAGTTTGCCGTCGATCTCCTCGCCGAACAGCTCCTGTTCGAAGCGCTCGGGCGTGATGCGGGCTGAATTTACCGTGATGAACGGGCTCTGCGCGCGCGGGCTCCATGAATGAAGCAGGCGCGCCGCAACTTCCTTGCCGGAACCGGCCGGGCCAGTGATCAGCAGGCGGCTGCCGGTATTGGCCACGCGCTTGAGCGTCGCGCGGACCTGGTTGATCGCCGAGCTGTTGCCGGTGAACTCCTCGGCCATGGCAAATCCCTGGCGCAGGCGGGCATTCTCGCGGCGCAGGCGCTCGGTCTCGGTTGCCCGTTCCACCAACAGCAACAGACGCTCTGCCTCAAAGGGCTTTTCGAGGAAATCCATGGCCCCGCGGCTGATCGCGGAAACCGCGGTGTCGATGTTGCCGTGGCCTGAGAAGATGATGACCGGCAGTTCCGGCTCGCGCTTCTTGATTTCGTCGAGGACTTCCAGCCCGTCCATCGGGCTGCCATGCAGCCAGACGTCCAGCAAAACGAGGCTCGGGCGGCGCTCGTCGATCGCGGCGAGGGCTGAAGTGCTGTCAGCCGCAAGCCGGCAGCCATAGCCTTCGTCGGAGAGAACGCCTGCGACCAGTTCGCGGATGTCGCGTTCGTCGTCTACGATGAGGATATCGAGTGCCATTGCTTGGGTCCTGTCAGTCCTGTTCGGCCATTGCGCTTGAAGTGGAAAGCGGGTCGCGGGCAAAGCGCATGGTCACGCGCGTCCCTCCGCCCGGTTCGGGGGTGAAGGCCATCTCGCCGCCGTGCTCCTCGACGATCTTGTGAACGATGGCCAGGCCCAGGCCCGTGCCCTTTTCCCGCGTGGTCATGTAGGGTTCGAGAATGCGCTCGCGCTCAGCCGGCAGACCGATGCCATTGTCGGTGACGCTTACCGTGACCGTGTCGTGGTCTCCCGCCAAGGTCACCGCAATGCGCCCGCGATAGTCGACTTCCTCGCCCTTTGCCCGCGTTTCAATGGCTTCGACCGCGTTCTTCAGCACATTGGTCATCACCTGGCCGAACTGATGGCGGTCGCACTGCAAGGGCATGGATGCAGCATCGCAGGCAAAGCTGAAGTCGATTCCCGTATGCGCCACTTCCTGCAGGAACAGCGATTGCCGAACGAGATCGCTGGCGTCCTCGGCCCGGAAAACCGGCTTGGGAAGCCGGGCAAATGAGGAAAACTCGTCCACCATCTTCCGCAAATCGCCGACCTGCCTGATGATGGTGCTGGTCAGTTCCTCGAACAGTTCGGGGTCGTTCTCGATCTGACGGCCATAGCGGCGACGCAGCCGTTCGGTGGCCAGCTGGATCGGGGTCAGCGGGTTCTTGATCTCATGCGCAATTCTGCGGGCAACGTCCGACCATGCGGCGCGGCGCTGGTCGAGCAGTTGCCGGGTAATGTCCTCGAACGTGATGACATGCCCGTTGCTGTCCTGCACGACGCGCACCGCCAGCGTGCGCAGATCACCGCCGAGCGGATACTGGATGACGTTGTTGGGCTGACCCGAGGTCACCAGTTGCGCGAAAACCGGCGAAACTTCCGCGAGAGGGCGGCCGATGGGGTTATGCGCCGCGTCTGCAAGAAGCACGCGCTGTGCGGACGAGTTGATCAACTGAACTGCGCCATCCCGCCCGATCGACACGATGCCCGCGGTGATCGATTCAAGAACCGCCTCGATGAACGCGCGGCGCACCTCGAGCTGCGCGTTTGCGGTAACGAGTGCCTGGGTCTGACCTTCGAGCTGCTGGGTCATGCGGTTGAACGCACGCGCCAGAAGGCCAACCTCGTCGGTCCCGCTGTTCTGGGCCACGCGCATCGAAAAGTTTCCGCTGCCGATGGTGCGGGCGGCGGATACGAGTTCGGCGAGTGGCGCCACCTGCCTGTCGGCAAAGCGCAAGGCCGCCCAGACGGCTACGCCAACCAGCGCGAGGCTGACGCCGAACAGGGCGAGATTGAAGCGCAATTGCAGCGCCCTCGCCCGGGTCGTCAGCATGTCATAGGATTTGAGCACGGTCTGCGCTCGCTCCCATTGCTGAAGCGCGAGTGCGTTCGAAGTCCGCGCGGCGAAGAGATAGATGCCTCGGCCCTTGTCGATGGGCGTTACCGCTTCGATCCGTTCTGCCGATGCGCGCACGACCACTGCCTCGCCGGCATCGAGCCGTTTCAGGTCTGCCTGCGTGACGCGCTGCTGGCGGTCAGTCTTTTCGGGATCGACAATCGCGGCCGTGCGAAGCGTGCCGTCGCCTGCGCGTTCGAGAATGGCGGATTCGTTGAGCTGGCGGCTGAGAACCTGGAAGGAATAGCCTTCGGCAAATTCGGTCGAGGTGATCGGCGCCTGGTCCAGGTAGTCACGGATGTCCCCGGCCATGGTGACCGTCTCGTTGCCGACGTCGCGCAACTTGTCCTCGTAATACCCCCGCGCCAGCTTGTTCGCATTTTCCAGCATGCCGCGGGAATTGTCCGAGAACCAGAATTCCACGCCGGACTGGAACAGGAACGAGGCAAAGATCACGACCAGCAGAGTCGGAATTGCCGCGATCAACGAGAACAACCAGACCAGCCGGACGTGCAAGCGTCCGCTCGAGCCGAGCACGCTTTGTGCTGCGCGTCTGATCGCAAGCCGTCGGCCCCACAGGATCTGCAGGGCCATGGCCGGAACAAGCGTTCCGATCAGCAGACTCGATGTGAGGCGCGAAGGCAGGATCTGGCCTTCGCTGCCGCTGCTGGTGACTGTCAGCCAGCTAACCGCCAGCATCAACGCCAGGACCGTAGAGGCGGCAACTTCGAGCAGGAAGAACACGTTTGCCCGACGCAGGCCGACGGCCATTCGCCGAACCCAACGCGGCATCCTGCGGACCGTGACTCTTGGCTCCTGCGTCATCGTTGCATGGTCACAACACCACTGTTGCAGAAATGCAAGAGGAAACCGACGAGTGTCTGGCCGCAGGCGACAAGCGTCACCTACCGTCAGTCACGTAGGGCAAAGTCCTCTGCGGTGATGGCCAGCTCCGAAAGCCGCTTTCGCAACGTATTGCGATTTATGCCGAGGATCTGTGCGGCGCGCAGCTGGTTGCCACTAGTCTGGCTGAGGATCGCCGCGAACAGGGGGCGTTCGAACGCTGCAAGCGCTGCGTCATAGACGTCTCCCGGTGCCGGGCTGTTGCTCGAAAGCCAGTGCTCGACGGCAGAGGCGAGGTCACCTGGTGCAGAGCCGGTCGTGTCCTGCAGCTCCTGGGTTGCAGAGCCGCCTTCCGCGTGGACCAGCAGGGGTTCGATCGCCGTGGCGTCGATGATCTCATCACGGGCGAGCAGGGCGAGCCGGTAGATGAAATTGCGCAGTTCGCGCACGTTGCCCCGCCACGGCTGGCGCGAAAGCAGCTCGGCGCCGGACTGGGTCAATTGGCGGCGTGGCAAGCCTTCGGCGGCGGCATTGGCCAGAAAATGGCGGGCCAGCGCCTCGATGTCGTCTGCCCGCTCGCGCAAGGGTGGCAGCTCGATCGGCACCACGGCCAGGCGGTAGTAGAGATCCTCGCGGAACGTGCCTGCGGCGATCATCGGCAGGAGATCGCGGTTCGTGGCGGCGACGATCCGGCAATCCAGCGTGATCTCGTCACGTCCGCCAACGCGCCGGATCCGTCCCGACTGCAACGCGCGCAGCAGGCGCGTCTGGGCCTGCATGGGCATGTCGCCGATCTCGTCGAGGAACAAGGTGCCGCCGCTTGCCTGTTCGAACTTGCCGATCGAACGAGCGACGGCGCCGGTGAACGCGCCCTTCTCGTGGCCGAACAGCTCGCTCTCGATCAGCTCGGCGGGGATGGCAGCAGTATTGACGGCGATGAACGGTCCTGCCCGGCGGTTGCCGAGCTGGTGGATCGCTTCTGCCACCAGCTCCTTGCCAGTGCCGGATTCGCCCAGGATCAGCACTGTCAGATCGTTGCGCAGGACGCGCGTGATCATGCGGTAGACCGCCTGCATTGCAGCGCTCCGGCCAACCAGCGGCAGCCCTTGCGTCACGTCCTGCGGCACGTCGATCTCGGCGGCCTCGGCCTTGCCGATGGCCTGCGTGACCGTGCGGACAAGTTCCTCGAGGTCGAAGGGCTTGGGGAAGTATTCGAACGCCCCGGTCTCGCTGGCACGTACGGCCGTATCCAGCGTGTTCTGCGCCGAAAGAATGATGATCGGCATCGAGGGATGTGCATCGCGTACCGATCCCAGCGTCTCGATCCCGTCGCCGTCGGTCAGCATCACGTCGGTCAGCAACAGGCGGTAGTCGGCGCCCGCAAGATGCCGGTCACGCCCGGCCACCGAATCGCAGTGATCGACATCGAAGCCTTCGGCTTCAAGGGCGGCGGTGATGACGAGGGCGATCGAAGCATCGTCCTCGACCAGAAGAACGCGCTTGGTCATCAGGGCACCGATCCGGCAACGGGGAGGTGGATACGGAAATGGGTCAGGCCATTGGCCTCGTCCCGGTCATGCGTGATGCGCCCGTTCATCTCGCGCACCAGCTTCTGTACCAGCGCAAGGCCAAGACCCTGCCCGCTCTTCTTGCCGGTCACGAACGGCTCGAAGATGTGATCGCGCAGCTTGGGGTCGATGCCCGGACCATTGTCGGACACACGCAGTTCGATCGGCAGGCGCAAGGGTTTTCCGCCCGGGCCGACATGCAGCTGAATGCCGCTGGCAAAGCGCGTCCGCACCGAGATGCGCGGCTGCAACTGGTGCTGGCAGGCTTCGCGCGCATTGCTCAGCAGGTTGAGCAGGACCTGCACCAGCGAATCCGCATTGGCTGTCACCGGCGGCAACGAAGGGTCGAACTCCTCCTCGATCACCACGTTCGAGGGGTGCCCCGCAACCAGCACCGCCTCGGCGCGGCGCACTGCCTCATGCAGGTTGCACTCCTGCGCCGGCTCGGCACTGCGGCGGGAGAGCGACTGCATCTGGTCGATCAGCTTGGCGATGCGGTCGACCTCGGCCGTGATCAGCCCGGTCATTGCCCGGTCCCGCTCGCTCAGCTTGCGGTCGAGCAGTTGTGCCGCGCCACGGATGCCGGCCAGCGGGTTCTTGATCTCGTGCGCCAGCACCTCGGGCGCGCGCAGGGCAACGCCCTCGCCACCGCCAGCCCCTCGTCCGTCGCCGGTCAGCGCCTCGACGCCCACGCCTTCGTGCAGCATCAGCAATTGCCAGCCCGGACAGTGGGTGACCGGGCTGGTCATCACGTCGAACGTCCGGACCGGCTGCCCCATGATCCGCACGCCTACCCCGCGTGCGAACAGGTTGGCCTCGCCATCAGCCAGTCGCCCGAGGATCAGCGGTTCCTCGAACTCGAACAGCTCGGCCACGGACTTGCCCACCAGCCGCCTATAGCTCTGGCCCATCAACTGCTCGGCCGCCGGGTTGACCGAGGCCACCACCAGTTCCGGATCAAGCTGCAGCAGCGCCAGCGGCAGGCTGGCGACGACGCGCTTGGGATCCGGCTTCTGCCCGGGCTCGGTCCTGCGCCAGTCGGGCAGCAAGCTCATGCCGCCGCACGCTGCCCCACTTGCGCCGAGAGGCTGTGCTCGATCGCGCGCTTGTAGAAATCGGCAAGGTTGGCGAGCACCGCCTTGGGGTCGTCGATGAAGTTGACCTTGTTGCGGAAATCGGCCGAACCGTGGAGGCCCTTGGTGTACCACCCGATGTGCTTGCGGGCCATGTTGACCCCGGTGACTGTCCCGTAATGCTCCTGCATCGCCTCATAATGTTCGACGATCAGCGCGTACTGTTCGGGCAGCGTCGGATCGGCCAGGCGCTCGCCCGTTTCGAGCCAATGCATGACCTGGCCGAGCAGCCACGGCCGCCCATAGGAGCCACGACCGATCATCACGCCATCGGCACCGCTCTGTTCCACTGCGGCGGCAACGTCCTCTATTGCGCAGATATCGCCATTGACGATGACCGGAATCGATACCGCGTCCTTCACGCTGCGCACGAAGCCCCAGTCGGCATTGCCCTTGTACATCTGGTTGCGCGTGCGGCCATGGACCGTGATCATCTTGGCACCGATATCTTCGGCAATCCGCGCGAGTTCCGGCGCGTTGAGGCTGTCATGGCACCAACCCATGCGCATCTTCACGGTCACCGGCACCTTAACCGCCTTGACCGTCGCCTCGATCAGGCGCGTGGCGAGCGGAATGTCGCGCATCAGGGCAGAACCGGCATCGCCGTTTACCACCTTGCGCACCGGGCAGCCCATGTTGATGTCGATGATCGCCGCGCCCTGCTGCTCGACCAGCTTGGCTGCCTCGGCCATCTGCGCCGGATCGCAGCCGACCAGCTGCATCGAGACCGGCTCCTCCATCGGGTGCCACGCCGCTTTCTGGATCGACTGGCGCGTCTCGCGGATGGCAGCCGGGCTGGCGATCATCTCGGTCACGTTGAGGCCCGAGCCGAAGCGGCGCACGATCGTGCGGAACGGCAGGTCCGAAACGCCGGTCATCGGCGCAAGCACGACCGGGCAATCGACCGTGACAGGGCCGACCTGAATGGGCTTGAGCACGGGCGGAACGGGAGCTTCGGACATCGGGATCAAATCTGCCTAAAAAACAGGCAGGCGCTTAGTCGATTGCAGGTGAAACGGCAAGACGGTTGCTCATGGCCCCCAAGCGCTGGTAGAGGCGCCGCGAATGAGCGATCGCCTTCCCTCCCGCACCGGACCGGTGGCCGCCGTCGTCGTGGCCGCAGGCAAGGGCTGCGCACCGGCGGCAGCGTGCCCAAGCAGTTCGTTGCCTGGCGCGGCAAGCCGCTCGTGCGCCATTCGGTCGAGGCACTGGTCGAGGCCGGCATTGCCCCTGTTGTCGTGGCTATCCCGCAGGGGTTCGAGGCCGAGGCCGCGCAGGCGCTCTCGGGCCTGCCCGGCATCCGGTTTACCCACGGCGGCGCAACGCGGCAGCACTCCGTCCGCCTCGCCCTGGAAGCGCTGGAGCAAGACGCGCCTGCGCGTGTGCTGATCCACGACGCGGCCCGCCCCGCGCTGCCACAGGCCGTGATCGCTTCACTGCTCGGCGCTCTCGACCGCGGCCTCGCGGCAATCCCGGTGCTCCCGGTCGTCGACAGCATGATCCGCGGAATCGATGACGCAATGGCCGAAAAGGTCAACCGCGAGGAGCTGTTCCGCGTCCAGACCCCGCAAGCCTTCGACTACGCCGCAATCCTCGCCGCGCACCGCGCGTGGACGGGAGAACCCGACGCGGGCGACGATGCCCAGGTTGCCGCCTCAGCCGGCATTAATGTGCTTCTTGCCAATGGCGATGAAGTTCTGCGCAAGATCACTTTTGCCGCCGACCTCGAGGAACAGGACATGACCCGATTGCCCCGCACCGGCATGGGCTTTGACGTGCACCGCCTTGTCGAGGGCGAGGAACTCTGGCTGTGCGGCGTGAAGATCTCGCACAGCAAGGGTCTGTCGGGCCATTCCGACGCCGACGTTGCGATCCACGCGCTGGTCGATGCGCTGCTTGGTGCCGTCGCCATGGGTGATATCGGCGATCACTTCCCGCCATCCGACCCGCAGTGGAAAGGCGCGTCGTCCGACCGCTTCCTCGCACACGCTGCACATCTCGTCCGGGAAGGCGGGTACGAGATCAGCAACGTGGATGTCACCGTTATCTGCGAGGCCCCGAAGATTGGCCCGCACAAGTTCGCGATGCGCGAGGCCCTTGCCCGGATTCTCGGGATTGACTCCGGTGCGGTCTCGGTCAAGGCGACGACTACGGAACGCCTTGGCCTTACCGGCCGGGGCGAAGGTATCGCGGCACAAGCGGTGGCGACGGTCGTCCCCGCTGATCCGCAGGAGCAAAGACGTTATGGTCTCTTCCCGTGTTCTTTTCGGCGCGCTTGCAGGTGCAGCGCTCATGCAGGCCCAGATGGCCCATGCGGCAACTGCGACGGCACCCTGCCTCAGTGAAAACGAAGTGACCGCGCTGGTCGGCTACGCCCTGCCCTCGGTCATCGACGGCACGATGAAGGGCTGCAAGCCGCACTTGTCCGCGAACGGCTACTTCGCCACTCGCGGCACCGAGTTCCTGAACCGCTATGCCGCGCGCAAGGACCAGAACTGGCCGCTCGCCAAATCCGCATTCCTCAAGCTTGGCGGTTCGAAGGACGCCAAGATGGCAGACATGATGCAGAACCTGCCGGACAACGCCGTACAGCCGTTTGTCGAGGCCATGGTCAGCGAAATGGTCAGCGGCGAGATCAAGCCTGACCAGTGCACTGCGATCGAACGCGGCGTGCGCATTCTTGCGCCCCTTCCGCCGGAAAACACGGCAGAGCTGGTGACTTTCATCCTGGTCATGGCCGACAAGCCGAAGCCCGGCAAAGCCTCGTCGTTCCCGATCTGCAAGCCGGCGGCCTGAGCCAATGCCAATGGAAAGCCTGCTTCCTGATGCGATTGGCGAACTTGCGCGTCGCGTGATTGCCGAAAATGCCGCCCTCGGCCGCAAGGTCGCCGTTGCCGAGAGCTGCACTGGTGGCCTTGTTGCCGCAGCCCTTACCGAAGTTCCTGGCAGCTCCGCAGTGCTTGATCGCGGCTTCGTTACTTATTCCAACGAGGCCAAGAACCAGCTTCTCGGCGTGTCGGAAGATCTCATCGATACGTTCGGTGCGGTATCGATCGCGGTCGCGTGGTCAATGGCGCAAGGCGCGCTCAAGAAGTCCGGTGCCGATGTTGCTGTGGCCATCACCGGCGTTGCTGGCCCCGATGGTGGGTCGGAACAGAAGCCGGTCGGCACCGTCGTCTTCGCCTGCGCCAAGCGCGGCGAAGATCCGGAAGCGACCAATGCCGAGCTCAAGCTGTTCGACAGCGCCAGCACCCGCGCCGAAGTGCGCTTTCAGGCGACGCTGACCGCGGTGGAGCTCTTGCTGCCGTAAAGCTGCTCAGCCCTCTTCTCGAACGCGGCGACCATCTTGCGGAATGCCGCGTCGAGATACTGGCCAGCGAGCTTTTCGAAGATCGCACTGCGGAAAGTGAAATCGACGCAGAAGTCGATCACGCAGCCGCCGTCGGGTCCATCCCGAAAGGTCCAGTCGTTCTCGAGCCGCTTGAGCGGACCGTCGATATATTCGACCTTGATCGACCGTGGCCGATCCTTGACCACGCGCGAGGTGAACTTCTCGCGCAGCGCGCTGAAGCCGACGAGCATGTCGGCGATCATCTCGCTTTCACTGTCGGACTTGATCCGGGTGGCCACCACCCACGGCAGGAACTCAGCATAACGGCGCACGTCGGCCACAAGGTCGAACATCTGTTCGACCGACCATTGCAGCGTGCGGGTTTCGGTTATCCTCGGCAAGTCGGGCCTACAGTCCGACCTTGGCAGCGGCCTTTGCCAACTGGGCGTCGCGCGCGGCGCGCATGGCCCGGAAATCGTCACCGGCGTGATAGCTGGATCGGGTCAACGGGCTCGCCGCCACCTGCAGAAAGCCCTTGGCGCGCGCGATCGAGCCATAGGCTTCGAACGCCTTGGGCGTCACGAAGTCGATCACCTTGGCGTGCTTCGGCGTCGGCTGCAGATACTGCCCCATCGTCAGGAAGTCGATCTGCGCCGAGCGCATGTCGTCCATGACCTGGTGGACCTCGAGGCGCTCTTCGCCCAGGCCAAGCATGATGCCCGACTTGGTAAAGATGCGCGGATCGTGGCGCTTGACCTGTTCGAGCAGTCGCAGCGAAGCATAGTAGCGCGCGCCGGGGCGGATCGTCGGATAGAGACGCGGCACCGTTTCGAGATTGTGGTTGTAGACGTCCGGCCCTGCCTCGACGATCGCTTCGACGGCGGCTTCCATCTTGTTGCGGAAGTCAGGCGTCAGAATCTCGATCGTGGTATTGGGCGTCAGTTCGCGCAGGGCCTTGATGACCTTGACGAAATGGCTGGCGCCGCCATCCGGAAGGTCGTCACGGTCGACCGAGGTGATGACGATGTGCTCCAGGCCCATCTTCGCTGCTGCCGTCGCCACGTTCATCGGCTCCAGCGGATCGACTGCGCGGGGCATTCCGGTCTTCACGTTGCAGAACGCACAGGCGCGGGTGCAGACCTCGCCGAGAATCATCACCGTGGCATGCTTCTTGGTCCAGCATTCGCCGATATTCGGGCAGGCCGCTTCCTCGCACACGGTGTTCAGGCCAAGCTCGCGCATCAGGGCGCGGGTCTCGCCATAGCCCTTGCTGGTCGGAGCCTTGACGCGGATCCAGTCGGGCTTGCGCTGACGTTCGGGGCGGAGGTTCTGGGCCGGTTCGGTCATGCCGCCCAGATAGGCCGTTACGCCAGCACTTGAAAGACCCAATCTATGTGGTCATTAGCACAGGCCATGACCCAGGCTTCCCCCGAACTCGACCGCCTCATCGCAGGCTATCGCCGCTTCCGCGAAAGCGGCTGGACTCCGAAGCTGGAGCGCTGGCGCGAATTGCGCGAAGGCCAGGAACCGCAGGTGATGATCATTGCCTGCTCCGATAGCCGGGTCGACCCGGCGCAGATCTTCGATGTCGATCCGGGTGAAATTTTCGTGGTGCGCAACGTCGCGGCCATGGTGCCCCCGTTCGAAACCAATCCCGGCCATCACGGCGTCTCGGCGGCGCTCGAATTTGCGATTCAGGTACTGAAGGTCAAGGAAGTCGTGGTCATGGGCCACGGCATGTGCGGCGGCTGCAAGGCCGCCCTGACGCAAAGCCTCAAGGGCACCGAGCCCGGTGAAGGCGGCTTCGTGGCAGACTGGATTTCGCTGCTCGATGAAGCGCGAGAGGACGTCGTCTCCCACTTCGGGACCGAAGGACATGAAGCCGAGCGCGCAATGGAGCAGGCAGGCGTTCGCGCCAGCCTTGCCAACCTGCGCACGTTCCCATGCGTCCGCCGCAAGGAGGCGAGCGGCGAGCTCAAGCTGCGTGGTGCATTCTTCGCCATTTCAGACGGCGTGCTGCACGTGCTGGACGAACCCAGCGGAGAATTCGCTCCGGTCAACTGATCGGGGCAAGCACAGCAGAAGCAAAAAGGGCGGCCTGCGAAGGCCGCCCTTTTCGTTTGCAGAAAGCCTCAGGCTTACTTGGCCTGGGTGTTGGCGAATGCCAGCCACAGGCGGCCGAGCGTCGCACGGGCACCGCCGACCTGAGCGAAGGTCGCCTTGGCGTCGGCGAACTTGTCCTGGTCGAGCTGCGCGATACCGAGGCGAGTCAGCGCGCGGTCCTTGTCGATGCCGCCCTTCTCGATCGCCATCTTGTAGAACTCTTCCGCCTTGGCGGCTTCGTCATACGAAAGATAGGCGTCAGCCATGGCCATCGGGCTCTTGCCATCCTTGGCAGCGCGCGCTTCCTTGTCGAGCGCCGGCAGAGAAGCCTTGTCAGGAGCAATGCGGCCCTTGGCCTGCGAGATAGCATCGTTCACGAAGGCGTCGTTGGCCTTCAGCACGCCAGCCTGCACGCCCATGTTGGCAACCTTCAGCACTTCGCCCGGCAGGCGGCGCGGGTCGGCCGCTTCGATGTACTCGACGTATTCACGCTCGACGTACTTCGGATCGTTCTGGAACCCGCCCGAACGCATCAGCAGACGGCCAAGGTCCAGCGATTCCTGGTTGGTGAACTGGCTGAACTCGCGCACCAGCTGGCCGGCGCCGAGCCAGTTCAGCGGGGTCGGGTTGTTCTCGACCATCAGCGTCGACCATTCGATCGCCTGCGGCCCGAGCTTGTTCTTGTAGGCAATCAGGTTGGCGCGCTTGAACCAGCCTTCCGGCACTTCGGCACCGGCAGCCTTGCGCGCATCGACCGCCATCTTCAGCGCGGTCAGCGCCTCGGCATTCTGGCCCTGCTGCGAGTACGAGTCTGCCAGCAGCTCTGCCGCGGTGTCGTCCTTGTAGTTCGCCTGAACGACCGGGGTCAGCGCCTTGACGGCGGTAGCGTAGTCCTTGTTCGAATAGGCGAAGTTGCCGAGGTAGAACTGGTATTCGGTCACGTTAGCAGCCGGAACCTGCCCGCTGTCGAGCATGTTCTGGATGCCGCGCTGGCGCATTGCGATGTCATTCAGCGTACCGCCGATGCTGACGGCCCAGCCACCGGCCGCCATGCGGTCGAGCGGGGTCTTGATCGCAGCCTCAGCCGCAGCGAGTTCAGCCGGAGCGTTGGCCAGCAGCGCCTTCTGCGCAGCGGCATCGGCGCCCTTCTTCTTGGCTTCGTCAAGTGCGGTCACGGTCTTCTGGATCGGGCCGGCAGCAGCCACGAATTCCTTGGAATAGCTGGCCTTCTCGGCCTTGGCTTCCTTTTCCTTGGCGAATGCCGCGGTCGACGTGACCGACAGTGCGCCGGCCGAAAGCGCGAGGGCCATCGCCGTCTTGCCAATCAGTCCGAAAGTAGCACGCATAGAAATCGTCTCCTGTTCGACCGGATGCATCAGCGGGAGCGACCCTGCCCCGACACCTTCGCACCCCGGTGTCCTCTCACCTCTGGTCGATCCCGCTAGTGGCGCGGAATTGGGCCCTTGGCAACGGTTTGCGCACTATCCTTTTCACGGTGAACCGTATTTGAATGGCGCCTCGTCCGAATATTCATGCATCTGGTCGCAGGTGTGGAAAACCGAAGCGGTTTGCGGGCCACGGCGGCCCGATTGCTGGCTATCGTGCGGCAATTGGCCTAGGGCCATCTTTCATCCCTTGTAGCTATAACGAAAAGCAGTTCCCGTGAGCGACGACACCACGATCATCGACCCCCCAGTCCCCGCCCCGGAAGGCGAGTTCCAGCGGATCGACATCGTCGACGAAATGAAGACCAGCTATCTCGATTACGCGATGAGCGTGATCGTCAGTCGCGCGCTGCCAGATGTGCGCGACGGCTTGAAGCCGGTCCATCGTCGCATCCTGTGGACCAGCCATGAAAACGGCTTCGTCTCGACCAAGGCCTATCGCAAGTCCGCCCGTATCGTCGGCGATTGCATGGGCAAGTATCACCCCCACGGTGACGCCGCGATCTACGACGCCCTTGCGCGCATGACGCAGGACTGGTCGATGCGCCTGCCGCTGATCGACGGTCAGGGCAACTTCGGCTCGATGGACCCCGATCCGCCGGCCTCGATGCGCTACACCGAAGCGCGCCTTGCCAAGGTCGCGGATTCGCTGCTCGGCGATATCGAGAAGGACACCGTCGACTTCATCCCGAACTACGATGGTTCGGAGCATGAACCGCAGGTCCTGCCCGCGCGCTTCCCCAACCTGCTGGTCAACGGCGCAGGCGGCATTGCCGTCGGCATGGCCACGAACATTCCGCCGCACAACCTCGGCGAAGTGATCGACGGCTGCCTTGCCTACATGGACAACCCGCTGATCTCGATCGACGAGCTGATCCAGATCATCCCCGGCCCCGATTTCCCCACTGCCCCGCTGATCCTCGGCACTGCTGGCGCCCGCAAGGCCTACCACGAAGGCCGCGGCTCGATCATCATGCGCGCCCGCCACCAGATCGAGGAAGGCCGCGGAGACCGCCGCTCCATCGTCCTCACCTCGATTCCCTATCAGGTCGGCAAGTCCGGCCTTGTCGAAAAGATCGCCGAAGCCGCCAAGGACAAGCGGATCGAGGGCATCTCCGACATTCGCGACGAATCCAACCGCGAAGGCGTGCGCGTCGTCATCGATCTCAAGCGCGATGCCACGCCCGAAGTCGTCCTCAACCAGATCTGGCGCAACACCCCTGCGCAGTCGAGCTTCCCGGCCAACATGCTCGCCATCCGTGGCGGCCGTCCGGAAGTGCTCAACCTCAAGGACATCATCGAGGCCTTCGTCCGCTTCCGCGAGGAGGTCATCACCCGCCGCACCAAGTTCGAACTGAACAAGGCGCGTGACCGGGCGCATATCCTGCTCGGCCTCGTCATTGCCGTCACCAACCTCGATGAAGTCGTGCGCATCATCCGCGGCTCGCCCAACCCCGCCACCGCGCGCGAGACCCTGCTCGCCCGCGAATGGCCGATGGGTGAGATCGCGCCCTACATCAAGCTGGTCGAGGCAATCGAGGACGCTGGCGTCGCCGATGCCGCCACTTATCGCCTGTCCGAAATCCAGGTTCGCGCCATCCTCGACCTGCGCCTCCACCGCCTCACCGCGCTGGGCCGTGACGAGATCGGCGAGGAGCTCGAAGGCCTCGCCACCGCCATCGCCGAATACCTCTCGATCCTGGCAGACCGCGTGAAGCTCTACGGCGTCATGCGCCAGGAACTGCTCGAAGTCCGCCAGGCCTTCGCCACGCCGCGCCGCTCGGAATTGACCGCGCCTGCCGACGGGATCGAGGACGAGGACCTGATCGAGCGCGAGGACATGGTCGTCACCATCACCCTCGACGGCTATATCAAGCGCACCCCGCTCTCCACCTTCCGCGCCCAGAACCGTGGCGGCAAGGGCCGCTCCGGCATGGCCACGAAGGACGAGGATGCCGTGGCGACGATGTTCGTCACCAGCACTCATACGCCGGTGCTGTTCTTCTCGACCGCAGGGAAGGTCTATCGCCTCAAGGTCTGGCGTCTTCCTGAAGGCGGGCCGACCACGCGCGGCCGTCCGGTCATCAACATGCTCCCGGCGCTCGACAAGGACGAGACCATCGCCACCGTGCTGCCCCTGCCCGAGGACGAGGCAGAATGGGGCAAGCTCTCGGTCGTCTTCGCCACGGCGAAGGGCAACGTCCGCCGCAACTCGATGGACGCTTTCGCCAACATCCCGTCGAACGGCAAGTTCGCGATGAAGTTCGAAGAGGACAGCGAAGACCGCCTGATCGGCGTCGCCCTGCTCGAAGCCAGCGACGACGTGCTGCTCGCCACCCGTTCGGGCAAGGCGATTCGCTTTGCCGGCGACGAAGTGCGCGAATTCACCAGCCGCACCTCGACCGGTGTTCGCGGCATGACGCTCAAGGGCGACGACGAAGTCATCTCGCTCTCGATCCTGCACCGCGTCGGCACCACGCCTGACGAGCGCGAGGACTACGTCCGCTTCGCACCCTGGAAGGGCGAGAAGGAAGGCGAACCGGCCCTGTCGGCCGAGCGTTACGCCGAACTTCAGGCACGCGAGCAGTTCATCCTCACCGTCTGTGCCAACGGCTATGGCAAGATGTCCTCGGCCTACGAGTACCGCCGCACCGGCCGTGGTGGCCAGGGCATCACCAATATCGACAACATTGGCCGCAACGGCCCGGTCGTCGCCAGCTTCCCGGCCAGCCAGGCCGACCAGCTCATGCTCGTGACCGATCAGGCCAAGCTCATCCGCCTGCCGCTCGATTCCCTGCGCGTGATCGGCCGTGGCTCGGCGGGCGTGCGCCTGTTCAACGTCTCGGGTGACGAGCACGTTGTCAGTGCTGTCCGCCTTGCCGAGGGCGAAGGCGACGATGCCGAGGCGACCGAGGCCAGCAACGGCAATGAAAGCGCAGCACCCGCGGCACCGGAAGGCGGCACTGCCGAATGACTGACCTCCCCCTCCTCGCCTACAAGGTCCTGACCGGTCCGCAGATGGCGCAGCTCGAGGCGGATGGCGTGTTCAAGGGTGCTCCGGTCGATCTGGCGGATGGCTACATCCATCTGTCGACCGAGGCGCAGTTGACCGAGACGGTCGAGAAGCACTTCGCTGGGCAAGACGATCTCCACGTCGCCGCCGTCGATCTCGCCGCGCTTGGCGCTGCGGTAAAGTGGGAGCCGTCACGCGGCGGCCAGTTGTTCCCGCACATCTACGCCGATCTGCCGTTGAACGCGGTCGTCGCCTATTCTCCGCTGGAGCGGGACGAGGACGGAACGGTCAGGTTGCCGATCGCAAGCTGACCGTCCGGGCTCACTCGCCCGCGTCGATCAACACCTGTACCTTGCGATAGAAGGCTTCGCGTTCCTCGGGCTGCGGTCCGGCACTGGCGCGCGGCCAGTCGGAGTTGGTGGCAATCACCAGCTTGCGCTTGGGATCGATGAAGATGCCCTGCCCGAAAATGCCTTGGGCGGCGAAAGTGCCGTCGTCGTTGGTCCACCACTGGAAACCATAGCCTCTTCCCGCTCGGCCAATGTCCTTTTGCTTTGACGTGGCTTGCGCAAACCAGTCCGCCGGCACGATCTGCCTGCCATCGCGCCCCTTGCCACCGCCCATGACGAACATCCCGAAGCGGGCATAGTCGCGCGTCGCCGCCTGCAGGCAGCATCCTCCGATTTCGAGACCCGTCTTGCCCAGCAGCCAGGTCGCCTCGGCCTCCATTCCCGCCGGCTGCCACACCTTCTCCTGCAGATAGGCTGAGAGCGATTTGCCCGTGGCCGAACTGACCAGCACGCCGATCAGGTTGGTCTCGCCGGTATTGTAATGCCACACCTCGCCGGGCGGATGGGCACGCGGCAGCTTGCGCATATAGCTGACGGTCGCATCGAGCCCGTTTTCCGGCTTGGCGCGGTTGAACTCGGCAACGTCCGAATTCGGATCTTCGTAATCCTCGTTCCAGCGCACGCCAGATGACATCGTCAACAATTGCCGCACGCTCACATCATCGTAGGCGCTGCCCTTGAGGCCGGGGATATACTGGCTGACCTTGTCGTCGAGGCTCTTGATTGCTCCATCCTGCAACGCCGCGCCGACCAACGTCGAGGTGAAGGATTTCGCCACCGAAAAGCTCGTCCAGCGGCCCTTCGCATCGAAGTCCAGCCCGTAGCGTTCGAGCCGCACCTTGCCGTCCTGCACAATGACCAGCCCCGCCGTGCGCTGGTGGTCCATGAAATCATCGAGCCCCGGTACTGTCAGAGGCTTGCCGGCAGGGAGCGGCAAAGCCGTAGCCGAAGGCGCGATCGTGTTGGCCTTGGCCAGAAACGGCAGCCGGTCCATCGCCCGGAAAGCCGCATCACGCTGCCCTTCCCGCCATGAAAGCACGTCGGCATTGGTCGGCAAAGCCAGCAGGATCCCGCGCGTTTCCTTGTCGAGCGAGGCAAACCCGGCGCCCCCCGCCAGCAACGCCGCCCCCACCAAAACCCAGCGCTTCCGCATCCATCGCTCCCGTTATTGACACTCGGGACAATAGCGAGCGCTGGCTGGGCGGCAAGAGACGTCAGGCCGCGATCCGAATCTGCGATTGCGTTGAGCCCGCAATCTTTTCCACGACGAAGCGGCTGTCCTTCTTGAAAACCTGCAACCAGCTTTTCGATCCGAATGTAGCAGGTTGCAGCTTCGCTTGGCCCAGAACGGTTGCGAGTTCAGGTAATGGGACCCATTCCCGCTGCTTTGCGATCGCGCTCAGCGCTTCACGGACTTTGGACCAGTGCGCGTCGTCTGTTCTTGGCAAATTGCGGGCTTCTTCTGGCTTGGTGGGCGTCGCTTTGACCTTGGTTCCAACCTTTGAAGAATTCGCAGATGACTTACTTGCTGCAAGAACAACATGATATTTTGTGCAACTATTCCGCAGCTTCTGGTCCGCAGCATCACTGCCGAAACCGTGAACCTCACGGCCCTCTGAGCGGATAAAACTGACCAGAGGCTGGAAGTCGCGGTCTCCAGACGCGATGCACAAGCACTCGAACCCCTTGCGCAGCATGATTTCAACCGCCTCTACGGCCAAGGTTATGTCCGTTGCATTTTTGCCATGCTTCGAGGGCGTCACCTGCCTCACGTCTAGTGGATGGTTTTGAGCGTGGACTATCCATTCAGAATGCGCGCCAGAAGCAAAGTTTCCGTAGACCCGGCGCACCTGAATATCGCCGAGCGCCATTGCAACTCTCTCGATCTTCGGCAAAACGCTCGCTGGCAAATTTTCTCCATCAATCATGATGGCCACGCGCTTCTTGGTCACTTCAGTAATCATCCAATGACTATTGCGGATGAAGCCTAATGATTTCCCAACAAGCCACCACATCGGATCGAAATGCTTTCCTACACTGCGTGATTTCGCCATGGTTGCACTCGCCCGCAAAGCACCTTGAACGCCCCGCAAAACCGCGCCACAGCTACGCCCGAAACCCCTTTCCGCAGTTCTCTCTGGACAGTGTAAACCCCGTAAACCCCCATTCAGGATTCCAGGGAGAACGATGAACGATCTTTCCCATCTCGATTCGTCCGGCACCGCCCGCATGGTCGACGTCGGCGGCAAGACCGAGACGCATCGCGTGGCGATTGCGCGGGGCTTGATCCGCATGTCGGCCGCCACGCTCGAAGCGATCCGCAGCGGCAATGCACCAAAGGGCGACGTACTCGGCCCCGCCCGCATTGCCGGGATCATGGCGGCGAAGAAGACCGGCGACTTGATCCCGCTGTGCCACCCGCTTGCGCTCGATGCCGTCAACGTCGACTTCGCTTTCGCAGCCGACGGCATTGAATGCACCGCAACCGCCTCGCTCAGCGGCCGCACCGGCGTCGAGATGGAAGCGCTGACCGCCGTGAGCCTTGCGCTGCTGACGATCTACGACATGGCAAAGGCCCTCGACAAAGGCATGGTGATCGAAAGCGTCCGCCTGATCGAGAAGCGCGGCGGCAAGTCCGGAACCTGGCGCGCTCCGGAATGAAAGCGCCGCCCCTTCCGCTCGCCGAAGCGCAGAGCCGGTTGCTCGCGCTGGCCCCTTCGCTGCCCGTCGAGCATCGCTCGGTCACCGAATGCCTCGGCCACTACCTCGCCGAGGACCTCCACGCCCGGCGCACGCAGCCAGCAGCAGCCCTGTCGGCGATGGACGGCTATGCCCTGCGCAGCGCCGATCTTCCGGGGCCATGGCGCGTGATCGGCGAGAGCGCGGCCGGACACCCCTTCTCCGGGGAGGTCGGCCCCGGTGAAGCCACCCGCATCAGCACCGGGGCAATGCTGCCCTCAGGCGCGGACATGGTGCTGCTTCAGGAAGACAGCGCCCGCGAGGGCGCCGAGCTGCGCCTGACCGGCGAGCCACCGCAGCCACCTTCGCGCCATGTGCGGCCCGCCGGCATGGACTTCAGTTCGCAAGAGACCCTGATCGCTGTCGGCACTCGCATCGGCCCTGCGCAGATCGCGCTCGCCATTGCCGGCGGCCACAGCCATCTCCCCGTGCGCCGCCGCGTCAGCCTGACCGTCATCGACAGCGGCGACGAGCTGGTGCCTCCGGGCCACCTGCCTGACCTGCACCAGCTTCCCGCCAGCAATGGCCCGATGCTCTGCGCGATGGCCGCTTCCCTGCCGGTCCAGATTCGCCATGCCGGTCCGGTGGCGGATGAACTCGATGAACTGGTTCGCGCGCTGGATGCAGCCGATACTTCCGACATCATCGTCACCAGCGGCGGGGCGTCGGTGGGGGATCATGACCTCGTTCGCCCGGCGCTCGAAGCGGTTGGCGCATCGATCGACTTCTGGCGTGTCGGCATCAAGCCGGGCAAGCCGCTGCTGGTAGCCACGCGCGGTGAACAGATCATTCTCGGCCTGCCCGGCAATCCTGCCTCCGCCTTCGTCACGGCCTACCTGTTCATGCTCCCCCTGCTGCGCGCGATGCTCGGGGCGAGCGCGCCTTTGCCGAAAGCCATTCCAGCCCGGCTTGCGCAGCCGCTGGCACGGGGCGGAAGCAGGATGGAGTTCCTGCGCGCGGTCTGGGACGGTGCGTCGGTCAGGCTCGACCCGCTCCAGGATTCCGGAGCACTCTCGCCGCTTTCGCGGGCAAACGCGCTGGTTGTGCGGGAAGCAGGCGCGGAGGCCAGACAAGCTGGAATGGATGTTCCGGTCTACCTGCTCGAAAATGGCGGAATTGCTTGACGAGTCGTTGAAGGTTGCTTATCCGTTCCGCATTCGTTCGCCGGTGTGGAACATCCCGCCCCGGTCCATGAAAGATCAGCGGCTTTGCTTTGAAGCTGCGCAATGCGGAGTGGCCGCCGATGTTGACGCGCAAGCAGCACGAACTGCTCACCTTCATCCAGACTCGCCTGGAGGGTTCGGGATCTCCCCCTCGTTCGAGGAAATGAAGGAAGCGCTCGATCTCAAGTCGAAGTCTGGCGTTCACCGCCTGATCTCTGCCTTGGAAGAGCGTGGCTTCATCCGCCGCCTGCCCAATCGCGCCCGCGCTCTCGAAGTTCTGAAGCAGCCTGACAGTGCAGCAAGCAAGCCGGCGGCGGCGCGCGAAGCGGCAAACACCAATTCCGTGATCACACCGCTCCGCACTGCAGCCAAGGCGGCGTCGCCGGCGCCTGCCAACGACGTCATCGAACTGCCACTGCACGGCAAGATCGCGGCAGGTGTGCCGATCGAGGCAATGGAAACAGCAGCGACGTTGCCTGTCCCTGCCGCCCTGCTCGGCGCTGGTGAGCACTATGCGCTTGAAGTCTCTGGCGACTCGATGGTTGAAGCTGGCATCTTCGATGGAGACTACGCGCTGGTCCGCAAGACCGATGTGGCCCGCGATGGGGAGATCGTCGTTGCGCTGGTGCGGGGTGAAGAGGCGACTCTCAAGTACCTGCATCGTGAAAAGGGCATGATCCGCCTTGATCCCGCCAACGCGGCATACGATGCTCAGTTCTATCGCCCCGAAGAGGTTGCGGTACAGGGCAAGCTGGCGGGTTTGCTGCGGCGCTATCACTGACGACGGTTCAAGCAGCGCTCTGCCTGTTCGGCAGACCTGCGTTGGAATTGCAAGGCCGCCGCGCAGAAATTGCGCGGCGGCCTTTTCCGTCAGAGCGTGTTATGGTAAATATCAATCGATTTGGTTGAGATTTCTCTGGAGCTACTCCCCGCAGAGGTATAGTATCCACCGTTACCGAATGCCCCGCCACGGGGCGCCCCTTTCCGGGACGGCCCGCCAGAACATGGGGCGTCGGCAACGGAAGAGGTGTTGCCAATGGCTTATGCAATCGAAAATACGAGACGCAGGCAGACACAGACCTTCATCGCGGTCGGACTGCTTCATGGCGTGGCGATCTGGGCGATCGCTTCAGGTTTCGCCAACAGCATGGTCACAATCCTGACCGACCGTCTTCCAGCCAAGCAATGGGAAGACGAAGAGGTCAAGGTAACCCCGGTTGTTCCGCCCCCTGACGTGAAGCCCTCGCCCAAGCCGGACAACCGTTCGCTGGTTGCCCCACGTCCCGATATTGCCGTCACGCCCGCCGATCCTTCAAGCACGGTCCGCGATATCGAGATCACGCCGATCACGCCGGCCGAACCTGTGCCCGGTATCCTGCCCGAACCTCGCCCTTCTCCCTCGCCCAGCTTTGCCGTGCGCACGGCATCGCCAAAAGGATCGCCAGGTTCCTGGGTCTCGGACCGCGACTATCCCTCCGCCGCGATCAGGGAAGAACGGGAAGGATTGACCCGCTTTCGTCTTTCGATCGGTGTGGATGGGCGCGTAACGGGGTGCGAGATAACCGGTTCGAGCGGATCGCCAGACCTTGATGCCGCCACATGCATGAAGGTCAGCGCGCGAGCACGGTTCGTCCCGGCGCTTGGCATCGACGGCATGCCGACGGTGGGAAGCTATTCAGGTTCGGTACGCTGGGTCCTGCCCTGATGAATTTGGCCGGGCGACGCTCAGGCTCGCCCGGCCAGCCTCTCCCAGTGTGATTGAGGCAGCCTCCGCGGCAACGTCAGTTCTGCTTCCGGCGCTTGCGGACGGAACGACGAACTCCCTATCCTCCACTCTCAGGATCGGCGGAAATCAGATGCCTCGGTGCGCGATGAATCCCGGGTCAGCATTGACCATGCCTATCGCTCTTGAGCCGACGGCGCCGGTGCCTCTCCAACCACGTTCTGCGATCCCGGCGCTGTGCGAATGGCATCGCGGCGTTGCATGTCATGGAATCGTAAATGGGGTTCCGGCCAGCGATACCATCCATGCTGGCCTTGCGTTTCCGCGACGGTGCGAATTCGACCTGAGGCAAGATCAACGGATATGCCGCCCGTTTGGGCAAGGTAGGACCGATCTGCCTTGAGCATGCGGGGGCGGCACGATGCAGGAAGGCGACGATCGGCGACGACGATGTCGGCCCGCTCGCAGGCTGCGGCAAGTGCCATGTCGTCAATGTAATTGCGGCTGCGGGCCATCAGGAGCGTGAAGCGCCGATCGCCCCGTTGCACGACGGCCGCGCAGAAATCGTCATTGCAGCGGGCGCCTGGCCATTCATCAAGGCGGCGGAGGTTGCCCTCCATACCGGCCAGTTCGAGCAGGTTGTCCCGCATGTAATCGCCCCGGCCCATGCGCAGGACAATGAGATCCGGACCTTCGTTTGCGATCCCGACATGGTGGCCATCCCCCGTGATCAGCAGATCGGGCGTGGGGGTCAGGACCATGGCCGTCACCGCGAGGCCGGCCGGCAGGACGCCAAGAAGGCGCACCTTGCCCGCCCAGAGCGCAAGCCACAGCATGCCGCCGACAAACAGAACGTAGCTCCACGCTTCGAACGGAGGCATTGCCGTGACGGCTCCGGGTTGCGAGGCCACGAAGTGTGCCAGCGCCAGGAGCAGATCGAGCGACTTGCCGACAAGCCACCACACCGGTCCGCCAAGCCCCGTCAGATCAAGCAGCAGGGCCATGCCTATCAGTGGCATGGTCACGAAAGTGGTCAGCGGAATGGCGATGACATTGGCGAGCGAGCCATAGACGCCAGCGCGATGGAAATGGAACAGGCCTATCGGCATGAGCGCGAGTTCAATGACCACACCGGTGGCCAGCAACATCATCAGGCTACGAGCGGCGCGGACGACCGGCCCGTGGTGTTCACCGGCAAGGAACGAGCGAACGGGGGCTGCCGAATGAAAGGCGATGATCGCGATCACGGCGGCAAAGCTCATCTGGAAGCTGGGGCCGAGGACCGCATCGGGCCAGAACAGCATGACAATAAAGCCGCCCACGGCCACCATGCGCATCGACAGGGGATCGCGTCCCAAGGCCAGCGCGCCAAGAACAAGCAATGCCCCGATGCACGACCGGATGGTGGGCACTTCCGCCCCGGTCAGCAAGGTATAGCCAAGTCCTGCGAGGGCGCCTGCAAGGGCGGCCGCCAGCGGCACGCGAATCCTTAGTGCGACCCAGGGAACAAGCGCGAGCAGGCGCGCGACCAGCCAGTAAACGGCCCCGACCAGGGCGCTGACGTGAAGGCCGCTGATCGACAGGAGATGTGTCAGGCCCGCATCGCGCATGGCGTCTTCATCAGCAGTCGCGATCGCCCCGCGGTCGCCGCTGGCAAATGCAGCGGCGATTGTCCCTGAAGATCCGCCCAACCGGGCGCGGACGTGCTCGGCCAGCGACCTCTGCAGGCTGCGCAGCGTCGTATCACGATCCGACCTTGCGATTACCCGCACATCGCCAAGCACCGTTCCCGTCGCGGCAAGGCCATCAAACCATGCCCTGCGAGCAAAATCGTACGCCCCCGGAAGCATGGGAGCCGCCGGTGGCATGAGCCGGGCGCGCAGGGCGATCCGGGCGCCTTCCGTCACTTCGCCCGGATCCTTGTCATACGGCAGGTTGACCCGCACGCGGACAGGATCGGGCAAAGCCTCCAGCGCCACGCGCAGGACAAGGCGGGCGCGCGCTTTGGCCGGCTCTTCCCTTCGCTCCAGAACTACTCCTGAAAGAGCGGAAACCTGCGGCCTTGCTATGCCTGGCTGGCCGACAAGCGTGGAGCGAGTCCATATCGTGACCTCGCCCGCAGCCACCATGATCGCCACGCCTGCCACAGCAAGGCGCAGGTGGGCCGCGTCTCGGCATTGACCGTCAGCAAGCCGAGGATGGCGATTGCCCCGAGTGCCAGCAGTGCGGCGATCCAGTCAGGGCGGGAGGGTAGTGCCACCCACAGGACAATGCCCGCGGCAAAGGCGACCACCAGCCAGAGCCCGCGTTCGAACGGGTGTGCATCGAGGAAGCGCTCTGCCGCGTCGATCCGACCATCAAGCATGCTGGACAATCGCGCGCGGATGTCCCAATGCCGCGCGCGTTCACCCGGTTCAGGGACCGGTTCGGCGGCGGGATAGTCTGCCGCTGGCCGATCTGCAGCCGGAGACGCCATGACATTCAAAGCAAAGGAAAGCGCGGCCGATGGCAAGCGCCACTGACACCGTTTCTGCAGGATCGCCCGGCGACGCCCCGGTCGTCACCCGTTTCGCCCTTCGCCCACCGGGTTCCTGCACATTGGCGGCGCACGTACGGCGCTGTTCAACTGGCTTTATGCTCGCCACAACGGCGGCAAGTATCTGCTGCGCATCGAAGACACCGACCGTGCGCGGTCGACCGATGCGGCGATCGAAGCCATTTTCGACGGGCTGAACTGGCTGGGTCTGGGCGGAGACGAGGAGCCGGTGTTCCAGTTTGCACGCTCGAAACGGCACGCGCAGGTGGCGCACCAAATGCTGGAGGCCGGACACGCCTACCGCTGCTATCTGACGCAGGAGGAACTTGCGGCACGTCGCGAGAAGGCACAGGCCGAGCGCCGCCCCTTCCGCATTGACAGCGAGTGGCGCGATGCGACGCCGGATCAGTGGCCGGCCGACCAGTCGTACGTGGTGCGAATGAAGGCCCCGCGTGAGGGCGAGACGACGATTCCTGACCGCGTGCAGGGCTCGATCACCGTCCAGAACAGCGAGCTCGACGACTTCATCGTGCTGCGCTCGGACGGCACGCCGACTTACATGCTCGCGGTCGTAGTTGACGATCATGACATGGGCGTCACGCACGTGATCCGCGGCGACGATCACATCAACAACGCCTTCCGCCAGCTCGTGATTGTCCGTGCGATGAACGAGATCGAGAGCGGTTGGCCCGATCCGATCTACGCGCATATCCCCCTGATCCACGGGGCCGATGGCGCGAAGCTGTCGAAGCGTCATGGCGCGCTGGGCGTCGATGCCTATCGCGACGAGATGGGCTTGCTGCCTGAAGCGGTGTTCAATTACCTGCTGCGTCTCGGCTGGGGTCATGGCGATGAGGAGATCATCAGCCGCGACCAGGCGGTGGAATGGTTCGACATCGGCAACGTCAACAAGGGTGCATCACGCTTTGATCTCAAGAAGCTGCTGAACCTCAACGGCCACTACATCCGTGAGGCTGACGACGCACGGCTCGCCGGGCTGGTCGCACCGCGTCTGGCTGTGCTGGAGCCGGGCTTCGATGGCGCAGCGGGCATGGACCTGCTGACCCGCGCGATGCCGGTGCTCAAGGTGCGCGCTGCCGACCTCAATGAGCTGGCAGCTTCGTCGGTGTTCCTGTTTGCACAGCGTCCTCTGCCCATGGCGGAAAAGGCTGCGGCACTGCTGACCGACGATTCGCGCGCGATACTGGCCAAAGTGGTGGCTGCGCTCGACGCTGAAAACGGCTGGACAATCGAGGGGCTGGAGGCCACTTTGAAACAAATGGCCGAGGAGCTTGGGATAGGCTTGGGCAAAATTGCCCAACCGTTGCGCGCGAGCCTGACGGGACAGACTACCTCGCCGGGAATATTCGACGTATTGGCACTGCTCGGCAAGGACGAGTCGCTGGCGCGTATCCGCGATCAGTTGGCTTGAACCCGGGCATAGAACGTAAAGACAGAAGAAACAGGAGGGCTTAGGCGTGAGCGAAAACCAGGCTTCTTTGACCGCAGGCGGCAACAGCGTGGACATGCCGATCAAGAGCGGCACCATCGGGCCGGACGTCATCGACATCCGCAAGCTCTATGGCCAGACGGGCATGTTCACCTATGACCCGGGCTTCACTTCGACTGCAAGCTGCGACAGCGCGATCACCTACATCGACGGTGATGAAGGCGTGCTGCTGCACCGTGGTTATCCGATCGGCCAACTGGCCGAACACTCGTCGTTCATGGAAGTGAGCTACCTGCTGCTCAACGGCGAACTGCCGAGCCAGCAGGAACTTGCGGACTTCAGCCGCACGATCACCCGCCACACCATGCTGCACGAGCAGCTCGCCACGTTCTATCGCGGCTTCCGTCGCGATGCGCACCCGATGGCGATCATGTGCGGCGTCGTCGGCGCGCTTTCGGCATTCTATCACGACAGCACCGACATTGCTGACCCGACGCATCGCAAGATCAGCTCGCACCGCCTGATCGCCAAGATGCCGACGATCGCGGCGATGGCCTACAAGTATTCCGTCGGCCAGCCCTTCGTCTATCCGGACAACAAGCTGTCCTACACCGGCAACTTCCTGAAGATGACCTTCGGCGTCCCGGCCGAGGAATATGAGGTGATCCCCGCCGTCGAAAAGGCGATGGACCGCATCTTCATCCTCCATGCCGATCACGAGCAGAACGCCTCGACCTCGACCGTGCGTCTGGCCGGTTCCTCGGGCGCAAATCCGTTCGCGTGCATCGCAGCGGGCATCGCCTGCCTGTGGGGCCCGGCGCATGGCGGCGCAAACGAGGCAGCGCTCAACATGCTCAAGGAGATCGGCACCCCGATCGCATCCAGCACTACATTGATCGCGCCAAGGACAAGAACGATCCGTTCCGCCTGATGGGCTTCGGTCACCGCGTCTACAAGAACTACGACCCGCGTGCGACGGTGATGCAGCAGACCGTGCGCGAAGTGTTCGACGCGCTGAAGGTCAACGATCCGCTGTTCGAGACCGCCCTTCGCCTCGAGGAAATCGCGCTCAGCGATCCGTACTTCGCAGAGAAGAAGCTGTTCCCGAACGTCGACTTCTATTCGGGCATCATCCTCTCGGCGATCGGCTTCCCGACCACGATGTTCACCGTGCTCTTCGCCCTCGCCCGCACCGTCGGCTGGGTGGCGCAGTGGAACGAAATGATCAGCGATCCTGGCCAGAAGATCGGGCGTCCTCGCCAGCTCTACACTGGTCCTAACGAGCGCGATTATATTCCGCTGAGCGACCGCTGATCGATTGAACGACAGAAGAGGGCGACGATGACGATGGTTCTCAGGATTTTCGGCATCGTTGCCCTTTTGATGGGCGGCCTGTGGGTCGGCCAAGGGTTGGGCCTGATCATGTGGCCTTCATCGAGCTTCATGCTCGCCCAGACGCAATGGGCCTATATCGGCGCGGGGTTGATGTTGATCGGCGCCATCGCGATCTGGCGCGCATCGCGACGTCGCTGAGCGTCAGCCCGCTGCGCTCGCCTGCGCGGCTCTGTCAGCCGGCAACAACAGCACGAATTTCGCGCCGCCCTCTGGCGCCTGCTGGACAGTGAGATCTCCGCCCATCGCTCGCGCCAGTCTGCGCGAGATATAGAGGCCCAGTCCGCTTCCTCCATCGCCACTGCGACCGAGCCGCTCGAACTTCTCGAAAACCTTATCGGCCTGATCCCGGGCAATGCCCTGCCCCTGATCCTGCACGGTGATCCACGCGAACTCGCCATCGATACCGCAATCGACCTCGATCCGGGTATCTTCCGGCGAATATCTCACGGCGTTGCCGATGAGGTTGAGGAGGATCTGCAGCACGCGGCGGAATTCCGCGATGGCCGGCGCTGCCACATCGAGCGCGGGGAGCACGAAGGCAATGCGTCGTTCCTGCGCCCGGACGCCCAGGATGCCTGCTGCACGCCGGGCACAATCGACAAGATCGATGTGATCGGGAGCAGGCGAAAATCCTTCGTCTTCCACCGTCTCAAGATCGGCCAGGTCTTCGACCAACGACAGCAGGTGCCGTCCGGCTTCCGCAATATCCCCGGCATACCCTACGTACTGTTCAGCCAAGGGACCGGCGAGGCGTGTCCGAATGGTTTCGGCGTTGGCGACAATCCGGTTGATCGGCAAACGCAGCGCCGGCGCCAGCTTGCGCCCCAGCAGGCCCTTCCAGTCTGGATGTGCAAGGGGTTCCGGCACAGCCGAAACCGTCATGCTCGGGGCTTCCGCTAGCACGGACTCCGCCACCAGAAGCAGTTCGAACCCGCCTGCTCGCAACGGCAGAATACGCGTTTTCCACACACGGGACGAGCCGGGCACGGCCACCTGGGCTTCGTCGAGCAATCGCCAGTGCAGAGGTTGGCGGTGCGCGCTGCCCTCAAGCGTTACGAGATCGGTCCAGTATCTGCCAAAGCCTTGCTGCAGGCTCGATGCCAAGTCGACAAGATCGCGCGCCGTGGCGGAACCCGAGACTATGCGCTGCTCGGCGTCCAGAACAATGTGTGCTTCGGCCAACTGTCGGATAAGCGCTTCGTCGGTCGCTGCCGCTTCATCGCCCTGCCAGGCATCCGCGGCGACTTTCCAGTCGCTGATCTCGATCCTTGTGCCGGACCCATCGGGAATGGCGCGCGCCGAAAACGAGAGCGGTTGCCCTTCGTCGGTCACGGTCATGGCTGCGGATAGCGGAGCCCCCGCCAATCGCGCACGGCGCACCAGCGCCAACAGACCCGGCAGCGCGATCACACCGGGGTATACGCCGCCGAGCCGTATCTGCAGCGCCGCCAGGGTCTCATCGGACTCGACCAACCGGTCTGCGCTGTCGCAGCGGGCGCGGATCACGCCTGCGGTGGTCACTGGTGCGCCCTCATCGGCCGATCATTATCCGAACGCCTCACGGCGCATCAAGGAAGAGGCCAGCATCGCTGCTGCGGCATCGGGCACGAGCTGATCAATGCCCTCTGGCAGGCTGGTCTGCGGATGCAGGGCTGAGAAAGTGGTGACCAGATTCGTGCGGTCAGCACCTGCGGCCGACAGTGCAAGCGCCAATCGCGCCATCTGGCTCTCGGTCGTGCACATGATCGCCATTTCGCGCGACATTCCGGCCCCCGAGGCGAGGCTTGACAGGAAAAGCGCAATCCCGGCGGAGTCGATTTGCAGACCCCGGGCCGAATCACCTGCCAATTGCCGAATGACGTGGTCGAGTAGCTCCAGACGCGATGCTGCGGCTACGCGTTGCTGGCGCAATGCACTTTCCGCCGCGCCGGCAGCAGCCAGTCCGGACGGATCATCTGCAACGTAGGCCTGCATGGTCATCAGAGCGATATGGTGAAGATCGCCGGGCAGTTCCGAAAGTGGAATCTGCATGCGCCGCATCAACTGTCCGAATCGCGCCTGCGCGGCGAGCAAATTCATCCCACGCGCGGCCAGATCGGGATCGCGCGACGCAATGATGTCTTGAAGAAGCGGGGTGAGCACGGGATCGAGTCCCAGCCTGCCCTGCATCTTCTCGGTAAGTTGCCACTCGACCGCAAGCATGTGCAGATGATTCAGCAGGGCCTGATTGCCGGCGAGCAAATCCGCCAGGCCATCGCCCGCCTCTCGCGCCCAGGCGGCAGAATTGTCGTGACCGGCAGCTTCACCAACCGCCTGCACAAGCTGTCTGGCAATATCTGACAGCATGCCTCGGACGCGGGCGATGATCTCGTCGCTGAAGATCGAGTTATCGTCGTTCTGGAGAAGATGCCGGAGAATTGGCCCCATGTGGACCATGACCTGATCGGCATGAACCAGGTCATCGCGCAGAAGCGCCTCGATCGCGCCGGGATCGGGGGGAAAGGTACGGTCAGTGCCATAAGTCGCTCTTACGGCCGACTGGTTAACTGCGGGTTAGGCGATCTGTCGGTTGCCGGCGTTGTCCCGAACTGGAGCAGCAGCAGGCACGTGCCAAGGAGCGTCAGAACCGCAACGCCGATCGCTGCATCGAATGGCAGCGTGATGCTGGCGATGGCGAGCACAAGGCCGAAGGCCAATCGGTCTTCCAGCCAGGCGGATCGGGGGAAACGCGGCAGGGCAAGGCGCACAAGGCGCGCTCCACCGATAAGCAGAATCGGGGCGAACCAATTGAGCCCAAAAGGAATTGCGCTGGTGTAAGGCAGTTCGCTGCGCCAAGCGGCAAGCGCTATCAGTCCAGCATCGACGAGAAGATGGAATAGGGCCACGGTCCTGCGCTCAAGGCCCGAGGCCAGGAGCGAATCACGCTCCACCTGCCCCATCAGACTGGCCACGCGCTCCACCAGCCAGGACAATCCGATCAGCAGGAACCCTGTGGCGGCATTGCCAAGCCAGCCAAGCCCTAGACCGAGCAGTCCCAGTATCCCGGCAGCAAGTCCGATCAGCGCAGGCCGGGTTCCTGCATGAAGCATGGCCGGCCCGAACCTGCGGACAAAGGCCATGGCCAGCAGCACCCCGGGGAGCCTTCGGCCGATCCACCGCTAGCCGTATGCAGCCTCAGCCACTGACGCTCTGCGGTGTGGGCTTCCTGTTCGCTACGGACCATGGTCCAACGGCCATCACCCAGCATGGCCGCAGACACGCCGCGCAATGGCAGGCGGGCCTGAACGGCGAGGCGCAGCAGCGCCGATTGCGCGTTCCATTCGGGCGGCAAATCGGCAAGGCCAGCCGCGATCCGTCCCTGGAAGCGCATTGCTCCGGCGAATGCATGGTTGATATCGATGCGCTCGAAACCGAGCGGCAAGGCGTTTTCTGCCGGAAGCGTGAGAACGCACGGACCTGCCTCGATAAGATCCCGAAACACGTCGGGCATGGCAATCAGGCCATCGCCCACGACGATCACATCGTCTTCAGGAGCAAGCAAGGGCACAAGTGCACGCGCTGTTGCCACGACATGAAACTGGGCTCCGCCAGCCTCGACAACGTGCTGGAGCGCGACCAGCTCGCCGCTGATCCCCTCTGCCATCACGACGACGCGCTTTGCGCCCAGCGAGAGGGCCAACCCGATCTGATGGCGCAGCAGCGAACGTCCGCCGATCGGCAGATACCCGCGAAGTCCTGCAGGCACCGTTGCCGGCACACCCGCAGCCTGTGCCGGATGGGAAGTTTCAATCAGGGAAAGAACTGCGACCCGCAAGAATTGCCTCCTGTCGCACCATCGTAGGGACTGGCGACGGTCGTGCCAAGGCGGACCGCTGTAGCGTCGGGGATTAGGCGGCGTGGACAAATTCCACAACGCCACGGTTGCCCTGTAAAAGGCCTTGGCGAGGCGCGAGGGCGCAGGAAGAGTGGGTCTCTTTCAAGGCCGAGCAACGCTGCCAAGGCCTTTTACAGGGCAACCCCTGCGGGGCTGGACCAAAAACCGCCATTTCGGCGTCGGCTCGTCGCACAATATTCCCGATATTGCGCTTCCTCGCCTCCTTGAGCTGGCGGTTTTTGCCTCCAGCCGTGGCGCTGTGGAATTTGTCCACGCCGCCTAGGCGTCTATCGCCAGATCGGCCAGCATCTGGTGCAGGCGACGAAGGATCGCCGGATCACCGGGCGCGCCGTCCAGCGCTTCCTCGGCAAGGTCGATCAGGCCTTCGGCATGAAAGCTTGCCGCAAGGCCTTTCAACCGCAAGGCTGCAACGTGCCAGTTCCCATCGCAGCGAGCGCGGCCGAGCAGATCCACCTGCCGTTCGGCACTTTCGATGAATGCCGCACGCAACTCGCGCACGAGTTCGGGATCGTGCCCGGCAGCAGCGGCAAGGTTTGCATCAAGGGAGGCGCCTTCGTAGGCCATATGAAACCGCTACGGGCCGAAGCGTTAAGGCGGGGTTTATGGATGGATCGAAATCGTGATATGACAGCGTCATGAACGGGGGAAGACGGATCATTCCGATCGATGGCGCCAATGAGGACGCCGGTGAGGCAAGCATGGCCGGGCCAACTGCGCCTGAGGATGCCGAGCTGGCATATATGCCTCCAGCTTTCCTTGAGAAAGCATCGGCAAGCGACTGGGATAGCGCAGAAATCCCTGCGCTCAAGAAATCCTGGCCAGCGCTTGTGCTGGCTGGCGGTGCGATTGCTGGTTGGACGGCATTCTTCGTTTGGGTTGTGATCCTTGCACAGCCAACGCCCGCGTCTGCAGAGCAATGGGCATGGTGGTTGACGCAATGGAGCGTGCCCGTCCTGCTGGTGCTTGTTCTGCTGCTCGTAGTCATGCGTACAAGCCGGCGGGAAGCGGCCCGCTTCGCCGATGCGGCACGCCTGCTGTCGAACGAATCGGCTTACCTTGAGCGGCGCCTTGTTTCGATCAACACCGAACTGGCGCTCGCCCGCGACTTCATGGCCGCGCAAGGCCGCGATCTTGAATCGTTGGGCCGGGTTGCGGTCGATCGGCTTTCGGGCAGTGCCTCGCAGCTGGATGGGCTGATCAGCCGGAACGGCACGCAGATCGACAGGATCGCCGAAGTTTCAGCGGCCGCTCTCGACAACATGGAGAAGCTGCGCGGGCAATTGCCGGTCATTGCCAATGCCGCCAAGGACGTGACCAACAACATCGGCAATGCCGGACGCACCGCGCATCTGCAGCTTGAAGAGCTGGTCTCGGGCTTTCAGCGCCTCAACGAGTTCGGCCTTGCCAGTGAACGGCAGGTCGTGTCGTTTCGTGACCGGGTCGACAGCGCGCTGGAGGGATTTGCCAAGGCTTCCGAAGACCTCGGCCTTCTGGCCGAAAATCGCTTTGATGCCCTGACGCAGCGCAGCGTCGATCAGGCGGCAATGGCTGCCGAGGCGGAACAGGCTGCCCTTGCGGCTTGGCGGGAGCGCAGCGATGCCCATGCGGCATCCCTCAAGGAAACTCTCGTCCAACTCGGCGAGGCGCACGAGGGACTTATCGCGGACTCGGCGGGACGCCTGGCACGCTTTGAGGAGGCCGCGCGTTCGCTCACGGCAATGCTCGAAATCCAGGGCCGCGATCTTGACGAACAACTGGCGCGCAGGCGCGCCTCTGCCGAAGCTGGCGCCGCGGAACAGCGCGCGGCTCTCGAAAACCGTCTTGCCGAAATCGACGAGGCCGTTGCCGAGCGTCGCTCTGCGTTGGAGCGCGCCGCCGCTTCTGCCGCCGAAGGTTTGGCGTCAAAGCTGGCCGAGCTTGATCAGGCGATCGAGGCGCAGCGCAGCACGCAAATTGTCGAGGCTGAGAAGCTTGCTTCCAGATGTGAGGAAATCGGAAGCAAGGTCAGTGCCTTCTCCGAAGTCCTTCGCAACTCTGGCGAACAAGGCGCACAGACAGCGTCGCAGGTTGACAAGGCAATGGCCGATCTCACCGCGCGACTGGGTGAAATGCGCCACGCGCTTTCAGGCACGGACCTGCAGATCGGCGAATTGACCGATTCTGCTGTGCGGCTTCTTGAGCTGATCCAGGCCGGTGGCGACCACACGCGCACCCAGATTCCGGAAGCCCTGCGCAGTACTGAAGCCGGGCTCAAGGGTCTGGAGGATCGCGTGTTCACCCTGCGCGATACCTTGCGCGAAGCAGGCGATGGCGGGCGCAGCCTTGCCGAGACGGTTGGTTCTGCTCGCAGTGAAGTTTCGAGCACGATCAAGGAATTGCAGAAGGCGCAAAAGACCCTGTCCGAGCAGGCGGCAGAGCATGAGCAGCAACTTTCTGCTCTGCGCGACGTGCTGGCCGGGGTGCGCGCCGAAAGCGATGCACTGTCACAGGATATCGAGAGCCGACTGTCAGGAGCAATTGGCGGCTTGAACGAGGCTGCAACCAAGGCTGGTAAAGACCTGCGCGTCAGCACTGCGGGTGAAATCGAAAGCCTCGCCGAACGACTTGGCGAACAGAGCAGTGCCGCGATCGCGCGGGTGCTTCAGGGGCGCGCGGCCGAACTTGTGGGGCGTCTTGAGGAAGCCATCGATGCCGCAGCGGCAGCAAGTCGCGACACCGCAATCCAGATGCGTGACCAGTTGGCGAAGGTCGATGAACTGGCCGGCAATCTTGAGGCGCGGGTCGATCGCGTTCGCGAGAAGGCAGAGGAGAAGGTCGATAACGACTTTGCCCGTCGCGCGGCCCTGATCACGGAATCGCTGAACTCGTCCGCCATCGACATTGCCAAGGCGCTGTCGACGGATGTTTCGGAAACCGCTTGGGCATCGTACTTGCGCGGGGACCGCGGCATCTTCACCCGCCGCGCCGTGTCGCTGCTGGAAAGTGCCGAGGCCAAGGCGGTACAGGCGCATTACGAAGCTGAGAGCGAGTTCCGCGAGCATGTGAACCGCTACATCCACGATTTCGAATCCATGCTGCGCCAGTTGCTTTCGACCCGTGACGGTAACGCTCTGGGCGTTACGTTGCTCTCGTCCGACATGGGCAAGCTCTATGTCGCACTGGCGCAGGGGATCGAGCGCCTGCGCACCTGAGCTTGAGGCCTAATGAAAATCGCGTGACTTGGGGATGATCCTCACGTCACGCGGGTGTGTCCGGGCACCGGGACCGGCGCGTTCGGGGATCGGCCTGTTGCACTCGTCCGCCCGCGCAATCGGCGGCATGAGCTGGTCGGCATCGGACAGCGCATCCAGGCTCGCGCTGGCATCGGTCAGGTGCATGGCGATGACATGGATGACCTCGTCGTCGTATTCGACACGCCCGCGCACCTCCATCAGCCGTGCACCCATGATGATCTTGCGCTGCTTCTCCATCAGGTCGGGCCAGATCACCAGATTGACCACGCCAGTCTCGTCCTCGAGCGTGATGAAACAGACACCCTTGGCGCTGCCGGGGCGCTGACGCACCAGCACCACGCCGGCAACCTGCACCGTGGCGCGATACTTGTGGCTCCTGAGGTCCGCCGCCCGGACAAAGCCGCGTTCGCCCAGCATCGGCCGCAAAAACGCCAGCGGATGGGCCTTCAGCGACAGGCGATGCGTCTGATAATCGGCCACGACCTCCTCCGACAGCGGCATCATCGGCAGGACGGCACGACTGCGCTCCTCGCCTTCCGAGCGTGACGTCATGGCGGCAAACAGCGGCAGTTCCTTGGGCGCGACAAGGCTGCGGGCATCCCACAGCGCCTGCCTGCGCGAGAGACCAAGCGAGCCGAGCGCATCGGCTGCGGCAAGCCGCTCGACCAGTGCCGGAGACAGCCCTGCCCGTTCCTTCAGGCTGGCGGCATCGGTAAAGACACCACCCTCGCCTCTCGCCGCAACAAGCATGGCGGCCGCATGTTCGGGAAAGCCATCGATCTGCCTGAGGCCAAGCCGGAGCGCGCCTCCGCCCTGCTCCAGCGTGCAATCCCAGTCCGAATGGTTCACATCGACCGGCAGCACCGGCACGCCGTGCCGCGCCGCATCGCCGACGATCTGCGCAGGGGCATAGAAGCCCATCGGCTGCGAATTGAGCAAGGCGCAGGCGAAAGCCGCCGGATAGTGGCACTTCAGCCATGACGAGACATAGACGAGGTGGGCGAAGCTGGCGGCATGGCTTTCGGGAAAGCCGTATTCGCCGAAACCCTTGATCTGGTTGAAACAGCGTTCGGCGAAATCCGGATCGTAGCCGCGCTTGACCATGCGGCCGACCATCATGTCCTCAAGTTCGTGCACCATCCCGCGGGAGCGGAACGTGGCCATGGCCTTGCGCAGGTGATTGGCTTCGAGGCTGGAAAACCGCGCCGCATCGAGCGCGATCTTCATCGCCTGCTCCTGAAAGATCGGCACGCCCAGCGTGCGGTTGAGGATCGAGCTCAGCTCATCGGCGGGGCCATGTTCGGGTCCGGGCGCAGGGATCTCTACCCTCTCCTCACCCCGCCTGCGCTTGAGATAAGGGTGGACCATATCGCCCTGGATCGGGCCGGGACGCACGATGGCGACCTGAATCACCAGATCGTAGAACTGGCGGGGGCGCAGGCGCGGCAGCATGTTCATCTGCGCGCGGCTTTCCACCTGGAACACGCCGAGAGAATCGCCCTTGCACAGCATGTCGTAGACTGCCGGGTCCTCGCGCGGGACCGTGGCCAGCGTCAGGTCGCGGCCGTGGTGCGAGCCCAGCAGATCAAGGCACTTGCGGATGCAGGTGAGCATTCCGAGCGCCAGCACATCGACCTTGAGGATGCCGAGCGCGTCGATGTCATCCTTGTCCCATTCGATGAAGCTGCGATCGGCCATCGCGCCGTTGCCGATCGGCACGGTTTCGGTCAGCGGCCCTTGAGTGAGAATGAAACCGCCAACGTGCTGGGAAAGATGGCGCGGCATTCCAATCATTTGCTGGGCAATTGCGATAACGCGCCTGAGGTAAGGATCGGTGCCGTCCAACCCGCTTTCGTTGACGTTCTTGTCCCCCACCTCGGTGCCCCAACTACCCCAGACGGTGCGAGCGAGCGCGCCGGTCACGTCTTCGGACAGGCCCATGGCCTTGCCTACTTCGCGGATCGCCATGCGCGGGCGGTAGTGGATGACCGTGGCGCAAAGCCCTGCACGGGCACGGCCAAAACGGCGGTAGATATACTGGATGACCTCCTCACGCCGTTCATGCTCGAAGTCGACGTCGATGTCGGGCGGCTCCTTGCGCTCTTCCGAGATGAAGCGATCGAACAGCAGTGCGTGCTTGGCGGGATCAACGGCGGTTATCCCGAGGCAAAAGCAGACCGCGGAATTGGCAGCTGAGCCACGCCCTTGGCACAGGATCGGAGGATCGCAATTACGTGCGAAATCAACAATATCCTTGATGGTCAGGAAGTAGGTTGCAAGGTTCAGCTTGCCGATCAGGTCGAGTTCCCGGCGCAGAGTATCGGCAACGCTCTCCGGCACGCCATCCGGATAGCGCCCCCGTGCACCTTCCCACGTCTGCATTTCGAGCCAGGATTGCGGATCGTGGCCTTCGGGGCAGATTTCTTCAGGGTATTCGTAGCTGAGCTCCTTGAGGCTGAACTGACAGGAGTCCGCCACTTCGCGCGTGGCACTGATTGCCTGGGGCCAGCGTTCGAACAGACGGACCATCTCTTCAGGGGATTTCAGATGCCGTTCGGCGTTGGGTTCGAGCAAATGCCCGGCCTTGGCCACGGTGGTCTTGTGACGGATTGCCGTCATCACGTCCTGAAGCGGACGGCGGTCTGGCGTCGCGTAGAGCACTTCGTTGGTAGCCAGCAGGCCAAGGCCATTGCTCCGAGCTAGACCGTTCAGCCGTTCGATCCGGGCAATGTCATCGCCGACGTAAAGGTAGCTCGCGGCCAGATGGCGCATGGTCGGCAGGCTGTGGACAAGCTTGGGGAGAAGCTCGGGAAAAGGCAGGGAAAGGCTGTTCGTAATCGGTGGAAGAACTGGGGATTCCCCACTTGGAAAAGCAAAGACATTGCTTTCGCTTTCCGCCGTAAACATCTGATCCAGATCAGCTGGGGGAACGAGGATCAGGTGAATGCCCTCGGCATGGGCAGCCAGCATGGGTAAATCGATCTCACAGATGCCCTTGGCCTGCCACTCTCCAGTGAGCGTGCGCATTCGCCCAGCAGAAATGAGGCGGCACAGCCTACCGTACGCGGCGCGGTCCTGCGGATAGGCCAGAAAGGCCAGGCCTTCGACGGTTTCGATCCTGCAGCCGATAACGGGGCGCATGCCCGCCCCATCGGCTTCGGTGTGCAGACGTACAATACCGGCCAGGGTGTTGGCATCGGCAATGCCCAGCGCATCGTAGCCCAGTTCGCGTGCCGTCCTGACCAGATCCTGGGCGTCCGAGGCACCGCGCAGGAACGAGAAGCAGGTTGCCAGCCCCAGTTCGACAAAGGCCGCCGGTGACGGTAGCGACCCTTCGAATGGCGCGACATGGCGCCGCGGCGGCGTCAGCGCAGGTTCGGGCATCAGACTGCGCCAGAAAGTTCCGAAAGTCTATCCGCTACCCGGCGTAAATCATTCGCAAACTTGGCTTCTTCCTCGGCGCGACCGTGATCTTGCAGACGCAGCAGATAGCTGGGATGCGTGGTGATCCACAGCTCGCTGCCATCGTCGAGCAAATGTGGCTCGCCCCGCACCTTTTGCACGCTGACCGTCTTGCCCAGAAGGCTGCGTGCCGCGCTTGCGCCCAAGGCGAGGATGAGCCGGGGCTGGACCAGCGCGCGTTCGCCATCAAGCCACCAGCGGCAGATATCAATTTCCTTGGCGGTGGGATTCTGGTGGAGACGGCGCTTGCCACGGGGAACGAACTTGAAGTGCTTGACCGCGTTGGTCACGTAGGTGCGTTCGTCCGAAATACCCGCTTCTTCGAGATGCGAGCGCAGCAAGCGACCGGCCGGGCCGACGAACGGACGGCCCTGCTCCTCCTCGGTATCGCCCGGCTGCTCGCCCACGATCATCAAGGCGGCGGATGCAGGCCCTTCGCCCATGACGGCACGGGTACCGTTGCAGCCGATCTCGCAACGGCGGCAGCCGAGGATTGCCTCGCCAATCGCGCCAAGGCTTTGCGGCCGTTCGCCGAAGTCCTGTTCGCCCGCCTTCACCATCTGCGCCTCGCGTGCCTGTGCGCCTGCGATCAACTCGGGGATGAGCGCCGCTTCGGGCATGTTCTTCCAGTACTTGCGGGGCATTTCCTTGAGCATCGCCCCGACCTTCAAACGCGCGGGATTGAAGATCGACGCATAATACTTGCGCCACAGCGCCTCGACCGGATCGCCCGAAGGAGCATCTGCACGGGTGGCCGGCGGGCCTTCCTGCAGCGCCTCGCCATCCCAATGCAGGGTCCCGCGCGGGGTGAGAATCGACCAGCGCATGGTGGTGAAGCGACGCACGAAGAACCCGGCGTTGGCGCGCAGGATATGGTGCTCGGGCTCGAACCAGGCGACGTAGTGCTCGCCTTCTTCGTTCTCCACGCTGCGAAAGCGGACGAAAGCGCGCATCTTGTGAATGTCCCGCCGGACCTGCCGGGCGAGGTCTTCCATGGCGCGTACGTCGGGATCGGCCTTGTCCTCCATCAGGCGGGGCGTGACTGCAGGCGCCACAACGTGCGATAGAGCAATGAAAAGCGCGTAGAATCAGAATGAAGGATCACGCTTTGTGCAAGCTGCAAGAAGTCTCGCGAAACGCGGGGCTGTGGGGCATCGTCAGGCGGCGATGGCAGGCGGCGGTCACCATGAGCGAACAGGTCCGCGCCCTGATCGGCAGGGGATTCCCAGGTGACCCGGTCTGGCGCCATATCGGCGCGGACCATGCGGCGCGCGGCATCACGCCACCCCTCGAAATCGTCCGGCGCGGCAAGCTGGATGCGGAACGCTTCGGTCAGGCGCATGTCACGAAACGGCTTCATGCGAAGAGTTCCATCTGGGCGGGCTTGGCGGCAGGGGCCAGAAGACTTTGCAGATCGGCCCGGTCGGTCAAAAGTATGGGGCGCCAGTCCTCGGTGACGATGAACGGGCGCACCTTGGCAACAGAGACGGTGAGTTTGCCGACATCGGCGAGGCGCAGGCGGCGCTGGCGGCGCGCGGCGACAAGCGCGTTGACCGCCTTCACTCCCAGCCCCGGCACGCGCAGCAGCTTCTCGCGCGGGGCACGGTTGACGTCGACCGGAAAGTCCCCGCGAAAGCGCAAGGCCCAGGCGAGCTTGGGGTCGATATCGAGCGGGAGCATGCCATCGTTGCCGGCTGCCTGCTGCACTTCGTGCGGGGCAAAGCCATAGAAGCGCATCAGCCAGTCGGACTGGTAGAGCCGATGTTCGCGCATCAAGGGCGGACGCTTCAGCGGCAGGACCGCGCTGGCATCGGGGATCGGGCTGAAGGCGGAGTAATAGACGCGGCGCAGGCGAAAGCGGTCGTAAAGCGTGCTGGCGCGACCGACGATATCGGCATCGGTCGCAGCATCGGCGCCGACAATCATCTGGGTGGACTGGCCGGCGGGAGCAAACTTCGGCGCATGGCGGAAGCGCTTGCGGGCGTCCTTGGCCTCGACAATCGCTTCTTTCAGCGACCCCATCGCTCCTTCGATCTGCGGCGCGGACTTGTCGGGCGCAAGGCGAGTGAGGCCGGCCACCGTGGGCAATTCGACGTTGATCGAGACGCGATCGGCATAGAGCCCGGCCTGGGCAACCAGTTCGGGATCGGCCTCGGGGATTGTCTTGAGGTGGATGTACCCCGAAAATCGTGTTCTTCCCGCAGGATACGGGCGACTTCTATCAACTGCTCCATCGTGTGGCTGGAGCTTTTGACGATGCCGGAGGAGAGGAACAGCCCCTCGATATAGTTTCGGCGGTAGAACGACAGCGTCAGGTCCACCACTTCCTGCGGAGTAAAGCGCGCGCGGCGGGTGTTCGAGCTCTTGCGGTTCACGCAGTAGTGGCAATCGAACACACAGTGGTTGGTCAGCAGGATCTTGAGCAGCGAGATGCAGCGACCATCAGGCGCATAGGCATGACAGATGCCCATGCCCTCGGTCGACCCGATGCCGCGCCCTGGTCCATTTGGCCCCCCTTGCTGTTGCGCTTGGTAGTACCCGACGAAGCGCAGGAGGCATCGTACTTGGCAGCATCGGCCAGGATTTCGAGGCGTTCGAGAACGGTAAGTTGCGACATTCGTTCTTTATATGTTCCTTCGGCATCCTGCGCCAGCCCGTACCTGTGGACAGGCCGAGGGAAGGAACGCGAAACGGGACGAGCCGTTCAGGCACCATACGGGCGGGGCCTGAGGAGACAGTTTGATGCCGATGATCGAGACCCGCGACGGGACCCGCCTTTATGCCAAGTCGTGGGGTGATGGGCCGCCGGTGGTGCTGATCCACGGCTGGCCGCTTTCCGGCGACAGTTGGGACCCGGTGAGCAATGCGCTGGCCGATGCGGGCTTCCGCGCAATTGCCTATGACCGGCGCGGCTTCGGGCGTTCCGATCAGCCTTCCGGCGGCTATGATTACGATACCTTTGCCGACGATCTGGCTGACGTCATGGCGGCAATGGGTGTGGGCGATAACGTGGCTTTGGTCGGCTTCTCGATGGGCGGCGGCGAGATCGCGCGCTACATGTCGCGCCATGGCGGTCGCGGGGTTTCGCGGGTGGCGCTGGTGTCCTCGGTCGTACCCTACATGCTCAAGACCGACGACAATCCCGACGGCGTTCCGCAATCGACGTTCGATGAAATGACCGACGGCATGCTGGAGGACCGGGCCAGGTTCTTCACCGGCTTCTTCCGCGATTTCTATGGCGTGGGGATGCTGAGCAGGCCGGTGAGCGACGAGACGCTGAAGCTGTCCTGGGCAACAGCGATGCAGGCGGGCCTGAGGCCGACGCTGCTCTCAGCGAAGGCTTTTGCCACTACCGATTTCCGTGGGACCTGCCCTCGTTCCGCGTGCCGACTTTGGTAATCCACGGCACCTCCGATGCGACTGTGCCGATCGAGGCAACCGGGCGCGCCGTGGCCAGGGCCGTGCCGCATGCAACGCTGATCGAGTACGATGGCGAGCCGCACGGGGTCTTCGCAACGCAGACCGAGCGGCTGACCAAGGATCTGCTCGATTTTGTCTCGGGCCGTCCCGCCGAAACGATGCCGCAGGAAGTGATCGACACGCTGACCGCACAGACCATCGTGGCGCCATCGATCTGATGCTTCAGGCAAAGAGCCCCTGGATGAACCATTCAGGGGCTCCACCGCGCCCGTCCCCGATCACGCCGTGGCGGTAGATCCAGTAGCGGCGGCCGGTCTCGTCCTCGATCCGGTAATAATCGCGAAGGCGCACGGTGGAGCGTTCGCGCCACCATTCCGGGGCAATGCGCTCTGGCCCTTCGGCTCGTACGACCTTGTGCAACTGTCCGCGCCATTGGAACTGGCGTGGCAGGCCGTCCGGGGTTTCATAGATGACCGCGACAGACTCCGGTTTATCCAGGAGTTTCAGTGGCCTGTGATGGAAACGCAATTCTTCCTGTGAAGAGGGTATATCCGCCAGCGATGGCTGCCAGCGTTGGGCGCGTTCGGGCAGATGACTGGCGTGAGCGACCGGACGCTGTACCGCTTCTGGCCCAAGGCGCACGGTCAGGCGATCGATACAGGCGGCCAAACTGGTACCATGACGCTCGGCCGCGGCGTCGAGATCGGCCTGCGACAGGTGCAAGGGTTCCGCCCACGGCACGCGCAGGCGCACAAGTTCTATGCCGAACCCCGCATCGAGATCATCGAGCCGTGCGGCGAAGAGACGGCAGATATGGGCCGGATCGCGGGAGGCGGCAGCCATCTCGAGCCGCCGCACAATCACCTCGCCATCGACCTTCCACATCCCCAGCTCAAGGCGACGTGCCCCCTGCCCCAGCCCTTCGAGCAGGCGCGCCATGTCGGCGGCGAGGTCCTCGACCACGCGATCGAGAAGGGTGCGGTGGCGGATCGGCTCCATCAGTCGGCGCTGGACCAGCGGGCAGGCACGCCCACGACGGGCAGCAGCGGTTCGGGCCGCAGGCCGAAGATCTGGTCGAGCCGCAGCAGCGGATTGGCGGCGGCCGAGCGATGATTGCGGAAGCGGCGCGCCAGGTTCTCGCGCGTCAGCCCTTCGATCTGGCCCAATCGCTTGAGGCCGAGGCGGCGCAGCAGCAGGATCACATCGGCGTCGAGACGCAGCGCGGCGACGGGGAGATCGGCGAGAAAGGTGCGCGGGTCCGCTTCCGCAGGCTGGACTGCAGCTGTCGGTCCATGGCGGGCGAGTGCCCAGGCCGCGCCTGCCGTGGGTGCAAGCGCAGCGCGTGCCGTCAAGCCACGCTTGTTCAGCAGGGCCAGCGCATCAGCGATCAGGGCTTGCTCGCCGCCGAACAGGTGCGCCACGCCGCTGGTATCCACCAGCAGTCCATCGGGTGGATCGAGCGCGCTCCAAGGGCCCCAGCGTTGTGCCCACAGGGCAAGGTTCTCAAGGAACGCAAGGTCGCCCGCAGCATCGGCAGGGCGCACGACAAGCGCGGGGCAAAGCGTGCGCGCATCGGTGAGGCGCATCGACGGCGCAGCCCCCGCCGCGCGGGCCGCAGCGTTGGCGGCGGCAATGCGCGGGCCGTGGGCGGTGTCCTCGATCAGCGCGAGCGGGGCGGCGTCGAGCCCTTCCCCGTACTTCAGGCCTTCAACCAGTCGCCAGCGATCGATCGCCAGATCCGTGCACCAGATCGCCATGATCCGGCGTCCGGGATTCTGGGAGAGCAGGTTCGGCGACGAGGAGAGCGTCGTCATCGCGCAAGGTCCATTGTCCGGGGTGGAAGGTATGGGCGCGAAACAGATCGGCCCGCCAGGTGGCCGTGCCCGGGGCGTGGGCATTCCAGCGCGGCCGGGGTGAAGGTGCGGGTCCCACCTCCCAGCGCATGCGCGCCGCGCCGAGATCGCGCCGGGCATCGAGCCGCACGAGCCACAACGGCACGCCGTGCTTTTCTGCAGCAAGGCTGAGACGGCGCGAGGCGGTGAAATCGAGCGCGCGAGGATTGCCGCCGATCTCGCCCATCACGAAAGCCATGTCACGACAGCGCAATCCCTCTTCCAGCGCGAACAGCGCATCTTCGGGCGTGGCGGCGGCAACGTGGATGAGGCGATGGCGCAAGTCGGCTGGCAGGCCTGGCAAGTAAGGCCGGCCGGAAAGACGCAGTGCCGCCTTGTCCTGCACCCATAGGAACGGGCGGCGATCGGGCAGTTCTGCGACTTGCTGCTGGCGCAAGGCATCGCGGGCCAGCGCCAGCGCCATTCCCGCTCCGCAGGCATCGCGCGCAGGTGCGAACAGCTCGGCATGAGCGCAATCGAGGGCCAGCCCCGGCTGCCAGCGGGGCGTGCGGGCAGAGGTGCCGATACCGCGCGCAAGGCCTGGAGCCAAGGCGACAGGATCACGGATAGGGGCGTGTTCGATCATGCGATTCGTTCCTTTGTTCTTATTATGTTCCATTTCAGGGAACGCGCAATCCGTCTGTCGTTTCCCTTATGTGCACAGCCTTGGGGAAAAACCTGGGGGGAACTTCACCCGCTCCGTCCCGTTCATCAGGCAACTGCCGACAAGCAAAGGACATTCGAGCAATGAAGTACGATCAGGGCAATCCCGAAGAGCTACGCGAAAAATTCTGGAAGGCGATGTCTTCATCGCCCTACGTCATGCTCCAGCTCGACAATGATCCGGATTCGGCCGCGCCGATGACCGCGCAGCTCGACAAGGACGCCAACAGCGCGATCTGGTTCTTCACCAGCCGTGACAACCGCTTTGCCAAGATGGGCGGAGCCACCGCGACGTTCTCTTCCAAGGGGCACGATGTGTTTGCCCGCTTCCATGGCGTGCTGGTCGAGGAAACCGATCGCGCGGTGCTGGAAGAGCACTGGAACAACTTCGTGGAAGCCTGGTTTCCGGGCGGCCCGGATTCACCCAACCTGCTGTTCCTGCGCATGAACCTCGGCGATGCCTCGATCTGGGCGGGTGAACTCGGCCTGATCGGCACGGCCAAGATGGCGCTGGGTATGGACGTCACCAACGACGTCAAGGGCGGCTACACCGACACCAAGCTGTAAGCACTGTCACCCGCCAACCAAACGAAAAGGGCCGCCCCGAAAGGAGCGGCCCTTCTTATTCAACCCTTGCAACCGATCAGCTGATCGGCGGCACCGGCTGCGGCGGCGCGTCAGCGTCTTCCTCATGCACTTCCACGAGGCCACGGCCGACATGGCTGCGGCTGCGGCTGTAGCCGAAGTAGATCAGCAGGCCCAGCGCACCCCACACCGGCAGCACCATCTTGGCGTCGAACGGCAGCAGCAGGTAGAGCGCGAAAGTCCCGACAATGGCGAGCGGCGCCGTCAGCCAGATCAGCGGCGTGCGGAATGGACGATGACGGTTCGGCTCGGTCCGGCGAAGCACCAGCACCGCGATGGCCACCATGAAGAACGCGAACAGCGTACCCGAGTTCGAGATGTCGGCCAGCTTGCCCACCGGCAGAAACGCAGCCGCTGCAGCGACAAACACGCCGGTAATGCCGGTAACGATGTGCGGCGTCTTCCACTTGGGGTGAATCGTGGCGAGCTTTTCCGGCAGCAGACCATCGCGCGCCATCACGAAGAAGATGCGAGTCTGACCGAACAGCATCATCAGGATGACCGACGGCAGGGCAAGACCGGCAGCAAGGCCGATCACACCGCCAAGCTTGGTCCAGCCGATCTCCTTGAGAACGTGGGCCAGGGCTTCCTTCGAGCAAGCCAGAGGCTCCTTGCCGAGCGCGGCGAGCGACGCACACTGGTCTGCCAGAGCCTTGGAGCCCGGAGCGAGGACTTCACCGGCAGGACCTGAAACGGGCTGCGCACCGATCGAGCCAATCGCGCCGCCTGCGACGAGGATGTAGAACACCGTACAGATCGCAAGGCTGCCGATCAGCCCGATCGGCACGTTGCGCTGCGGGTTCTTGGTTTCCTCGGCCGCGGTCGAGACCGCATCAAAGCCGACATAGGCGAAGAAGATCGAAGCCGCTGCACCGCCAACGCCGATGATGCCCCAGCCGTTAGGCGTGAATGGAGTGAAATTCGGGCCGTTGTTCAGGTACTTGAACGTGGCGAACACGAACAGGGTCAGCGCGCCGACCTTGATCGCAACAAGCACCGCGTTGACCTTGGCGCTTTCCGAGGTGCCGATCATCAGCAGCCAGGTAACGAGCAGGCCGATAACCAGCGCCGGCAGGTTGACCACGCCGCCCGCGAAAGGACCGTTGGCCAGCGTCGCTGGTATCTCCAACCCTATGTAATCTCGCAAGAGTCCGACGAAATAGCCCGACCAGCCCACGCAGACCGCTGAAGCTGCCACCGCATATTCGAGGATCAGCGCCCAGCCGACCATCCATGCCAGCAATTCACCCATCACGGCATAAGTGTACGTATAAGCTGACCCCGAAACAGGCACCATCGATGCCAGTTCCGAATAGCACAGTGCCGCCACCGCGCAGACAAAACCGGCGATGATGAAGCTCCAGATCATGCCCGGCCCGGCCTTCTGCGCAGCTTCGGCCGTAAGCACGAAGATGCCGGTGCCGATGATGGCGCCGACGCCGAGCAGGGTGAGCTGGACCGGGCCCAGCGAGCGATGCAACGATTTCTTTTCAGCAGTTGCTAGAATGGCGTCGAGCGGTTTGACGCGACCGAACATGAAATTCTCCCGCCTTGGTCCGGCACCTGAAACCAAAACGGTTGCGCCGGAAACCAGGTTATGCGCCGCAACGCTAGCGGGAACGGCCTAGCGCGCAAGCCATTTTTCCCCAGACTTGCATCAAAAATGGCCTGTGCGCCGGGCCACCTTGCGGGTTTTCGGCAAGCCGGTAGAAACGGCTGCCCGCTTCAGAGGATGCGCAACGATGTCCACGACCTTCCAGCTCGACACCGCCACCAGCCGCGCGAACCCTACGCCCGCACCGATGAAGCGGCTGACGATCCCGGCGATCCGCCGGCGCAAGAAGGACGGCGTGACCCAGGAACCGGTGGTGATGCTCACCGCCTATACCGCGCGGCAGGCGCAGTTGCTCGACGCCCATTGCGATCTGCTGCTGGTGGGGGATTCGCTGGGTCAGGTGATCTATGGCCTGCCCTCCTCCGTGCCGGTCACGCTCGACATGATGGCGGCGCATGGCGCGGCGGTGGTGCGCGGATCGTACCATGCCGCCGTCGTGGTCGACATGCCGTTCGGCTCCTACGAAGCCTCGCCGCAGCAGGCATTCGAGAGCGCCTCGCGCCTGCTCAAGGAAACAGGCTGCGCAGCGGTCAAGCTCGAAGGCGGCGAGGCGATGGCCGAAACCGTCGCTTTCCTCACCCGGCGCGGCATTCCGGTGATGGGCCACGTCGGCCTCACTCCGCAAGCGGTGAACGTGCTCGGCGGCTACAACGCGCGCGGCCGCAGCGAGGCCGAGGCTGCCAAGATTGTCGGCGATGCGCAGTCGCTGGCCGATGCCGGCGCCTTTGCCATCGTGATCGAGGGGGTAGTGGAGCCCATCGCCATCGCCATCACGCAAGCAGTGCCCTGCCCCACCATCGGCATCGGCGCTTCGGCGCAGTGCGACGGGCAGGTGCTGGTGACGGAGGACATGCTCGGCATGTTCGAGCGTGTGCCGCGTTTCGTGAAGATCTACGAGAACATTGCCGACACGATTTCCGGCGCTGCCGCCACTTATGCTGCCGAAGTGCGCTCTCGTGCGTTCCCCGGTATTGAACAGACCTATCAGCCAAAGTAACGCGCCACGACACGCACGGCACGCCAACAAGGGAATTCCGCTTGCTCCGCTTCTACAAGGGTTCGATCCTTTTTACGCTGGTCTGCCTGGCACTGGCCGTTGCCTACGGCTGGATGCAGACCGGAAATGCCAGTGGCACCATGTCACTGCTCTGGATCGTGTTCGTCCTTTCCATTCTCGAAATCTCGCTGTCGTTCGACAACGCGGTGGTCAATGCGGCCGTGCTCGAGGAAATGGACGAAATCTGGCAGAAGCGCTTCCTGACCTGGGGCATGATCATTGCCGTATTCGGCATGCGCATTGTCTTTCCGCTGGCCATCGTGGCGATTGCAGCGGGGTTGGGGCCGGTAGAGGCGTTGAACCTCTCCTTGAACGATCCCAAGCGCTACGAAGAGATCGTCAGCAGCGCTCATGTCGGCATCGCCGGCTTTGGCGGCGCGTTCCTGGCAATGGTGGGCCTGTCCTTCTTCTTCGACGGCGAAAAGGAAGTTCACTGGATCCGCTGGGTCGAGGAAAAGCTGGCCGTCGTATCCAACGTCAAGGCAGCCGAAATCGCAGTGCTGCTGCTTGGCCTCTACGGCATATCGTTGCTGCTGTCGGATGCTGAAGCGCTGACATTCATTGTCTCGGGCGTGCTTGGTCTGGTCACCTTTATCGCCGTCGAAGCGCTGGGGACGATCCTGGAGATGCGCGACGAGGCACAGAAGGCTGCAGGCGTGGTGGTGCGCTCGGGCCTTGGCGGCTTCCTCTACCTCAACGTGCTTGACGCTTCATTCAGCTTCGACGGCGTGATTGGCGCATTTGCCCTGTCCAACAACATGGTGATCATCGCCCTTGGCCTGTCGATCGGCGCAATGTTCGTCCGTTCGATGACGATCATGCTGGTAAAGAAGGGCACGCTCTCGGAATACCGCTACCTTGAACATGGCGCGTTCTGGGCCATCATCGCGCTTGGCGCGATCATGCTGCTGTCGGCAAAGTTCCACATCCCCGAAACCGTCACAGGCCTGATCGGCGCTGCGCTGATCGGACTGTCGCTTTGGTGGTCGGTCCGCCACAAGCGCAAGTACCCGGACAGCGAGATCGACGCCGCCGTCCGGGCAGACTGAAACCTCAGCTCTCGCCGCGCCCGGCCAGCGATGGCTTGGGCGCGGGCGTGCCAACGAAGCGCGGCGCGGGCGCCGGCATGATCATCCCATCGTCTTCAACGAAGGTTTCACGCGCCGTGTTGTGAGGATGCCTTGGCGCCTCGCGCAGGCTCAGCACCGGCGCAAAGCAGATGTCGGTGCCGTCCATGATCGCGCACCATTCGTCGCGGGTCTTGGTCAGGAACAAGGTGGTCAGCCGCGCCTTCAGGTCCGGCCAGACGCGTGGGTCCATCTGCGGAGCAAAGGCGGGATCATCCTTCAAACCGGTCTTTTCCAGGAGCAGCGCGTAGAACTGCGGCTCGATCGAACCGATCGAAATCCACTTGCCGTCGCTGGTTTCATAGGTGTCATAGAAGTGCGCACCGCCATCCAGAAGGTTGACGCCGCGCTCGTCCTTCCAGCGGCCAAGGCCGAGGAAAGTGTAGGTCATCGCCGAAAGGATTGCCGCACCATCCACCATTGCGCAGTCAACGACCTGGCCCTTTCCGGTCCGCTGCGCCGAGAACACCGCCGCCATCACGCCAAATGCCATGAGCATCCCGCCCCCGCCGAAGTCTCCGACTAGGTTGACCGGGAATTGTGGCTTTCCACCCGCCTGTCCAAAGCTGTGAAGGGCACCGGCCAGTGCAATGTAATTGATGTCATGCCCGGCAAGCGGAGCCATCGGCCCCTCCTGCCCCCACCCGGTCATGCGCCCGTAGACGAGCCTGGGATTGTCGGCGAGCAGTACGTCCGGCCCCAGACCGAGCCGCTCCATCACGCCGGGGCGATAGCCTTCGACAATCGCATCGGCGTCCTTCACCAGTTCGCGGATCCGGGCGATCGCGGCAGGGTCCTTGAGATCGAGCTCGATCCGTTCGCGATTTCGGTTGAGGATATCGCGGTTGCCGCTGTCACCAACCCGGTCGCCTTTGGCCGGTCGGTCGATGCGGATGACGCGCGCACCATGGTCGGCAAGCATCATGCAGGCGAACGGCCCGGGGCCGATCCCTGCGAATTCAAGTACCGTCAGCCCTTCGAGCGCCCCTGCCATGTCCTTCTCCGCATTTAATCGTTCGATTGAATTCCGATTAAGGCGACGGCGCTCCTCTGTCGAGAACAGAGTTCATGACGGATTGCGCAAGGCTCGCTGCTGCAGGAAGCCTTCGATCGCCGCCTGTCCGACAGTGTCGCCCAATGCAGCGCGTCCCGCAGACAGCAGCTTCAATGCCTGAGGACTGCCGGGGTTCTGCCGCAGGTAGCGGGCGAGAACGCCGTTTGCCTCCACGGGCTTCCCCAGTGCGCGCAAGGCGTAGTCTATTCTCTGCAGCGTCGGCAGGTTGAAGCGAATGAGCGCTGCTCGGCCATACTGGTCAAGTGCTCCGACGCGGTCCCCCGCCATGAGCCGGGTGTCGCCCGCCAGCAGCCACGCTTCCGCTGCGCCCGGATTGGCAAGCCGCAGACGGTCCGCCACTACCACGGCCTGACCAGCATTACCGCTCGCGATCAGTCCGCGGATATAGGGCACGGCGTTCGCAGCGAAGTTCGGCGCATCGCCATAGGCCAACGCCAGAACCGGCAATGGCTGGTCGGCAGAAATGACCAGCGCAGAGCGTTGGCCTGCTGCGGTCGATCTTTGCCGAAGTGTCGCGGCGGCGAGCTTGTCCCCAAGTCCCGCCTCGGCATTCGCGGCAAGGGCCAGAAGGTAAGGCGGAGCGAAGTCCTGCCTCGCCCAGGCTGCCGCAATCTCGCTCGCCTGCAGATGAAGCGCCTGGCGTTCCAGAGCCCGTACCAGCAGCATGCGTGCCTGCAGGTTATCGGGCTGCACGCGCAGCAGCCGGTCAAAATGGCCGACGGCAAGGTTGGCGTTCCCGGCGCGATATTCGAGAATGCCATTGAGCAGCATTGCTGCCGGCATATCGCGCAAGGTAGTGCCGGTCTGCAGCAGGATCTTGCGGGCCAGATCGGTCTGCCCCGCCCGCGCCGCCAGCACCGCCTGAAGATAGAGCGCGCGGACATTGCCGGGATCGACCTTGGCCAGCTTGCGACAGACGACCAGCATCGCCCGGTATTGGCCCATGTCGCCCAGCGTCGCGGCATACTCGCCCAGCAGCCCGACGTCGTTTGGCGCAGCACGAAGCCCGGCCTCGAACCAAGGCAGGGCTGCTTGCAGGCCAAACTGTTCGCGTACCAGCAACCCTCGCAATTCGAGCGCGCGCGGATCTTGCGGAGCCAGCTTTACCGCACGCTCTGCAGCCTCGATCGCCTGGGCCTGTTCGCCGCCGCTGAAGCGCAGCCGCGCAATGTCCACCCACAGCGAAGCGTTGTCCGGTGACAGGCGATAGGATTGGTCCAGCGCTTGCCCAGCCGCTGCTAGCCGGCCATCCATAAGCTCGATGCGCCCGCGCAGTTGCCAGCCGTGCGCAGCGCTGTCAGCCCGGAAGTCCCCGCCATAAAGCACCTTGCGCGCCTCGCGTCGGTCACCCTGCAGGAGCAGTGCCTCGCCAAGTTCCGCCCTCACGTCGTCCGCAGACGCGCCCTTCCGCATCGCCGCGCGCAGCGGTGCCTCGGCGGCGATGCCATCGCGCTTTGCTATGGCATCGCGCGCCTTGGCGAGGAGGTCCGCTGGCACGTCGCCGCGCACCGGTCCGCCAAGGACCAGTGCGACCAACGCGGCTGCGGTGAACCTAGTTATGGAGATCGTACTGCTTGAGCAGGTCATATAGCGTGGGCCTGCTTATGCCGAGCAGTCGCGCGGTACTGGATATGTTGCCCTCGCTTCGCGCAAGGGCATGGCGAATGACCTTGCGATCGGTCACTTCGCGCGCGGTCTTGAGGTTAAGGGGCGAAGCTTCCTGCGTCTCGCCCGTCGGCAGATCAAGGTCGGCCGCAGAGACTAGCTTCCCGTCGGCCATGATGACCGCACGCTTCACCCGGTTCTCAAGCTCGCGCACGTTGCCCGGCCAGTTCCATCCGTCGATGGCGGCAAGCGCATCGGGGGCAAAGCCCTTGACCGAAGGATTCATCTCCTTGGCAAAGCGCAGCAGGAACGACTTGGCGAGAAGCGTTGCATCGCCCGGGCGCTCGGCCAGCCCCGGAATGCGCACGACGATTTCGGCAAGGCGATAGAACAGGTCCTCGCGGAAACGGCCGTCGGCAATCATGGCCTCGAGATTCTGGTGCGTTGCGCAGACGATGCGCGTGTCGACTTCGATCGAGCGCCGCCCGCCGATCCGCTCGATGGTCCGCTCCTGCAGGAAGCGCAGCAGCTTCACCTGCAGTTGCAGCGGAATGTCGCCAACCTCGTCGAGGAACAGCGTGCCACCGCTCGCCAGTTCGATCTTGCCCTCGGTCGTCTTGACCGCGCCGGTGAACGCGCCCTTCTCGTGCCCGAACAATTCGCTTTCCAGCAGGTTTTCGGGGATGGCCGCGCAATTGATCGCGACGAAAGCGCCTTGTGCCCGGCTTGAACAATCGTGCAGCCCGCGCGCCAGAAGCTCCTTGCCGGTACCGCTGGCACCCAGCAGCATGACCGAGACATTGGTGTTGGCCACGCGCTCGATCGTGCGCGCCACCTTGATCATCTCGGGCGCAGCCGTGATCATGCGGCCGAGCACCTTGTTGTCTGATGAGGCCCGCGTTGCCAGGACACGGTTTTCCGCTTCGATCTGGGAAAGATGCAGCGCGCGTCGCACGATCAGGCCCAGCGCGTCGATGTCCACCGGCTTCTGGTAGAAATCGTAGGCGCCCTTCTCGATCGCCTTCAGGGCGGATTCCCGCGCCCCGTGTCCGCTGGCGACGATGACCTTGGTCTGGGGACGCAGCGCCATGATCTCGTCAAGCACGGCGAACCCTTCGGTCGTGCCATCCGGATCGGGCGGGAGGCCGAGATCGAGCGTCACCACAGCCGGCTCTTCCGACCGCAGCAGCGTCAGCGCCGTGGCCCGGTCGCCCGCAATCACGACGTCGAAATCCTCATAGGCCCACTTGAGCTGAGCCTGCAGACCCGGATCGTCCTCGACGATCAGCAGCACCGGCCGCTGTCCGGACTTTGCATCACTCATCATGCCACCTTTTTCCCATGGGGGGTGCTTTCCCCCTCAATCGAACTGATCAATCCTTGCGCGGCTGCCAGCGGCAGGCGCACCGTAAAGCGGCTGCCCAGCCCTTCGCGGCTTTCAACCTCAAGCTTGCCGCGCATGGCCCGCACCATTTCGCGCGCCTCGTATGCACCGATGCCGAACCCGCCTTGCTTGGTCGACACGAACGGCCGGAACAGGCGATTGCGGATAAACTCGGCACTCATTCCGCAACCGGTGTCGATCACTTCGATCGTACCGTAGAGGCCATCCACGTTGCATTGCAGGAAAACCGCCATGCCCTCGGCGCTGGCGTCGATCGCGTTCTGCACCAGATGCAGAACCACTTGTTCGAGCACTTCACGGTTGGCAAAGACGCGGCAGGGCGCATCGTGCGTCACGTGGACCTGCAGCTGCCCGGGAGCGTTATAGCGATTGGCCACGGCGCGGATCACGTCGCTCGCATCAATGTCCTCGACGCGCTCTGCAGCATTGCCGCCATAACGCGAAAGCCTCGCCAGCAAAGCGTTGAGCTTGTCGGCGGAATTGCGCAGCGTGATCAGCATGTCCGCCCGGAATGCCGGATTTTCCGCATGCTTCTCCGCATTGCGCGAAAGCAGGCTCAACTGGCTGGCAAGGTTCTTGATGTCGTGCATGACAAACGCCATGCGACGGTTGAATTCCTCGAACCGGCTCGCTTCGAGCAGCGCCGACTGGCCGGCATGCTCGGCAAGGTAGCTTGCCAGCTGCATGCCCACCACGCGCAGCAGGTCGAAATCCTCCCAATCGAGCTTTCGCGCCACTTGCGGACGCCCCAGCACGACCAGACCGACCAGACGATCAAAGTGCAGCAGAGGCACCAGAGCCCAGGCGGAATGCTCTTCCACCAGCCATTTCGGTACCGCGGCATCCTCGCCCTGATGGTTCACGCCGGCGCGCAGTTCGTCGAGATCGACAATGAAGCCGCGCCTCTCGAAAAAGGCGACCCGGTCGATCGACAGCGCTTCGGCTGGAACATCGGCGGTCGGCCATTGCCAGCGAGCAGATAGCACCATCTCGCCGTTCTCGCCCTGGCACAGCAGCAGGCCGGCAGAGCTGTCGGTGATGTCGGCGACCGCCTGGACCACGCGCTCATGCAATGATGGCGCATGCGTGCCGCCGCGGCCGATGGTGCGGGTGAAGCGCAGCCACTCCGAGCGATAGTCGTAGCGGTGCTGGAAGAAGTGCTTGGCGAGCATGACTTTCATCCAGCCACGCAGGCGCCCGGCCGGGAGAATGGCCAGCACCAGCACGCTCGTCACGAACACGAAGCCCAGCTGCGCTAGCTGCCCGGCATCGCCGCCGAGCCACGCCAGCGATTGCGCCGCACCGACCATCACGATCATGTAGGCACCGATCACCAGAAGTGAAAGCGACTGGAAAGCGACGGCGCGTGACGGTGAGAACCGTAGAGCCGACCGCCCTCGCACCGCACCGATGGCAAGCAGCAGGGCAACGCCGATCTGCGCCACGCCGCGCATGGCCTCGAGTTCGACCGGCAAGGCCCGCGCGAGATAGGCGATCGTATAGAGGTTGAGGTCGTACCCCCAGACCGTCGCCATCGCGATGCAGGTCCAGCGCAGCGCAACGCGCTGTTGCGCCATGGCCCCGGCGTAGAGGTTATGCACCAGCACCAGCGCGCCCGTGGCAACCAGCAGCCGGAACAGCATCGAGATCTGGAAGATCATCGCCTGGGCCGCAGCGTTGCCACCATACCGCACGTTCATCATGAGCAGGATGAACTGCAGCGTCTCGACGAAGATCAGCGCCGCCATGACCGGCCTGATCGGTGCAACGCTCGTATGGCGCCCGTCGCGGGTGAACAGCACGAACGCGAGGCTGAGCCAGGCGAAAGTGCGGAAACTTTCGAACACCTGCGCAACCAGTGTCGCGTATCCAGTCCCGGCGACCACGAGTGCCCAGGCACCACTGACGATGAATGCGCCAAGCTCGGCCCGGGCCGGGCCCTCCTGCGCGTTACGCCGACGCTCCCAGCGCCAGCCCGTCAGCATCAGGAAGCAGAACGCGGCAATGAGAAAGGCCCATTGCCCGAAGCCCAACCATGACAGGGGAGTCTGCATGCCGACGCCCCCTTACCGTGCACCCTCGTGCCAGAGCACGACGCGCAGGGTCTGGAGAAGGATCAGCAGGTCCAGGAAAGGGGTGTAGTTCTTGGCGTAGTAAAGGTCGTACTCAAGCTTGTGCCGCGAATCCTCGATCGATGCCCCATAAGGGTAATTGATCTGCGCCCAGCCCGTGATGCCGGGCTTCACCATATGGCGCTCGGCATAATACGGCAGCTTTTCCTCGAGGTCCGAGACGAACTCGGGGCGCTCCGGACGGGGGCCGACGAAGCTCATCTCGCCTTTCAGCACCGACCATGTCTGCGGCAGCTCATCGATCCGCACCTTGCGGATGAAGCGCCCGATCCGGGTCACCCGCGGGTCGTTTTCCTGCGCGAACTGCGCCCCGTTCACCTCGGCATCGGTGCGCATCGAACGCAGTTTGATCACATCGAACGGCTCGCCATACAGGCCGACGCGGCGCTGGCGGAAGAAGGCCGGCCCCTTGCTGTCGATCTTCACCAGCAGGGCGAACAGCACGATCACCGGCAGGGTAAGTACCAGCAACAGCAGGCTCGCGGTAATGTCGAAGATGCGCTTGGCGGCGCTTGACAGGGCACGACCCGATGAAAACCCGTCCGAGAAGATCAGCCAGCTCGGATTGACCGTGTCGAGATCCACACGCCCCGTTTCGCGTTCCATGAACGTCGAGAAGTCGTTGACGTGTACGCCAGTGGTCTTGATCCGCAGCAGATCCTTCAGCGGCAGCGCGTTGCGGCGCTCTTCCAGCGCCAGCACCACTTCGCTCACGCCCAGATTTTCCACATAGCGCGTGAGGTTGTTGATCGCGTCGCGATGGATTGCCTCTTCGACAGCCGGCGCGGCGCTGCTCATGCCGATGTATCCGACAATGGCAAAACCTGCCTCGGGCCGCTCGCCCAGCTTGCGCAGGCGGTCAGCTCGCGCGCCAGCGCCCAGCACCAGCACGCGCCGCCGAAATGCGGATGTCCCAAGAAGACCACCCAGCAGCAGCCGGATGAGCACCAGGAACGCCATGGCAATGAACATCGCGTAGAACAGGTTGGACCGCCACAGCGTGCGCCCCGGCAGCATGAAGTAAACGACGGAAAGGGCTATGATCCCGAGGCTTACCGCCACCATCAGCCGTGCCGTGGCATAACGCATCGAACGCAGCGCGTCGGACCCGTAGACGCCGACCGCGATCATCGCGGTCTGCACCAGCACCGCAAACAGCAGCAAGGGCGTCAACCGCATGGGCACCATGCCCGGATCGATGCCGATCTGGTGCGCGCGCAACTGCCAGCCCAGTTCGCCGGCGCCGATCAGCAGGACAAAGTCCAGCAGGCCCAGCAGCAGAACCGAATGCGGTATGTAATGCTTGAACAGGCGGATCATATGCCCGGCACTCGTCACCCCACGTGGGCACGGAATGGCCCTATGGGGCAATCTTACACCGCAAAGAGTAAAGCGTCGGTTACTCTGACACCGGCAAGCTCATAATCCGGACTTCACATCTATCTGATATAAATAGAAAAAACTCCGCCCACAAAATCGATCTGTCGGCGGAGTTTACATTTTTGGCTTATCGGAGGCGATCTATTTGCCGTCGGCAACGTCCTTTGCGGCGTCTCCGATGTCCTTGGCCGCGCTCCCCACGTTGTCGGCGGCACGCTCGATGGCGTTGTCGCGGCTCGCGCGGCTGTCCGACATCTGCATGAGGAAATAGCCGCCCACGACCAGAGCGATCAAAAGGATAACGGCAATCAGCCAGCCACTGCCACCGCTGCGCGGGCGTTCGTCATACACTGTCGTGTGCGTGTGTGCGGACCCGTCAGGTTCACGCACTTCGACCGTACGTTGCTCGACCATGGTTTCGTCCCTTCTGATGAAACTTTTCCGTCCAACGCGCAGGCAAACATGACGTTCCTTTCATCCACCTGCACCTTCCCGCCAAAGCCTCTGGCTCGCAACGCGTTGCCGTGCCAGAATGCCACCATGCGGCAGAAGGAACTGCGTCTCGCCCTCATCTGCTACGGCGGCATCAGCCTTGCCGTGTACATGCATGGAGTAACCAAAGAGCTCTGGCACGCCACCCGCGCCAGCCGGGCCTTTCACTGCCCGGACGAACCGAGCCCCGGCGGTGTCGAGGCGGTTTACCTGAGATTGTTCGAAGAGATTGCGCTTACCCGTGACCTGCGGCTGCGTCTTCTGCCAGATATCGTCTCCGGGGCCAGTGCCGGCGGAATAAACGGCGTGTTCCTGGCGCAGGCCATTGCCACCGGACAAAGCCTTGAACCGCTCACGGCCATGTGGCTCGAACGCGCCGATATCGACGTGCTGCTCGATCCCGACGCAAAGCCGTGGAGCCGGTTCGCCAAGTTCTGGGCGCAACCTCTCGTCTGGTTCGTGCTGAAGCGGCCGGGCAATGTCGTGAGCAGTACGGTCGCGCCCGAGACACGCTCCGAAGTGCGCCGCAAGGTCTCGCGCCTGATCCGCGCGCGCTGGTTCGCACCGCCGTTCAGCGGAATCGGCTTTTCGCGGATGATTGCCGACGCGCTTGACGCGATGGCAGCCACCCCCATGGGCGATCCGCTTTTACCCGAAGGTCACCCCATGGACCTGCTGGTCACGGCGACCGACTTCAACGGCCATCTTGAAGAACTGCGCCTCAACAGCCCGGAAATTGTCGTCGAAAGCGAGCACCGCCTTTCGATAGGCTTCCGCCGATCGACCAGCAGGCATGGCAACAGGGACCTTGCACCCTGCCCCGAACTGGTCCTTGCGGCGCGATCGACGGCCAGTTTCCCCGGCGCGTTCCCGCCCCTTGTCATCGACGAGATCGATCAGCTTGTTGCCGAGCGCCGCTCCGCCTGGCCGGGGCGCACGCAGTTTCTCCAGCGGATCATGCCCAGCCACTGGAAGCGCGGAGACCTTAACAGCGTGGCGCTCGTCGACGGCGCCGTGCTCGTCAATCGCCCTTTCGCCCAAGCCATCGGCGTCCTTCGTGACAGGCCCGCGCGGCGTGAGGTCGATCGCCGCTTCGTCTACGTCGATCCCAGCCCCGATCACATGCGCATTGCGCCCAAGGGGGACGCACGATCGGCTTCTTTTCAGCCATATTCGGCTCGCTCTCATCGATCCCGCGCGAACAGCCGATCCGCGACAATCTGGAATCGCTCGAACGGCAATCACGGCAGCGGCATCGCCTCCGCACCATCGTCGATGCCCTGCGCCCCGAGATCGAGGAGACCGTCGAAGGTCTGTTCGGGCGAACCCTGTTTTTCGATCACCCCAACCAGCGACGGCTCACCGCCTGGCGCAACAAGGCACAGCAAGCCGCCGCTGAACGCGCTGGCTACGCTTTCCACGGCTATGCCCAGACCAAGCTGGCTGGGATCGTCATCGATCTTGCGGCGCTGATCCACGAAGCGGCGCCTGCCGCCGCCTCGCTGGATAAGGTCGAGGCTGCGTTGTGGGACCATCTCGCCAGTACCGGGCTTGATCGGCTTTCGGCCCTGCGCGGTGGAGCAACCGACAAGGCCATCGTCTTCTTCCGCACCCACGATCTCTCTTTTCGCATCCGCCGCCTCAAGCTGCTGGCCCGCCGGCTGACGCACGATTGGGAGGAAGGTGAAAGCGTCAGCATTGCCGACCGCGAAGCTGCACGTGATGCTGTCTACCGCGCCCAGGCGCTCTATCAGGGTAGAGAGACGTTCGAGGGCCTCGGCCCCGGCTTTGCCGAAACCGCAGCCCTTGCCACGGTCGATCCCGGTGCGGTGCTCAACGCCATCGCCACGCGGCGCGATCTCGTCGGGCTGGACCTGCAGGTCGATTCGATGCTCGTGACGGCGCTTGAGAGGATGGGCAAGCCGCTACGCCGCCGGTTCCTCCACGCCTATCTCGGCTTCCCGTTCTACGATACCGCCACCCTCCCCTGCTGCAGGGCGAAGGCATGGGAGAGTTTGATCCGGTCAAGGTCGATCGCATTTCACCCGATGATGCCACGTCCATCCGCAAGGGCGGCACGTTCGCCTGCCTGCGCGGGGTCGAATTCTTCAACTTCGGCGCGTTCTTCAGCCGCGCCTATCGCGAGAACGACTATCTCTGGGCCGCCTCCACGGCGCCGAACGCATGATCGACCTGATCTGCTCGACGGTAGAGGAAACGCTCCCCGCCGAAGTGATCGCCGCCTTCAAGCGCGACGCCTTCCTGGCGATACTGGAAGAGGAACAGGGCCGACTGGTCGCCGAACCGGGACTGGTCGAGCGGGTGCGCGCCGAAGTCGTCGCAGCCTTCGAATAGAGCCGCGATATGAACCAACTGCACCCCCGCCTGCGCGGGGGTACAGCAAGGTTACTCCGTCAGATCCGTCCAGGCATCCTTGATGCGCTCGAAAAAGCCCTTCGACTGCGGGCACTCCTCGCCGGTCTCGGTAGACTGAAACTCCCGCAGGAGTTCCTTCTGGCGCGAAGAAAGCTTCGTCGGCGTCTCCACGTGGATTTCCACCACCAGATCGCCAATCCCGCGCCCCTGCAGCACGGGCATGCCGCCGCCGCGCTTGCGCAACTGCTTGCCCGACTGGATGCCGGCCGGAATCTCGATGGCGTGGACTTTTCCGTCCAGCCCCGGAATCTCGATCTCGCCACCAAGCGCGGCAGTCGTGAAGCTGATCGGGCAGCGCGTCAGCAGCGTCGTGCCCTCGCGCTCGAACACCTTGTGGCGCTGGATGTGGAGGAACAGGTAAAGGTCGCCCGGAGGCGCTCCGAAGGGACCTGCCTCGCCCTTGCCGGCAAGGCGGATACGCGTGCCGTTGTCGACGCCTGCGGGAATGTTGACCTGAAGCCGCTGCTCGGCGTCGACGCGGCCTTCACCGCGGCAATTCTTGCACGGGCTTTCGATCACTTCGCCGCGGCCATGGCAGTTCGGGCAGGCCCGCTCGACCATGAAGAAGCCCTGCTGCGCCCGCACCTTGCCGTGCCCGCCGCAAAGGTTGCAGCGTCGCGCCGAAGTGCCCGGCGTGGCGCCCGATCCGCTGCAAGGCTCGCACTTCTGCGAAACCTCGACCGCGATCTCGGTCTCCTTGCCGTGGAATGCATCCTCGAGGCTGATTTCCATGTCGTAGCGCAAGTCCGCGCCACGCCGCGCCTGCTGACGGCCACCGCCACCGAACGCGCCGCCGAAGATCGTCTCGAAGATATCGCCGATATCGCCGAAGTCTCCGCCACCGAAACCACCTTGGCCACCGCCGCCGCCCTGCTGGAACGCGGCATGGCCATAGCGGTCATAGGCCGCCCGCTTCTGCGGGTCGGACAGGCAGGCATAAGCCTCGTTGATCTGCTTGAACTTGGCCTCGCTTTCGGCACAGCCCGGATTCTTGTCCGGATGGAACTTCATGGCGAGTTTGCGGTATGCAGACTTGAGGACCTTCTCGTCCGCAGTCCGCTCAACCTCGAGCAGTTCGTAGAAATCGATTTCCGCCGACATTGCGCTTCCCTAACGCGAAGACCCGCCGCCAGCGCATTCACGCAAGCGGCGGGCCGGTTTCATCGCAACATCACTTGTTGTCGTCGACTTCCGAGAACTCGGCGTCGACCACGTCGTCATCGGCTTTCGGAGCCTCGGCACCCGGAGACGCCGCAGCAGCCTGCTCCTTCTCGTAGATCGCCTGGCCCATCTTCATGGCCTTGTCGGTCAGCGCCTGCGTCTTCGCGGTCATCTCGTCCGCGTTGCCGCTTTCGACAGCCGTCTTGGCCTCGGCGATGGCAGCCTCGATCTCTGCCTTCAGCGAGGCGTCGATCTTGTCGCCGTTCTCTTCAAGCTGGCGCTCGGTCGCGTGGATGAGGCTTTCGGCGTTGTTCTTGGCTTCCGCCTCGGCTCGACGCTTCTTGTCCTCTTCGGCGAACTTCTCGGCATCACGGACCATCTGGTCGATGTCCGCATCCGACAGACCACCAGACGCCTGAATGCGGATCTGCTGTTCCTTGCCGGTGCCCTTGTCCTTCGCGCTCACGTTCACGATGCCGTTGGCGTCGATGTCGAACGTCACCTCGATCTGCGGCACGCCGCGCCGTGCGGGCGGAATGCCGACGAGGTCAAACTGGCCGAGGAGCTTGTTGTCCTGCGCCATTTCACGCTCGCCCTGGAAGACCCGGATCGTCACCGCCTGCTGATTGTCCTCGGCAGTCGAATAGACCTGGCTCTTCTTGGTCGGGATCGTGGTGTTGCGGTCGATCATCTTGGTCATGATGCCGCCCAGCGTCTCGATGCCCAGCGAAAGCGGGGTCACGTCGAGCAGCAGCACGTCCTTGACGTCGCCCTGCAGCACGCCGGCCTGGATCGCCGCGCCCATGGCGACAACTTCGTCCGGATTCACGCCGGTGTGCGGGTCCTTGCCGAAGAAGTCCTTCACCACTTCGCGGACCTTGGGCATGCGGGTCATGCCGCCGACGAGCACCACGTCATCGATGTCCTTGGCCGAAAGACCGGCATCAGCCAGAGCCTTCTTGCAAGGGTCGAGCGTGCGCTGGATCAGGCCGGCAACCAGCTTTTCCAGATCGGCGCGGGTGATCGTCTCCACCAGATGGAGCGGGGTGGTGCTGCCACCTTCCATGCGGGCGGTGATGAACGGCAGGTTGATCTCGGTCGTCTGGGCAGACGACAGCTCGATCTTGGCCTTTTCCGCGGCTTCCTTGAGGCGCTGCAGGGCGAGTTTGTCGCCGCGCAGGTCCATGTTCTCCTTCGACTTGAACTTGTCGGCCAGGAATTCCACCAGCGCCGTATCAAAGTCCTCGCCGCCAAGGAACGTGTCGCCGTTGGTCGACTTCACCTCGAACACGCCATCGCCGATCTCGAGGATCGAGATGTCGAAGGTGCCGCCGCCAAGGTCATAGACCGCGATCGTCTTGCCGTCCTGCTTGTCGAGCCCATAGGCCAGCGCCGCCGCAGTCGGCTCGTTAATAATGCGCAGCACTTCAAGGCCCGCGATCTGCCCGGCATCCTTGGTCGCCTGGCGCTGCGCGTCGTTGAAGTAAGCGGGGACGGTGATCACTGCCTGCGTCACGGTCTCGCCAAGATAGGCCTCGGCGGTTTCCTTCATCTTCTGCAGCGTGAAGGCCGAGATCTGCGACGGGCTGTAGTCCTGGCCACCGGCCGCAACCCAGGCATCGCCGTTCTTGCCCTTGGTGATGGTGTAGGGGACGAGTTCCGTGTCCTTCTGGGTCAGCGGATCGTCAAAGCGGCGGCCGATCAGGCGCTTGACCGCGAAAATCGTGTTGTCCGGGTTGGTGACAGCCTGGCGCTTGGCCGGCTGGCCGATCAGGCGCTCACCATCCTTGGTGAAAGCGACGATCGACGGCGTGGTGCGCGCACCTTCCGAGTTTTCAATGACCTTGGGCGTGCCCCCGTCCATTACAGCAACGCAGCTGTTGGTCGTGCCAAGGTCGATGCCGATAACTTTAGCCATGAGTTCCCCAGTTCCTTCCATTCAAGACACCGCGTGGGAAAGCGATCCCCCTGCCGGGCAGACCGCCATGTGCGGCTCGATTGTCCGCGATATAGGTGCGCTTCTTCTTGGCACAAGGCCCCCGCGCGCTTACCTCGGGACACATATTGGCAACAGGAGTCGCCCTTCATGCGCAAGCTTGCAATCATTGGACTTTCCGCCCTCGCCCTGTCGCTTGGCGCCTGCGGCCAGAAGGTGGAAGATCCGGCGGCTCAGGCCAGCAGCAGCGCCGCAGCCGGGCCGGAAAACGCCCCCGGCGTCACCGTGACCGACGCGATGGTCCGCCTGCCCGCAGTGCCGGGTACACCGGGCGCGGCCTACTTCACCGTTTCGCAGGGCAGCGGCGCCCCGCGCAAGATCGTCTCGGTTTATGTCGAAGGCGCCCAGCGCGCCGAAATGCACGAAACCGTTACGAAAAATGACATTTCCTCGATGCAGCAGGTCAAGGACGTGGCAATCGAAGCGGGCAAGAGCGCCGCGTTCAAACCGGGCGGCCTGCACGTGATGCTGTTCGACGTGTCAGACACGCTCAAGGTTGGCACCACCACGGAACTCACCATCACGCTCGACAATGGCGACAAGGTCAGCGTGCCCGCCAAGGTCGAAGCGCTTGGCGGAGCGAACGGCGATGACGCGATGGAAGGCATGGATCATTCCGGCCATGACATGAGCGGTCATGACATGAGCAAGATGTGAGAAGTGAAAGCGCTCCCTGCCCGCCCGGTGGGGAGCGCGCGCTGACGGCGGGCGAATGCGCCCTCGTCGCCGAAGTTTTTGGTGCGGCCATAGACACAGCACCGGTACGCATCCGCCGCCGCCGCTGGTTTCCATTCCAGCCGACAGGCACGGTCATGGCGCCGATGGGCCACCTCCACTTCGCTGCCGCCAGCCCGCATTACGAACACGATTTCGCCCAGGCTTCGCTTCCCGCGCAAAGCCTGTTCATTCACGAGATGGTTCATGTCTGGCAAGCGCAGACACGTGGCCGCTGGTGGCTGCCGCTGATGCGTCACCCGTTCTGTCGCTACAGCTACACCTACGATCCCGGCCGCCCGTTTGAGCGCTACGGTATCGAACAGCAGGCCGAGCTTGTCCGCCACTGGTTCATGGCAAAACGGGGCGCACCGTCACCGGCCGCCCCGTCTCTTGAAGCACTTGAAGCGCTGGTTCCGTTCAGTCCGCCCGCTCAGCAGCGGACTTCGTATTCGCGACCGTAGCGGTCGACCTGATAGCAGCGGTTGTCACGCTTCCTGATCTGCGAACCGCCCACCGCGCCAACTGCACCGCCGATGGCAGCACCCTGCACGACGTCGCCGCCGGTCGCCGCGCCAATGCCCGCACCAACTGCGGCACCAACGGCAGCGCCCTCGCCCGCATAGTTGCGTGCGCAGCCGCCCAGCGTGACGGCCGAACCCATGATAAGCGATGCAATGATGATCTTGCGCATAATCTATCTCCGTTTCCCGGAGACGACGCGCCGGTTATCTTCGCGTTCCACGCCTTGCGATGAAGCGTTGGATCCAGCGTTTCTCCTGCCGAAATCTTCAAAGCCTGTTGAGGACAGTCAAGAGGACAGCAGGCAGAATGGCCTGCAGCAGGAGACCTGACCGCCATGCCCCATGCCGTAGATCATCGCGACATCCTCGCCCGCTTCGCCGCCACGCGCGGCGGTGATGGCAATATCTTCCACGATATCGATCCCACCCGGCTCGCCCATATCGTGGTCGACATGCAGAACGGTTTCATGGAGAAAGGCGCGCCGGTGGAAGTGCCGATGGCCCGTACCATCGTCGACAACATCAACCGCATCAGCACCGCAGTTCGTACCAGCGGCGGCCACAACGTGTTCCTGCGCTACACCACCCCGCCCGATGGCGGCCCAAGCTGGTCAAACTTCATGGTTCGCATGGGCGCCAGTGCGCAAGGCCACCAAGAGGCGTTCACGCCCGGCAACCACGGCTGGCAGCTCTGGCCGACACTCGACGTGAGCGAGGCAGACACCGTAATCGACAAGCACCGCTTCAGCGGCTTCACCCCCGGCACCTGCACGCTCAATGAAGCCCTGAAGGCAAAGGGCATCGACATCGTGCTGATCACCGGCACGCTCACCAACTGCTGCTGCGAAAGCACCGCCCGCGACGCGATGCAGCACAACTACCGCGTGATCATGATCGCAGATGCCAACGCCGCCCTGTCAGACGAGGAACACGCCGCCACCCTGCACAACATGGCGTTCGTGTTTGCCGATCTTTACTCGACTGATGAGGTCGTCGATTTGCTGGAGGCGTAGCACCAGTCCACACGCGAATGGCCCCGGCCTTCGCCGGGGTGACAATCATTTGCCCGATAGGTCTTCGTCGCCCCGGCGAAGGCCGGGGCCCATGAACTATCGCCGTCGCATCGTTACCCGCGAAAGCGCCGAACCGTCAAAATCAGTCCGGCTTCTTCGCCACCGCCACCATCGCCGGACGCAGCAGACGGTCCTTGATCATGTAGCCGGCCTGCAACTCCGAAATCACTGTGCCCGGCTCGGCATCGGCCGAGGGCATCTCGATCATCGCCTGGTGCTGATGCGGGTCGAGCGGCAGGCCCATCGCCGCGATGCGGGTGATGCCGTGGCTGCCGAAGACCTTCTCGATCTCGCGCCCCGTGGCTTCGAGGCCGGCGACGAGGTTCTTGAACTTGTCGTCCTCGCGCAGGTCCGCCGGGATCGATTCCAGAGCGCGCGCAAGGTTGTCGGCTACCGAGAGGATATCGCGGGCAAAGCCGGTCGCGGCATAGGCGCGGGCATCGGCCACGTCCTTCTCCATGCGGCGGCGGACGTTCTGCGTCTCTGCCTTGGCATAGAGCACGTCCTGCTTGGCCGCCTCAAGCTCCTCGCGCAGCTTGGCTGCTTCATCGCTGGCGGAAGTCTGGTCGATCATGTCCTCGGGCACACCCTTCAGTTCCGCCTCGACTTCAGCGTCAGTGGGGCGCGTCTCGTTATCGCTCATTTTCTCGAAAATCCGTCTTGTCCGATGAATCTGCCCAGCGTCTGGGCGGTGAAATCAACCATGGGGACGACACGCGCATAATTCAACCGCGTTGGCCCGATCACACCGACCACGCCGACCACCCGCCCCTCGCTGTCGCGCCATGGCGAGGCTATCACCGAAGAGCCCGAAAGCGAGAACAGCCGGTTCTCGCTGCCAATGAAGATGCGCGTCGCCTGCGCCTCGCGCGCGGCATCGAGCACCCGCGCAATCGCCTCGGCGCTCTCCAGCTCGTCGAGTAACTGACGCACGCGTTCGATATCGCTGAGTGCTGCCTCGTCGAGCAGGTTCGCCTGCCCGCGCACGACCATGACCGGCCGCGCCGCCGCATCTTGCGTCCACACCACCAGCCCGCGCTGCACCAGATCGGCACTTGCGGCATCGAGCGCGGAACGCCCGCCCGCAATCTCCGCCCGCACCACGCCAGACGCCTCGCCCAAAGTGCGCCCCTGCAAGCGGCTCGTCAGGTAATTGCCCGCCTGCTCCAGCACCGAGGCGCCAACCGGCTCGGGCAGATCGATCACCCGGTTCTCGATCCCGCCATCCTCGCTGACCAGCACGGCCAGCGCGCGCACCGGCGATAAGGGCACGAATGAAATCTGCACCAGTCGCGGCTCGCGCTTGGGCACCATTACCACCGCAGCCCCCGCCGAAAGCTCCGACAATGCCGAACTCGCCGCCGCCAGCGCATTCTCGATTGTCCCGCCATGGGCCAGCCCGCGCTCGATCTGCGCGCGCTCGGCCACAGTCGGCTCGGCCACCTGCATGATCCCGTCGACGAATAGCCGCAGCCCCACCTCGGTCGGCATCCGTCCCGCGCTGGTATGCGGTGCGGCGAGCAATCCGGCGTCCTGCAGCTCCTGCAGCACCGACCGGATCGAAGCGGGCGACAGATTGACGCCACCAGGCCCGGCAAGCGCCTTCGACCCCATCGGCTGCCCGCTGGCGATGTAGCCTTCCACCACGAGACGAAAAATCTCGCGTGCGCGGTCGGTCAGATCGGAGAGCGTTGGGCCGTGCATGGTGACAATCTAATCCACGCTCTTGCAGGCTCAAGCCCGATGCGCCAGAGGCTGACCAAACTTTTGAGGGAAAATCCATGCGACCTTCCGGCCGTGCGCCCGATGAAATGCGCCCCATCGTCATTGAAACCGCCTTCACCAAGCATGCCGAAGGTTCGGTGCTGATCTGTTTCGGCGATACCAAGGTGCTCGTCACCGCCTCAGTGGAAGAGCGCGTGCCGCCGTTCCTGCGCGGCAAGGGCGAAGGCTGGGTCACGGCGGAATATTCGATGCTCCCCCGCGCCACCCACACGCGCGGCAGCCGCGAAGCGGCCAAGGGCAAGCAGTCAGGCCGCACCCAGGAAATCCAGCGCCTGATCGGCCGCAGCTTGCGCGCCGTCACCGATCTCAAGAAGCTCGGCGAGCGCCAGATCACTCTGGACTGCGACGTTATCCAGGCCGATGGCGGCACCCGCACCGCCTCGATCTCGGGCGCATGGGTCGCCCTGCGCCTCGCCGTGCAGAAGCTTATGGACAGCGGCGCGATCAAGGAAGACCCGCTGACCGAAAAGGTCGCCGCGATCTCCTGCGGCATCGTGAACGGCCAGCCGGTGCTCGACCTTGACTACATCGAGGATTCCTCGGCCGACGCGGACGCGAACTTCGTCCTGATCGAAGGCGGCAAGATCGCCGAGGCACAGGCCACCGCCGAAGGCGCGACCTACGACGAGGAAGGCCTCCTGCGTCTTCTCCGCCTCGCCCGCATCGGCTGCAACGAAATCTTCGCGGCGCAGGAAAAGGCGGTTCGCGGCTGATGACTTCGCCCCGTCTCGGCACCGGCAAGCTGGTCATCGCCACGCACAACGCCGGAAAGCTCAAGGAAATTCAGGCCCTTCTCGCTCCTTACGGGATCGAGTGCCTGTCCGCCGGCGCGCTCGGCCTGCCGGAGCCTGCCGAGACGGGGACGACCTTCATCGAGAACGCGCTGATCAAGGCGCGGGCGGCGGCGGAGGCTTCGCAGATCCCCGCCCTTGCGGACGACTCCGGCTTGTGCGTCGATGCTCTTGGCGGTGCGCCGGGGGTCTATACGGCGGACTGGGCCGAGGCGGACAGGTTCGAGGGCGGACCCGGTCGCGACTGGTACATGGCGATGGGCAAGGTTGAGGGAAAGCTTGCCGGAGTCGAGGCCGAGTTCGCAAGAGTTGCGGTAGAGTCCGGGGAGAGTCCGCGAGAGTTGGATCGGAGTTGCCACTTCGCCTGCGTGCTCGCCATCGCCTGGCCCGATGGCTCCCACGCCGTCTACGAAGGCCGCGCACACGGCACTTTGACGTGGCCTCCGCGCGGCACGCTGGGCTTCGGATATGACCCGGTGTTCGTGCCGGTGGGCGATACCCGCACCTTCGCCGAACTGGACCCGGAAGAGAAGCACGCCATCAGCCACCGCGCCGATGCATTTGCCAAGCTGGTGGCGGATCAGTTTTCCGCCTAAGGCAGGCGCATGGCGCTAGCCCTCTACATCCACTGGCCTTTCTGCCTCGCAAAGTGCCCCTACTGCGACTTCAACAGCCACGTGCGCGAGCGGACGGACATGTCTGCATGGGAAGCCGCGCTGCTGGCCGACATGCGCCATGAAGCGCAGTTGACCTCGGGCCGGAAGCTGACCTCGATCTTCTTCGGCGGGGGCACGCCCTCGCTGATGCCGCCGGCGCTGGTCGAAGCGCTGCTGCGCGAGGCCGAAGCACTGTGGGGCTTTGCGCCCGAAATCGAGATCACGCTGGAGGCCAACCCGAGTTCGGTCGAGGCGGCAAATTTTGCTGCGCTCGCAAGCGCCGGGATCAACCGTGTTTCGCTCGGCCTGCAGGCGCTCGACGACAAGACCCTTAAGTTCCTCGGCAGGCTGCATGGAGTCACGGAGAGCCTTGCTGCACTGGACCTTGCGCAGTCGCATTTCAGCCGCGTCAGTTTCGACCTGATCTATGCGCGGCCGGAACAGACGCCAGAGCAATGGGAGGCTGAACTTCGACGCGCGCTGGGCTTCGGCACCGGACACCTCAGCCTCTACCAGTTGACCATCGAGCCCGGCACCCGCTTCGCCACGCTGGTGCGCGAAGGGAAATTGACTCCGCTCGACGACGATCAGGCCGCAGACCTGTTCATCCTCACCCGTGACATCACGGCAGCCGCCGGTCTTCCCGCCTACGAGACCAGCAACCACGCTCGCCCGGGCGAGGAAAGCCGCCACAACCTCACTTACTGGCGCTATCAAGACTATGTCGGCATCGGCCCCGGCGCGCATGGCCGCAGGCTCGGCGCTGCGACGGTGCGGCACAAGAAGCCCGAGAACTTCCTCCGCGCGGTAAGCGGGCATGGCCATGGCATTGCCGAGGAACGCCAGTTGATCCCCTCTGATCAGGCGATGGAAGCGGTGCTTATGGGCCTGCGCCTGACAGAGGGCATTGCCCCGGCCGCCCTCGCTGGTCGGTTCGGCTTGGCTGCAACCGACCTGATCGACCCTGCCAAGCGCGACTTCTACCTGCGGATCGGCCATCTCGCGCAGGATGGCGACCGTCTGCGCGTGACCGAACAGGGGGCGCCACTGCTCGAAGCGCTGCTGGCAGAGCTGGTGCCCGCCACGCTGCTAAGCGCATGATCACGGCCGAGTTTCTTGAGGCGTGGCACAACCACCTGGCCTTGGGCCGGCGGCGTTCACCCCATACCGTGCGCGCCTATGGCGCAACCGTCGCACGCCTGCTCCATGCCCTGCCGGAAGGCCAAAGCTGGACCACGCTCGCCCGCATCGACGCCACGACCTTGCGCAACCATCTGGCGGAGCGCCGTGCCGATGGCCTCGGCAATGTCTCGGCGGCGCGCGAGCTCTCGGCGCTCAAGTCCTTCATCGCCTTTGCCCGCGAGCAGGCTGGCGAGGCTGACACCAGCCGCCCACGATTGCGCGGTCCGCGCGTCAAGAAGGGCTTGCCGCGCCCAGTAACGCCGGATGAAGCCGTCAATCTTGCCGAAATGGTTGCCGACGACGCCAGCGTACCGTGGATCGCCGCGCGCGACCGCGCCGTCCTGCTCCTGCTCTATGGTGCGGGAATGCGCATAGCCGAAGCGCTGGCGCTGCCCGCGTCGGCCTTGCCGCTGGGCGAAGCTGTCGTGATCACCGGCAAGGGTGGCCGCCAGCGGGTCGTACCGCTGCTCCCGATCGTGCGCGAGGGTGTTGCGGACTACGTGGCGCAATGCCCTTGGCCGCTTGCCAAGGATGAACCGCTGTTTCGCGGCGCCAAGGGCGGACCGCTGGCGCAAGGCATGGTGCAACGTGCGGTAGCGAGGGCGCGCACCGCGCTCGGCTTGCCCGCCACGGCGACGCCGCATGCCCTGCGCCACTCCTTCGCCACGCACCTGCTGAGCGCCGGGGCAGACTTGCGCTCATTGCAGGAACTGCTCGGCCACGCGAGCCTGTCGTCAACGCAGATCTACACCCGCGTCGATGCAGCAACGCTGCTGGACGTTTACAGGAATGCCCATCCGAGGGCGTGAACGACGACGTCTTGCCGGGTTTACTTCTTGCCCGCCTTGTCGTCCTTGAGCTTCTTGTCGGCCCATTCGATGAAATCCTTGGCGAAAGCCTCGCGCAGTTCGGCCTTGGCCGCCTCCACGTTTTCCGGCGTCTTGGGCGGGAAAACTTCGAGCGGGTTCTTCACTGCGCCGATGGAGATGACCGGCGCGCCACCCTTGCTGAAATCGCGGAACTGCGTGCCGACGAGCAGGTTGCTGCCGTACATCATCGCCTTGAAGTAGAAGACGCTGAGCAGGACGAATTCTGCGTAGCAGGGGTTGGTGGACGAGGTTATGCGCCGTCCCGCCTTGAGATCGGCGTTGAGCAACTTGACCTTGGCCTTGAGCTCAGGATCGGCCTTGACTGCTTCATTGGATGGCGTCGGTGGCTCGATGATCACCTTCCAGTCCTGAACGCCAAGGCGGGCGCGGTAATTGACCTTCTCAAGCTCGGCCAACTGGATGTCCGGACCGAGATAGTCCTTCATCAGGCTGTTGACCGAAGCGACCTTGTTCTTGTGGACTTCCTGGTCCGCCACCGCGCCGACAATGCCGAAGCCCGATAGCAGGCCGCTGTTGAAGCCGATATAGTTCTCGGTCGGGAAGACGTGGAGTTCGCACTCCTGCTTTGCTGCAGGCTCAACCGACGCGGCTGCCGTTGAAGCCGTGCCATCCTGCGCCATGGCCACCTGTCCTTGCGCCAGACACAGCGCCGCCACCGCCAAACCAAAGCCTGCCTTCATTTACATGCCCCCTGCTTGCGGCCCGAGCGCCGCCCCGCTGAACGGATCGAACATTTGGACCATTCTGGCAAGAGTGCTGCGAAAGCGGTTATTTCATGGTGATCGAACGCGGCAAGCGCAGGACTGACAGCAACCCGCCGAGGTCTTCGCTTTCCTTGAGCTCGACGCTGCCGCCGTAGATTTCGGCCACGTCCCGCACGATGGCAAGCCCGAGGCCGGTGCCGGGCTTGCCGGTATCGAGCCGGGCACCGCGGTCGAAGATGCGGGTGCGCGCCTCCTCGGGGATGCCCATGCCGTCGTCCTCCACCCAGATCTCGCAGAATTTGGGATCCGTCGGCGCGGCATCGACGGTGATGAATACGGACCCGCCGCCATACTTGGCTGCGTTCTCGATCAGGTTTCCGAGGATCTCGTCAAGGTCCTGCCGCTCGATCGATACTTCGGCCGAGCGGTTGCCGTCCATGTCGAAGCGCACCTGCGGGTAGAGCCGAACGACCGCGCGCTCCACCGCCTCGGCGCTTTCCCACACCTGTGCGCGCGACATGCCGACGGCGCGGCGACCGACAGCACGGGCGCGGGCCAGGTGGTGGTCAACCTGGCGGCGCATGACCGCAGCTTCGCGGATCACTGTATCGGCCAGATCATCGGCCTTGGCGGTTGCCGCGTTCATCACCACGGTGAGCGGCGTCTTCAGCGCATGGGCGAGATTGCCGGCGTGGGTGCGGGCTTCCTCGGCTTGCCGCTCGGAATGTTCGAGCAGGGCATTGAGTTCGACCACCAGCGGCTGGACTTCAAGCGGCAACGGGTCCGTCACCCGGCTTGCCCCGCCCTCACGCATCCGCGCAATGGCAAGGCGCACGCGGCGCAAGGGGCCAAGGCCGTAGAAGGTCTGCAAGCCCGCCATCGTGAACAGCCCGAGGCCAAGCGCAAGGAACGACCAGATCAGGATCGAGCGGATGCGCCGGATCTGCGCGTCGATCTCGCCTCGGCTGGCGGCGACCTGAAACTCCCACAGCGTATTGGCGCCGGGCAGGATGACGGAGCGCTTGATGATGCGCAGGCGTTCACCCTCGAACTGGTCGCTGTCATCGATCTTCGGTTCGACGTAGTTCTGATCGGGATCAGTGCGGAGCGAACGGTCCCACAGCGAGCGCGAGGGGAAGTCTTCGTGGCCCTGCCCGGAAATTTGCCAGTACAGGCCGCTGTTCGGTTCAAGGAAGCGCTGGTCGCCGAGGGGGCGGTTGAAAAACACCTCGCCGTCAGGGCCGATCTCGGCCGAGGCGACCATTGCGGTCAACATGTAGCCAAGCTGCTCGTCGAAATTGCGGGTGACGAGACCGGTCAGTGTCTGGTCAAGAGCGAGACCGCCGCCGAGCAGGAGGACACTGATCCAGCCTGCCGCGATGAGCAACATGCGCCGCGCCAGCGAACCGGTATGCGGCGCTGGCTGCGGCGTGTCGTTGCTACCCTTCTCCGGCACCTATTGCCTGCGCAGATTACCCACGTCCGGGTTCAGCCGGATCGTCGAGGCTGTAGCCAAGGCCGCGGATCGTGGTAATCACGTCGGGGCCGAGCTTCTTGCGGATGCGGGTGACGAAGACTTCGATCGTGTTGGAATCGCGGTCGAAATCCTGATCGTAGATGTGTTCGATCAGTTCGGTACGGCTTACGACCTTGCCCTTGTGATGCAGCAGGTAGGACAGGAGCTTGTACTCCTGCGCCGTCAGCTTGACCGGCTCACCGTTGAGCGTGACGCGGCCCGAACGCGTATCGAGACGCACGTCGCCGGCGGTGAGTTCAGACGAGGAATTGCCCGAGGCACGGCGGATCAGCGCGCGCAGGCGGGCGATCAGTTCCTCGGTCTGGAAGGGCTTGGCCAGGTAGTCATCGGCACCGGCATCGAGGCCGGCGACCTTGTCGGACCAGCTGTCGCGGGCGGTAAGGACGAGGACTGGGAACTTGCGCCCCTCCTTGCGCCACATGCCGAGCACAGTCAGGCCGTCAATCTCGGGCAGGCCAAGGTCGAGGATGACCGCATCATACTCTTCGGTCGAGCCCATGAAGTGCCCGTCTTCGCCATCGACCGAAAGATCGACGGCATAGCCGTTCTGTTCGAGCGTGTTCTTGAGCTGCTTGCCGAGAGTGGGTTCGTCCTCGACGATCAGAATGCGCATCACTTGCCCCTTGCTGCGCGCTTTTGCGGCGCGGTAACCTGAACGGCTAGATGGGGCGTGAAACCTGAACGGTCAAGGAACTGGCGAGAAAGCCTGCGTTCACCCGCTGTTTCGCTTAGCGGCTCTCGCCAAGCACCTGCCCTGTGCGGGCATCGACATCCACGAAGACAACGCGACCGTCGCGGATGAACTTCAGGCGATAGACCATCGCCGAAGGATCGTACTCCGGGCCGAGGTACTGCATGCCCGGCTTGGTCGGCAGCACGCGGCGTTCGATGTCACGCAGCGAGCGGACGTTGCCGGCGCGAAGATCGCGGCGCGCCTCGTTCTGCTCGTCGGGCCGCTGCTGGGCGTGCGACGTTACGGGCAGGAGGGCCAGCGATGCGGCAAGGAGGGCAATGGCGCGGTTCATGATGTGCGCATGCATAAGCCGAGGGCATTGAACAAGCGGTGAATGCGAAGCCGCGTTATCGTTCAGCGTCGGGCGTTGCGCGAGGGCAACGGTGCGGCTAAGCGGCAGGCCATGGCGGCACCGATACTCAGCTGGGAAGGCCTCGGCCTTGTCCAGGGCAATGGCTGGCTCTTCCAGGATCTCGACATCCATATCCAGCAGCGTGACCGGCTTGCGCTGATCGGGCGCAACGGCGCGGGCAAGACGACGCTGCTCAAGCTGCTGGGCGGACAAGTTGATGCCGACAAGGGCACGCGCTCGATCCAGCCGGGGACGAAGATCGTCACGCTGGAGCAGGACCCGTTCTTCACCGGCTTCGATACGCTGATGGACTTTGCCCTTTCGGGTAAGGACGCCCCGCCCCGGCATGAAGTGGAATCGATTGCCGGGCAGCTCGGGATCGACATGACCCGCAAGGCCGACAGCGCCAGCGGCGGTGAACGCCGTCGCGCTGCGCTGGCCCGCGCACTGGCGAGTGAGCCAGACCTCCTGCTGCTCGACGAACCGACCAACCACCTCGATCTTGCCGCGATCGACTGGCTGGAAGACTGGCTGCAGCGCTATCGCGGGGCCTTCGTGGTCATCAGCCATGACCGCACTTTCCTCGAGCGGCTGACCAAGGCAACACTGTGGCTCGACCGGGGCTCGCTGCGCCGGAAGGATATCGGCTTCGGCGGATACGAGGCGTGGATGGAACAGGTCTATGCCGAGGAAGCGCGCGCTGCCGACAAGCTTGACGCCAAGCTGAAGATCGAAGCGCATTGGCTGGAGCGCGGGGTTACGGCGCGGCGCAAGCGCAACATGGGACGGCTGGAAAAGCTTTACGAGATGCGCGAACAGCGGGCGGCGATGCTGTCTCCGCAGGGCACCGCGAAGCTGGCCATCGCCAGTGACGACGCCAAGAGCAAGGCGGTGATCGTTGCCGACCACGTCAACAAGTCGTTCGGCGATCGCGCCATCGTCAAGGATTTCACGTTGCGCATCACGCGCAAGGACCGCATCGGCGTGGTCGGGTCGAACGGCGCGGGCAAGACGACGCTACTCAAGCTGCTGACCGGTGAACTGGAGCCGGACAGCGGGACGATCACGCTTGCCAAGACGCTGCAGGGTATCATGATCGACCAGCAGCGTAGCCTGATGGCACCGGACAAGCGCGTGCGCGACGTGCTGGCCGATGGTAGCGACTGGATCGACGTGCGCGGCGTCCGCAAGCACATTCAGGGCTATCTCAAGGACTTCCTGTTCGATCCGGGGCTGGTCGAAGCGCGCATCGGCACGCTTTCGGGCGGTGAGCGCTCGCGCCTGCTGCTGGCTCGTGAGTTTGCGCGCTTTTCGAACCTGCTGGTTCTCGACGAGCCGACCAACGATCTCGACCTCGAGACGCTCGATCTCTTGCAGGAAGTGATTTCGGACTACGACGGCACGGTGCTGATCGTCAGCCATGATCGTGACTTCCTCGACCGAACCGTGACGATCACGCTGGGCATGGATGGCACAGGCAAGGTCGATATCGTTGCCGGCGGCTATGCCGATTGGGAAAAGATCCGCAAGCAGAGGCAAGCGGGCAAGCCGGCTGCCCGGTCCGCAGGGGCGGACAAGCCGGAAGCGGCAGCGCCCCCACCCCCGCCTGCCCAGCCTGCGAAAAAGGGCAAGCTTTCGTACAAGGATCAGCGCGACTACGAGTTGCTGCCCAAGCGCATCGAGGACCTCGACGCGGCGATTGCGCGAGGCGAAGCGCAACTGGCCGATCCCGATCTTTATGCCAAGGACCCCAAGAAATTCGATGCCCTGATGGCTGCGCTGGAAAAGGTCCGGGCGGATAAGGATGCGGCCGAGGAGCGTTGGCTGGAACTGGCGGAGATGGTGGAGGGGTGAAGTCCCTACGCGCAAAGCCCTTGCTTCGCCCTGCAGTTTGTAGGTAAGCAAAAAATCACCGTTACGGTTAAGACGGTCACGAACAGGGGTCGCGCGCATGATCAACCGAATCCGCGATATTCGCCGACAGAAGGGCATGACGCTGGCCGATGTGGCTGCGCGCTGCGATCCACCGACCACCGCGCAGACGATCGGCCGCCTTGAGACCGGCACGCGCAGCCTGTCGCTGACTTGGATGAACCGCATCGGCGCCGCACTCGGAGTCGAGCCGCAATTGCTGGTAAAGGCCGAGGAGGATACCCCCACCCATCTCGTCGCCCGGCTTGGACCCAACGGCGCCGAAGCCCTCGCCAAACCGATGGACGCCATCCTTCCGGTGGCGCTTGACGGTTCTGCCCGCCTCCTCGCGCTGTCTGTTGAGGCGAGCGCTGGCGAGTATCGTGCAGGCGATCAGGTCTGGCTGCGCCAGATCGATCCGGACGACTTCGCCCGCGCCTTCAACCGCGATGTCCTCGCGCCACGCACTGCCGGTAGGTTCGCATTCGGCCGCTTGATCGATCAGCGTGACGGGCGGGTTGCCCTGCTTCCGCCGGGGCCTGGCCAAAGACAGGTCGTGATCGATCGGCCGGCATGGCTTGGCGTTGCCGAAATGCTCGTGCGCAAACTTTGACGTGAGGCGCCTCCTCTCGATCTCCACGCTCTATCCTGCAATGGGCCGTCCCGGCTTCGGCCGCTTTGTCAGCCGTCAGATGCAAGCCCTGGCCGAACGGGGGGACTGGGAGGTCACGGTCGTCAATCCGATTGGCATTCCACCAGTGCCGATGAAGCGTTACGCAACGCTTAAAGGCGTGCCGGAAGTGCAGGAACAGGGCGCGGTCACGATCCATCACCCGCGGTTTCTCCTGATTCCCGGCCTGTCAGGACCGATCAACCCGGCGCTGATCGCCCACGCGGTCCTGCCGCTGGCAAAACGACTTCATGCCGAGCAGCCCTTCGACATGATCGATGCGCAGTTCTTCTATCCTGACGGACCTGCCGCAGCCAAAGTCGCGCGCGCACTTGAAGTGCCGCTGGCCATAAAAGCGCGCGGATCGGACATCCATCTGTGGGGACAGCGGTCATGGCCGCGCCGCCAGATGATAGAAGCCGCACGCCAATCGTCTGTCCTGCTTTCCGTTTCCCAGGCTTTGGCAAACGACATGATCGCGCTGGGCATGCCGGCTGACCGTATCAAGGTCCACTACACGGGCCTCGACCGATCGCGCTTCCGCCCGCTTGAGCGCCAGGCGGCGCGGCAACTGGTATCGGCCTTGCCGTCCCTCCAGATCTGGTCAGAGGGCCGTCTGCTGCTGTGCGTTGGCGCGCTGATTGCGATCAAGGGACAGGCCCTGGCAATCCGCGCGATGACATTGCTGCCGGATGATGTCCGACTGGCCATTGCCGGCACCGGCGCGGATGAAACCGTCCTGAAGCGGCTGGTTCAGCAACTCGGCCTCGAATCGCGGGTCCATTTCCTCGGTTCTGTGGAACACGACATCCTTCCGCATTTGCTGTGCGCTGCCGATGCCATGGTACTGCCATCCGAACGCGAAGGGCTGGCCAATGCCTGGATCGAATCGCTCGCATGTGGAACGCCTGTCGTGATCCCCGACATCGGCGGCGCGCGTGAGGTGGTCGCCGATAGCAGCGCCGGGCGGATTGCGGACCGCACTCCGGAAGCCATCGCCGAAGCAGTGAACGAGCTGCTTCAGGCTCCACCCACGCAGGATGCAGTTGCGGCCAATGCCGCGCGGTTCAGCTGGGAGGCCAATGCCAGTGCGCTCGCCGCCCTGTACGAAGAAGCGGCGGCGAAGCGTTAGACTTCGCCGCCGCCAATTGGTGTGGCTGTGCCGGATCTACACGCCTTCGCGCGCGATCCGCTCCTGCTTTTCCAGCGCCGTTTCAGTCGGCACGAAGCTGTTCGGGTTGACCTTCAGCCAGATCAGGATCGGCGCTGCCATGTAGATCGAGCTGTAGGTGCCGACGAAGATGCCGAGCGTGATGGCCGCAGTGAAGCCGAAGATCACGTCGGGGCCCAGCAGCAGCAAGGCCACCAGCGTGATCAGCATGGACAGCGAGGTCACGATCGTGCGGTGCAGCGTCTCGTTGACCGAAAGGTCGAGCAGTTCCGGCATCGGCATCCGGCGATACTTCTTCATGTTCTCGCGGATGCGGTCATAGACCACGATCGTATCGTTCAGCGAATAGCCGATCAGCGTCAGGAGCGCGGCCACGATGTTCAGGTCGAACTCCATGCCGGTCACGGCAAAGAGGCCTAGCGTCAAGGTTACGTCGTGAACCAGCGCGAACAGTGCGCCCACGCCGAACTGCCATTCGAAGCGCAACCAGATGTAGGCTGCCACTGCCAGCGATGCCAGGCCAAGCGCCTTGAACGCGTCCCAGCCAAGCTCCTTGGAGACCTTCCCCGAAACCGAATCGACACCATCGATGCGGGCGTCGGCATGGTTCTTCTTGATGTCTACAGTGATGGTGCGGGCCATCTTGTCGGCAAGCGCCGCTTCCTGGCCTGCGCCTTCCGGCAGCTTCATGCGGATCGAGATTTCGTTGGGCTTGCCGTAGCGCTGGATGATCGGCTCACCGTATCCGAGCTTGGCGACTTCCTCGCGCAATTCGCCGACTGGAGCTTCGGCACTGCGTTCGAACGTCACGCGGATCATCTGGCCGCCGATGAAATCGACGCCGAGATTGAGACCCTTGGTCAGCACCAGACCCCACGATGCCGCCATCAGGATAATGCTGACGACGTAGAACGGCACGCGCCACTTGAGGAAATGGATGTTGGTGTTGTCGGGTACGAGCTTGAGGAGTTTCATCGGTCTGTCCTCCTCTTAAAGGGCTATGTCGGTGGGACGGGCGCGGCGAAGCCACTGTGCAACCCACATGCGCGTAAGGGTGACGGCGGTGAACACCGATGTCGCGATACCGATCATCAGAACCACCGCAAAGCCCTTCACCGGCCCCGAACCGAAGGCAAACATCAGCACGGCGGCAATGACGTTGGTGATATTGGCGTCGAAGATCGCGCGGCTGGCTTCCTTGTAGCCTAGCTCCACCGCCTGGACGACCTTGCGCCCACGGTGTCGTTCTTCACGGATGCGTTCGTTGATGAGCACGTTGGCGTCTACCGCGGCACCGATGGTCAGCACGAAGCCGGCGATGCCCGGCAGCGTCAGAGTGGTGCCAATGATGCCCATGATACCGAGGATCATGATCACGTTGATGATCACGGCGAGGTTCGCATAGACGCCAAAGCGGCCGTAGGTGACGAGGATGAAAACGGCGAGCGCAAGCGTGCCAACACCCATCGCGATTGCGCCCTTGCGGATCGAATCCGCACCGAGGTCAGGTCCGACGGTACGCTCTTCCACAACCTTCAGATCCACCGGCAGCGCGCCTGAACGCAGCGAGATCGCCAATGCGTTGGCGCTTTCGGTGGTGAAGCGGCCCGAGATAATCGCGCTGCCCCGAGGATCGGTTCATTGATCGTCGGCGCGGAAAGGACCTTGCCGTCGAGGATGATGGCAAACTGCTTTCCGACGTTCTGCGTGGTCAGCTTCGCGAACTTTGCGCCACCATCAGTGTTGAAGGTGATGTTGACGACGGGCTCGTTGGTCTGCTGGTTGTTTGTCTGCTGCGCGTTGGTCAGCTGATCGCCGCGGATGCCACCTAGGCGCTTTACAGCGATCGATGGTACGCCGCCCCCTCTGCGGGGCTTACAAAAGGCACGATCTCACTGCCCGGAGGCGCGATGCCTTGCGCCACGTCCGAAGGCAGCGCCGAAGTGTCTACTAGTTTGAACTCGAGCTTGGCGGTCTGCCCCAGCAGGTTCTTGAGCGCCTGCGGGTCCTGCAGGCCGGGGACCTGCACGACGATGCGCGTCGGGCCGGAGCGGATGATCGTCGGCTCCTTGGTGCCGAGGGCGTCGATACGCTTGCGCACGACTTCGACGGCTGTGTCCATCGCCTGCGTAACGGCCTGCTGGACACCGGCATCAGTCGGCTTCAAGACGAAGCGGTTGCCATCGACGACGTTGATGTCCCAATCGCGCTGGCCGGTAAGCCCGGCGCCGTTGGTCAGTGGCAAGACCGCTTCGCGCACCGCATCGACCTGCGAGGCATCGGCAACAACGAACGTCAGCGCGCCATCGCGGTTTGAAATGTCGCTGATGCGAATGTCTTTTCCATCCTGCTTCAGCTTGTTGCGGACAGATTCCTCCATGCCTTCGATGCGCTGCTGGCGCACCTGGGCAGGATCGGCTTCGAGCAGGATATGGCTGCCACCCGCAAGGTCGAGCCCGAGGTTGACCTTGGGTTCGGGGAGCGACGTCGGCCAATTCAGGCCCATGGTAGCAGTAAGCGACGGGATCGCGGCAGCAACGCAAACCAGCGTTATCAGCCAAAGCCAGATCACCTTCCAGCGCGGAAATTCGAGCATGGGCGTTCAGCCTTCAGGAAAGTGAGATCAGTCGTTCGCAGGCGAGGAGCCGACAGGCGGCACGATGTCGCCGATGGTGGCGCGCACGGCCTTGACGCGGACGTTCGGGCCGAGTTCGAGTTCCACGTAATGATCATCGAGCTTGATGACCTTGCCGATCAGCCCACCGGCAGTAACGACCATGTCGCCCTTCTTCATCGCGGCAATCTTGGCCTTGTGCTCCTTCTGCTGGCGCATCTGCGGGCGCAGGATCAGGAACCAGAAGATGAAGCCCATCGCCACCAGCGGCATGAAGGTCATCCAGGCAGGCGGCTGACCGGCATTGGCGGCGGCGGCGGAAAGAGTGCTCAACATCATGGGTCCGTTTCTGGGATCGCAAGGCAGGGATTACAACCGGAGCGACTGCGGTTTACCCGCTTTTCGTTGCTCCGGCATGGACAAGCGGCGCGGTTAGCAGTTTGAATTGCGCAAGGCAATCTGAGGCGCTGGCAGAGCGCCTCGGCACGCCGCAGCCGGTCCCCCGAACCTTTCGCCAATCTCGCGCTTGCCATCCTGAAAAGTGCTGCCTATAGGCGCGCTTCCGGTCGGGACGTAGCGCAGCCTGGTAGCGCATCACACTGGGGTGTGGGGGTCGGAGGTTCGAATCCTCTCGTCCCGACCAATTCAAAAGGCCCGCGAAGCACTTTGCGCTCGCGGGCCTTTTTGCTGTGTTCATTTTCCTACACCGCGCCTTGTGGTTATATGTCCCTGCGTCCCATAACTCGGAAGGACGCAAGCATGGCAAACTCCGAAGCCCTGATTTCATCGGTCTCCGCAATCATCGACAAGATCATCCCCGATGCCGGCCTGCGCGATCAGGCAAAGCTCGAACTGCTTCGCCTTGAGAGCGCACGAGAATTCAAGCCGCTGAAGACCCGCATTTCGGCGATTCTCGCAGAATCCAGTGCTAACGATCCCTGGACTCGGAGAGCGCGCCCCGGCTTTCTCTATGTGATGTATGCGGTGATCCTGTGGGCCCTGCCCATGGGCCTGCTGGCCGGATTCAATCCAGTAGCTGCACAGGCGATCATGACTGCGACGAGCGCCTATCTCAAGGGACTGCCCGAACCGCTCTACGCTTTGTTCGGCACCGGCTACCTTGGCTATACTGCTGCGCGGCAGTGGGGAAAGGCCCGGGGAACCGACCGCTGAATGCGCAACACCTTGGTTAGTTTCTGGTAACCTCCGCCTGATATGAAAGCAGGCATGAGATCGAGGTTGGACCGCTTATCATCGCAATCGCTGGCCGCAGGCAGGCTCTCGCCGCTTGTGGCCGGCCTCGCGCCGCTCGGCTTGATCCTTGCGCTTGGCGGATGCGGATCATCTGACAACGAAAAGCTTGAGGCACGGTTGGCAGCGCTCGAAGCCAAGGCAGACGCGGCCGAAAAGCGCTCGCGGCAAGCCTTGAGCATGGCGGCGACGAACAATCCCGCCCCGGTTGTCGAGAGCGGGACGACCGACAGCTTCGGCGACCCCTCATCGTCGGATGAAGTCACCGATGGCTCGGCTGACAGCGCGATATACGAAAACACCATCGAGGCACCTGCCGGACCACCGATCGCTCCCGGCTTTTAAAGGGCATCCCCCTCTGGCCCTTGCGACTTTGCCTGCAACGTCTATCACGGCAGGCATTCGCGATCGGGGGATCTGATGACACAAGCTTCCGGCCAAGGCACAACCGTTTACGTGCTCAACGGCCCCAACCTCAACCTGCTCGGCCTGCGCGAGCCGGAAATCTACGGTTCGCAGACGCTGGATGACATTGCCGGCATGCTGGAAGACCGTGGTCGTGAGCTCGGCCTCGAGATCGACATGCGCCAGTCGAACCATGAAGGCCACCTGATTGACTGGCTGCACGAGGCCCAGGCCGAAGGCGTAAAGGCTGTGCTGCTCAATGCCGGCGCCTATACCCATACCTCCGTGGCGATCCATGATGCGATCAAGTCGATCAAGGTGCCGGTAATCGAGGTTCACTTGTCCAACCCGCACAGGCGCGAGGCATTCCGCCACCATTCCTATGTCGGCATGGCAGCGCTTGGGACTGTCTGCGGCTTCGGCGCAAACAGCTACCTTGCAGCATTGGATGCCGTTTCGCGCCTTTGAAACGGGCGTTTTTCCACTTTCACTGATCGCTGCCACTTGCCAGTCCATCGTCTTGGGGGCATGGCGCGCGGTCAGAATTCTTACCCCGCGAGGAAATTCAAATGGGTCACGAACGCGGCGACAAGGCCGAAAACATGGCGATCGACGGCAAGCTTGTGCGCGAACTGGCAGAGCTTCTTGCCGAAACCGGACTTTCTGAAATCGAAGTCGAGGATGGCGAGCGCAAGATCCGCGTCGCCCGTCAGCTGACAGCTGCGCCTGTCGCTCAGGTTGCGGTTGCGGCTCCGGCTCCGGTGGCTGCCCCTGCTGCGGCAGCGGCACCCACTGCGCCCGCCGCGGCTCCGGCAGACGACCATGCCAACGCCGTGAAGTCGCCCATGGTCGGCACCTGCTACCTCGCCGCCGAACCGGGCGCACCGAACTTCGCCTCGGTTGGCCAGACTGTGAAGGCAGGCGACACCCTGCTGATCATCGAGGCGATGAAGGTTATGAACCCGATCACTGCCCCTGCCGCTGGCGTGGTCAAGGCGATCCTGGTCGAGAACGCGCAGCCGGTCGAGTTCGACCAGCCGCTGGTCGTGATCGCGTAAAGGTCCGCTGATGGCCATCAAGCGCCTGCTTATCGCCAACCGCGGCGAAATCGCGCTGCGCATCCACCGCGCCGCGCACGAAATGGGCATAGAGACGGTGGCGGTGCACTCCACCGCCGATGCCGACGCGATGCACGTTCGCCTGGCAGACCACGCGGTGTGCATCGGTCCGCCCGCGGCCAAGGACAGCTACCTTAACGTCGCGGCGATCATTTCGGCAGCCGAAATCACCCACGCGGACGCGATCCACCCGGGCTACGGCTTCCTATCGGAAAATGCCAAGTTCGCCGAGATCGTCGAAGCGCACGACATCACCTGGATCGGCCCCAAGCCTGAGCACATCCGCACGATGGGTGACAAGATCGAGGCCAAGCGCACTGCTGGCGCGCTCGGCCTGCCGCTCGTGCCCGGCTCGGACGGCGCGGTTTCGGATCTCGAAGAAGCCAGGGCGATTGCCGAGAAGGCCGGCTATCCGGTGATCATCAAGGCCGCTTCGGGCGGTGGCGGTCGCGGCATGAAGGTCTGCAACAGTCCGGAGCAGCTCGAAACGCTGATTCAGCAGGCCGGTAGCGAGGCCAAGGCCGCGTTTGGCGATGCCACGGTCTATATCGAGAAATACCTCGGCAATCCGCGCCACATCGAATTCCAGATCTTCGGTGATGGCAATGGCAACGCGATCCACCTTGGTGAGCGTGACTGCTCGCTGCAGCGCCGCCACCAGAAGGTGCTGGAAGAAGCGCCCTCGCCGGTCATTTCGGCCGAAGAGCGCAACCGCATGGGCGGCATCGTTGCCAAGGCGATGGCCGACATGGGCTATCGCGGCGCTGGCACGATCGAGTTCCTCTGGGAAAACGGCGAGTTCTACTTCATCGAGATGAACACCCGCCTGCAGGTGGAGCACCCGGTTACCGAAGCGATCACCGGCGTCGATCTGGTGCGCGAGCAGATCCGCATTGCCGATGGCAAGCCGCTGTCGGTCAGCCAGGACGAGATCGAGTTCAAGGGCCACGCGATCGAGTGCCGCATCAATGCGGAAGACCCGTTCACGTTCGCGCCCTCGCCCGGCTTAGTGAAGAGCTATCACGCGGCAGGCGGCATGCACGTTCGCGTCGATTCCGGGCTCTATGCCGGGTACAAGATCCCGCCGTACTATGACTCGATGATCGCCAAGCTGATCGTCTACGGCCGCACCCGTGAGGGTTGCATCATGCGCCTCAAGCGGGCGCTCGAGGAAATGGTCATCGAAGGCCCAAAGACCTCGATCCCGCTGCACCAGCGTCTTTTGAACGAGCCGGATTTCCTTTCTGGCGACTATACCATCAAATGGCTGGAAGAGTGGCTGGCGAAGGACGCCTGAGCCACCATCGGCACAAAAAAAAGCCCCCGCAGTGCGGGGGCTTTTCAGTTCTGCTCAGTCAACGACCGGCAATCGCGCGCGAATAGCCCGCCAGGCCGGCTCGGGCCGATCGTTCTTCACCAGTATCGCCTCCACCTCGTCGAACTCTTCGAGTTCGAGCGCTTCGGTCACGCTGAGCGGGAAATAGACGTTCTCGTCGTTGTCCATGCGCACGGCATAGGCACCGCGCCCTTCCTCGCTTCTGGTGACAATGCACATCGCTTTTACAGCCATTGGAATACCTTGGTTTGATAGATTGACAGCACAGACCGCACGAAGCGGAGGGCAAGGCAAAGCCGCCTCGCCGCGGTTAGTCAACCCCCACGTGGCCTCCAGGTCAGCACGCGCCACACATAGGCTATTGCCACGATAACCAGTGTCGCCGTGGCAATCGGGCCGGTGTACTTCTCGATCTCGCCAAAATTGCGGCCGAGGTAATAGCCCGCACCGCTGAGGATTGCGTTCCAGATCGCCGCGCCTGCGAAAGTGAACAGCAGGAAACGGCTATGCCCCATGCGCGTGAGGCCCGCTGGCAAGGAGATCATCGTTCGCATGAACGGCGCAAACCGGACAGCAAACACGACCCACTGGCCATGGCGCCGGAAGAACCGGACAATCGCCTCGACATCCTCCCACTCCACGGTAAGCCATCGCCCGAACCGGTTCACGAACGGTTGTAACCTTTGATAGCCAAGCGATCGGCCAAGCAGGTACCAGCAGTAATTGCCCAACGTAGAGCCGACCGTTCCTGCCAGCATCAGCGGCCAGAACTCCATCCGCCCCCGCGCAACAGCAATGCCGCCCAAGCCCATAATCACTTCGGACGGTATCGGCGGAAACACGTTTTCAATGACCATCAGGAACGCGATGCCCCAATAGCCGCCGCCTTCGATCAGGTGGACGATCCAGTCATTCATGAAAAGGGTAACGCCTGCAAGCGGTCAAAAGCTCCTGCACCGGAGCGCTATGCCTTGCGATTAGAGCCGCGCCTCGATCGCGTCCCAGATCATTCCCGGCGTATCGGTGCCATTGAACTTGTCGATTGCGACGATACCGGTCGGCGATGTGACGTTGATCTCGGTCAGGTACTTGCCGCCGATCACATCGATGCCGACGAATATCAGGCCGAGACGCTTCAGTTCCGGCCCGAGTGCGGCGCAGATCTCCTGCTCTTCGGGCGTCAGTTCGGTCTTTTCGGCATAGCCGCCGACAGCAAGGTTCGAGCGGAACTCACCCTCACCCGGCTTGCGGTTGATCGCGCCGGCAATCTCGCCATCGACCAGGACGATGCGCTTGTCGCCCTTGGCAACTTCGGGAAGGAATGCCTGCACCATGTGCGGTTCGGGCCAGGTCTGGTTGAACACCTCGAACAGCGCGCCGAGGTTTTCCCCTTCAGGTCCGACGCGAAAGATCGCCTTGCCGCCATTGCCGTGGATCGGCTTCACGACGATCGCGCCGTGCTTCTTCTGGAACAGCCGCACTTCCTCGACCGAGCGGGTCACGATGGTCGGCGGCATGAAGCGTCGGTAGTCCAGCACCATGACCTTTTCAGGCGCATTTCGAACGCTCCGGGGGTTGTTGACGACCAGCGTCTCGCCCTCGATCCGCTCAAGCAGATGCGTCGCCGTGATGTAACCCATATGGAACGGCGGGTCCTGCCGCATGAGGACCACATCGATATCGCGCCCAAGATCGAGCCGGCGCAGGTCGCCGGTCTTGTAGTGGTCGCCTTCCACGCGCTGCACCGTGACCGGGCGGGCATGGGCAATCAGCCGGTCATCTTCGTCCAGCGTCAGTGAGCCAACGTCGTAATGGTAAACCTCGTGCCCGCGCTCCTGCGCCGAAAGCATCAGTGCAAAGCTGGAATCTCCAGCAATATTAATGGAGTGGAGCGGGTCCATCTGAACCGCGACGCGGAGTGTCATGCTTGCACCGATCCTCAGGGGTTTCTCTCACCAGCGCCTTAAAGCCACTTTATCGGCTGCGCGACCATTTTCACTGCGCGCCAACCGGGCGCCTCACCACTCAGGAGCCATTGATGCGCAAACTGTTCGCTGTCGCCGTTGCTGGAATCGCCGTTCTCGGCTGGTCGTCGCAAGGCATCGCCAACCCCGATCCGCACCCGACCTCGGCCCCGCATGACGATCACAAGAAAGACAAAAAAGACGAGCATCACGACGAGCACAAGGACGGCGAGCACAAGGAAGAGCACAAGCCCGCCCACTAAGCGTCGGTCAGGCGCCGGGTTGCCAGGCGTTGGCAATCCGGCGCGGCCACTTTCCCGGGGCCATCAGGATCACGTCAATCCGAAGTTCGTCCCCCGGCCCGGCATACTTTGCGGCGAGCACCTCCGCAGCCCGTGCCACACGGCGCAAGCGGTGAGCATCAATCGACGCGCCGAGTTGCCAGGCGTCCTTGCGCCACTTCACTTCGATGAACGCAACCGTCCGCCCTTTTCGCGCGATCAGATCCACCTCGCCTGCCTTGAGCTTCACCCGCTGCGCCAGGATGCGCCAGCCGAGAAGTCGCAGCCACCACGCCGCCAGCACTTCCGCCCGTCGCCCCCGCTGCTCGGCCTCGGCCCGTTTCATTGCTTCAGTGCCATGGCCCGTGCGTAAAGCGCCTTGCGGTCCAGCCCGTGCGCCTTGGCCACTTTGCCCGCCGCCTGCGATGTCGACATCTCGGTGAGCGCTGCACGCAGCTCTGCGTCGATGACATCATCATCGGGCGCCTCGGATTCACCGGGCGGAGCAATGAGCAGCACGATCTCACCCTTCGGCGGCTGTGCCGAATAATACGTCGCAAGTTCCGCCGCAGAGCCGGTCCGGCATTCCTCGTGCAGCTTGGTCAGCTCTCGTGCAACGGCAACTTCGCGCCGTGGCAAGCGCTCGGCGATGGCTTCAAGCGAAGCGACGAGGCGCGGCCCCGTCTCATAGAACGCCAGCGTAGCCGGGACGCCGGAAAGTTCGGTCAGGACATCGCCGCGCGCCTTCTCCTTGTTCGGCAGGAACCCCGCAAACAGGAACCGATCCGTAGGCAGCCCCGCCATCGACAATGCCGTCACGACCGCGCTCGCGCCCGGCAGCGAGGTTACAGTGACACCACGCGCCCGCGCTTCTCGCACCAGCTTGTATCCCGGATCGGAAATCAATGGCGTTCCTGCGTCCGACACCAGTGCAACCGCCTTGATTGCCATTTCCGCCAGCAGCGCTTCCCTTGCACCATCGCTGGCATGATCGTCATAGCGCCGCATCGGCTTGTGAAGGCCAAGCAGATTCAACAATTTCCCTGTCACCCGCGTATCTTCGCAGGCGACCAGATCACAGCGCCCAAGCGTGTCTGTGGCGCGACGGGTCATGTCACCAAGATTGCCAATAGGCGTGGCAACAATATAGAGACCGGGTGCAAGAGGCGACGTATCCATGGCATTTCCATGGACCGGCGATGACAGAGCGACAAGAGGGTGTGCAGGGAATGATCGAGGGACAATCGGGCGACTGGCGCGAAACTGGCTTGCGCCGCTCCCGCAGATGGCTTGTCACCGGCACGCTGGCCCTGCTGGCAGGTTGCACTGTCATCCCCAAGGGCACCGGCCCGATTGCCGAGCCGACTGAAAAAGCGCCTGACGCAAACGTCCTGCCTACCGATGCCGGTCGCCACCGCGTCGCATTGCTGGTGCCAATGACAGGGCCCAATGCATCCGTCGGTCAATCAATAGCCAATGCCGCAACGATGGCCGTGCTCGATACAAGCGCGGCGAACCTGCGTATCACGACATATGACACTGCAACCGGCGCTGGCAGCGCGGCGGCCCGCGCCATCGCCGATGGCAACAAGCTGATCCTCGGCCCCCTGCTGTCCGATGATGTCGTGCTGGTCTCCAATGTCGCACGCCCGGCCAAAGTCCCGATGATTACCTATTCGAACGACAGTGCCGTCGCCTCGCGCGATGTCTTCGTCATGGGGCAGGCTCCCGGCCAATCGATCACCCGCGTTCTCGGTTTCGCCAAGTCGCGTGGTGTCAAATCCGTTGCCGCAATCATCCCGACCGGTGATTACGGGCAGCGGGCCACCGCAGGGTTGACCGAAGCAGCGCGGGCCAACGGCGTCACCGTCACCGCCATCGAGACCTATGATCGCGGCAATACATCCGTTGCCAGCGCCGTACGTCGGGCAAAGGACAAGGGGCGTTTCGATGCTCTGCTGATCGCGGATGGTAGCCGCATCGCGCTTCAGGCAGGTCCGCTCGCCGGAAAAGGCGTCAAGCTTCTGGGCACCGAATTGTGGAGCGGTGAAGGCGCAATCGCAAAATCGGCCGCCATGCGCGGCGCTTGGTTCGCTGCCGTTTCCGACCAGCGCTTCGGCCAATTTGAAAAGAGCTATGCCACGCGGTTTGGCGCAACGCCATCGCGCCTCGCGACCCTGGGCTACGATAGTGTGTTGCTGACGCTCAACATCGCGCGGACATGGAAGCCGGGCACGACCTTCCCTACCACAAAGCTTTATGACCCGCAGGGCTTCATCGGGCTCGACGGTGTGTTCCGCTTCACCGCAAGCGGCATGGCTGAGCGGGCAATGGAAGTGCGCGAGGTCGGCGCTGGCACCTTCGCCACCGTATCACCCGCGCCGCCCAAGTTCTGAACGCCTGAAAGCGGGGGATTTCGCCGGATAAGGCGCCATCCCCGCTTGCGCAGGCAAGCGCGTGTTCTATACCCGTTCGCATGTCCGACGACCTTTTCGACAAGCTCCCCGCCACCAGCGCAGCCGAGGCTTATGACGGCTCCGCCATCGAAGTTCTCGAGGGCCTTGAACCGGTCCGCCGCCGCCCCGGCATGTACATCGGCGGCACGGACGAGCGTGCGCTGCACCACCTCGCTGCCGAAGTGCTCGACAATGCGATGGACGAGGCGGTCGCCGGCCACGCCAACCGCATCGAAGTGCAGCTGGAGGAAGGCAACCGCCTGACCATTTCGGACAATGGTCGCGGCATCCCAGTGGACGAGCATCCCAAGTATCCCGGGAAGTCCGCGCTCGAGGTGATCCTCACCACGCTGCACTCAGGCGGGAAGTTCTCCGGCAAGGCCTATGCCACCAGCGGCGGTTTGCACGGTGTCGGCGTCTCGGTGGTCAACGCGCTGTCCTCGCTCACCCGCATCGAAGTCGCGCGCAACAAGGAGCTTTACGCGCAGGAGTTCTCGCGCGGAAACCCGACAACCAAGCTGATGAAGATCGGCAATGCCCCCAACCGGCGCGGCACGCAGGTTACCTTCATCCCGGATCTTGAAATCTTTGGTGAGGACGCGAAGTTCAAGCCAGCCCGCCTGTTCCGGCTGGTCCGATCCAAGGCCTACCTGTTCGCAGGTGTAGAGATCCGCTGGAAGTGCGCCCCGTCACTCGCCAGCGAGGACGTGCCGGCCGAAGCGGTGTTCCAGTTCCCCGGCGGCCTTGCCGATCACCTCGCCGAACAGGTCTCTGGCCGTGAATGCGTCACCTCGGTGCCTTTCGCCGGGCGACAGGACTTCCCGCTCGGCCCCAACGGGGAAGAGAATGGCCGCGTCGAATGGGCCATCGCCTGGCCCCTGTGGTCTGACGGTTCATACAGCTGGTACTGCAACACCATCCCCACGCCCGATGGCGGCACCCACGAACAGGGCCTGCGCGCCGCGCTGACCAAGGGCATCCGCGCCTTTGCCGAGCTTATCGGCCAGAAAAAGGCCAAGGACATCGCGCCCGAGGACATGATCACCGGTAGCGAGATCATGCTCTCGGTCTTTATCCGCGATCCCCAGTTCCAGAGCCAGACCAAGGACCGCCTCACCAGCCCCGAGGCCGCGCGCATGGTCGAGGCCGCCGTGCGCGACCATTTCGACCATTTCCTCACCGACAATATGGAGCGCGGCAAGGCCCTGCTCGGCGCGGTGATGGAGCGCATGGACGAACGCCTGCGCCGCAAGGCGGAGCGCGAAGTGAAGCGCAAGACCGCCACCAACGCCCGCAAGTTGCGCCTTCCCGGCAAGCTCACCGATTGCTCGGGCGAAGGTGAAGGCGAGACCGAACTGTTCATCGTCGAGGGTGATTCGGCAGGCGGCAGCGCCAAGCAGGCGCGCGATCGAAAGACGCAGGCGATCCTGCCGATCCGCGGCAAGATCCTCAACGTCGCCAGCGCCACGGCTGACAAGATTCGCGCCAATCAGGAAATCGCCGACCTCGCCCTTGCGCTGGGCTGCGGCATGCGCAAGGACTGCAATCCCGATGCGCTGCGTTATGACCGCGTGATCATCATGACCGATGCCGACGTCGACGGTGCGCATATCGCCACGTTGCTGATGACGTTCTTCTTCCAGGAAATGCCCGAGCTCGTCCGCCGCGGCCACCTCTACCTCGCCCAGCCTCCGCTTTACCGGCTGACCAGCGGCAGCACCTCGGCCTACGCCAAGGACGACGCCCACCGTGCCGAGCTGGAAGCCACCAAGTTCAAGGGCAAGAAGGTTGAAGTCGGCCGCTTCAAGGGCCTCGGCGAAATGAATCCGCAGCAGCTGCGCGAAACCACCATGGCGCCCGCCACCCGCAGCCTGATCCGCATAACGCTGCCCCCAGAATACGAAGGCCGCGCGGCAGTGAAGGAACTCGTCGACCGCCTGATGGGCCGCGATCCCGCCCAGCGCTTCATGTTCATCCAGAACCGCGCGAGCGAGATCGATCCGGAATTGATTGACGCCTGAGGCGTCAGCCCATCGGTGTTTCTTGAGCCTGGAACAGCTGGATCTTCGGTGGTGCGACCGCAAGAGCTGTCATCTGGCGCACGAAGGCACTTGATTCCGGCACGGCGAAATGCGCCTGGAGCGCCGCCATGTCAGCCCAGTATTCAACGAAGACGATCCGGTTCTCGTCCTCAGCATCCACATGGCAGTTGTGATCCAGGCAGCCGGGCTCACTCCGTGACCTGACCGAATGCGCAATCCCAACCGCAAGCGCCTCATCAAGCCGATCGGGCAGAACAACTGCGCTGCCGGTGACAATGATCATGCGTCCCTCCCCGAAAAATGGCTTTGCGGCAGACCATTGCCTCCCAAGCTCAGCCTGCCGCTTCGACAACTGTGTCACTCTTCTTCGCCCTGAAATCAAAGCGTATCCGCACCCATTCTCCGATCTGCGGCTTTCCGTTCACGCGCGGTGGCCGTACCAGAAACTGCCAGCTGGCCTGCCGGATGGCGCGCGCCAGGCCTGATCCCGGTGGACTTTCGCCGAGCTCCTGGCAATCTTCGACGTGGTACTTCTCGATGGTCTTGCACGCGATCATTGCCCAATCGCCCTGCATCCTGCGCTGTGGCAGATAGGGGCCAATTTCGGCATCGGTGGGTTCGCGATACCATTGCGCGGCGTAGAGCCGCACGCCGCCCGGACCTTGCCCGACGCTGGCCGAATCTCCAGGACTTCCCGCACTCGCCTGCTGCCCGCCACCGGATTCCGCCCGCTTCATGTTGCCTATGTCGGTCGAGCGATAGTCGTTGCGCGAAAGCTCGATGAATCCTTCCGGCCATTCGACCTTGCCAGGCACCGGCACGGGAGGCGGCGCGGTGACCGGCTGGCTCGCTGCGGCCTCGGCCGATTGCGCCTGTTTCTGCTGTTTCTGGTCCTGCTTCTGTGCCTCTTTTTTGTCCTGACCTTCAGCGAAAAGGTCGATCGCGGTCAGACGAGTGCCCTTGCCATCGCCAAAGCCGGTTACGGCACCCATGCGCCACATGATCAAAAACACCAGCAAGGTCGTGACGGCGGCAAACGCCATCGCTCCGGCCCGCTCCCGCGGCGATGCCTGATAGCCTTGCTTCGCCATGACATTGCGGGATGCGACCATTCCCGCCTCGCTACACCGGGGCCACTGGCACTTCAATCGCCGAGATTATTGCCCACGCAGTAGCGACAATTTGACACGCCACATACCTGACCGCCGCGTCAACTACTGTCCGCCAACCTGACTAGCGCGTCATCAAAGGCTCGTGATACTGACATACGCGTCAAGTATTCATGGGATAAGTGACGCAGGCGTCAGTTCAGCAACCCCCTTGCGCCGAACGCACCACAGCCTTATCGCTTAACCGAACGATTAAGCACACAGGAACCGCCGATGCGCTTTGAAGGCACCAGCAATTACGTCGCTACCGAAGATCTCAAGGTCGCCGTCAACGCAGCCGTCCTGCTGCGCCGTCCGCTTCTGGTAAAGGGAGAGCCCGGCACCGGCAAGACCGTGCTTGCGCATGAAATCGCCAAGGCAGTGAACGCGCCGCTCATCGAATGGAACGTGAAATCCACGACCAAGGCGCAGCAAGGCCTTTACGAGTACGACGCCGTCGCCCGCCTACGCGACGGGCAGCTCGGCGATGAGCGTGTCCACGACATCCGCAACTACATCAAGAAGGGCAAATTGTGGGAGGCCTTCACCAGCCCGACCCTGCCCGTGCTGCTGATCGACGAGATCGACAAGGCCGACATCGAATTCCCGAACGACCTTCTGCAGGAGCTCGATCGCATGAGCTTCGACGTATACGAGACGCAAGAGCGCATCGAAGCCCGGGAACGCCCGATCGTCGTAATCACGTCGAACAACGAGAAGGAACTCCCCGACGCCTTCCTGCGCCGTTGTTTCTTCCATTACATCAAGTTCCCCGATCGCGACACGATGCAGGCGATCATCGACGTCCACTTCCCCGGCATCCAGAAGACGCTGGTGAGCAAGGCGATGGAAGTGTTCTACGAAATCCGCGAAGTGCCTGGCCTCAAGAAGAAGCCCAGCACATCCGAACTGCTCGACTGGCTGAAGCTTCTGCTGAACGAGGACATGCCGCTGGACGTCCTCCAGAACCGCGACCCGACCAAGGCCATTCCGCCACTGCACGGCGCCCTGCTCAAGAACGAGCAGGACATCATGCTGTTCGAGCGCCTGGCCTTCATGGCCCGTCGTCCGGGCAACTGAGGAAGATTGACATGCCCCACGTCGGCGGATGCCTCTGCGGCGCAGTGCGCTATGCGATCTCCGCCGAACCACAGGGCGCGCGCATGTGCTGGTGCCGCGATTGCCAACGGATCGCCAGCGGATCGGCTACGGTTAACGTGCTGTTTCCGGAAGCCGCCGTGGCGATCGAAGGCGAACTCGAATCGTTCTCCATGATTGCCGACAGCGGCAACACTGTGGAACGCGGCTTTTGCAAGGCCTGTGGCGCGCAAATCTACAGTCGCACTGTTTCGCCGACCGGCCTGCCGATGCGCATCCGTGCCGGCACGCTCGACGACCCCGAACTCGCGCCGCCGACAGCAATCATCTGGGCCGACAGCGCACCGAGTTGGGCGCCAATTCCTGAAGATCTCCCGCGTCACCCGAAAGGTCCGCCGCCGGTCAGTTGAGCGTGCAGACCTTGCAGATGGCAGGGCCTTTCACTCCCGCGGGCCCAGCTTCTCCAGTTCCACCTGCGCAAACATCGCCTTTACTGCCGGCCGCTCGTTTATCTGGTCGATCCAGCGCACGAGATGAGGCGTATCCTCCTTGTTGACCAATTCCTTGAAGCCAAAAGGCATGCCGTTGGCGATGGCGAAATTGCAGATGTCGGCGAGGGTATATTGCCCCGGCACCAGCCATTCGTGATTGGCCAGATGGTCGTCCAGCTTTCGCACTGAGTAGCCGATCTTGCGCATTTCCTCGTCGAGCAGGTCCTGCGGGAAGCCTTCGCGGGCACGCCGCCACTTCACCTGTTGCTCGACCACCGGGATCGCCTTCACCTTCTCCTCGAACTCGGCGTCGCTGAGGCCCTTGACCATGTTGCCGACATAGCGGTGCCAGCCAATGGTCGAGACGCACCAGCAGAAGTATTCGTCTACCCACTTCGTCCAGATCCGCATCTGCGCGCGACCAAAGCTGTCCGCCGGACGCAGTGTCACCTCGGTCGGATATTCGTCCTCGAGGTATTCACAGATGACCGTCGATTCCGTGACGACCTTGTCGCCATCCACCAGCGCTGGAACCTGACCACGCGGATTGATGGCCTTGAACCAGTCAGTGTGATGCTCGAACTTGGCGGGATCGAGCCTATGCTTCTCGACATCGAGACCCTTTTCGAACACCGTCAGCAGCGGTTTCATCGAGTTGGCAGCCGGTCCAAAACTGTAGAGCTTGAGTGTCATGGCGTTATCCTCTCCAAGTGGAAGCACCATAGACAATTGTATGTAACACTAACAATACCCAATCGCGAAAAACCAGAAGGAAGCACACCTCCATGCCCTATTCCGGTCAATGTGCTTGCGGTTGCGTCTTCCTCAAGATCGCCGGGGAACCCATTGCGACGCGCCAATGCTGGTGCCGCCAGTGCCAGCAGATTGCCGCCGGAGGCCCGACCAACAACGCAATTTTCAAGGCGGAAAACGTCAGCATCACTGGAACGCTCGCCCATTGCGAATGGAAGGCAGCCAGTGGCAATACCCTGACGTTTCACTTCTGCCCCGCCTGCGGCACGCAGATCCTTGCACAAAGCTCGGCGCGCCTCCACCTCAAGACGGTGCGCCTTGGTGCCCTTGACGCGGGCCACGGCCTGCGTCCCGAAGCGATCATCTGGACCGAGGATGCGCCGCCCTGGGCCATGCTTGACCCTTCGCTCGAAAGCTGGCCGCAACAGCCCCCTGTCCCGCCGCCCGTCGGTTAAGGCATCAACGCTTTCCACGGGGTTGGCATGGTCTTAGGGCAGTTCAAGGCCAACAACTGCTCAAGTCAGATCACGTTGAAGCAGTCCTGCCCCGCACGCTTCAGCAACCCGCACACCGCATGCGCGCCGGGAGCACTGGCTCGCAACCGCCAATAACGACGCTGTCCGACCACTGCCGGGAGCACAGCCTTCTGGAAGCTCGCCAGTTGCGGGTACATCGCGACCGCCCCCTGCCAATGCGCATCTGCCTCGGCAGGGCTTAGCGCTGCGGCGAGCTGGATCGTCTGGACCGGTGCTGCTGCAGCCATCACTACGCTCGGGACTGCTGCGGGCTGTCCCGCCGGAGCTTGCGAATTGAGCGCCAGCGCCACCGCTCCCTCCTCCGATCGAAGGGGCGCGTTCGTGACCACCACCGTCGTCCGGTCTGCCCGCGTCAAGTCGAACAGCGCCTTGGCAAAGCTGCGCGGCAAGCGAATGCAGCCGTGCGAGGCCGGATAGCCCGGGACATGGCCGGCATGGATCGCAATGCCGCGCCAGGTCAGCCGCTGCATGTAGGGCATCGGCGCGTTGCTGTAGATGTTGGAGCGGTGAAACACCCGCTTCTGCAGAATCGGGAAAACCCCCGCCGGCGTCGAATGCCCGCGCTTGCCGGTGGAGACCGGCGAGGAACCCCAATGTTCGCCGTTCTTGAACACGTGCATCCGCTGCGACGTCTTGCTTACCACGACAAGCACGCCCGATTGCAGTACGTCCGGCACCGGCGGAGGCGATTGTGGACGGATAGGCTGCACAATTGGCTGGAAGATGGCCGGTGGCGCGATCTGCTGGATCACCGCCTCCTGCGCATCCGCCCGCGCCTCCCGGCCGAGCAACGTCAGGCCCAGACCTGCCACACCCAGCAGAAGCAAAAGGATAGCAAGCGTACTCGTGACGCGACTCATGGTAAACTGCCCTTAAGCATGTTTCTTCATGGCTTACCCGTTTGCCGCTTCCGCTCAACCGCTTATCGTGCAACAGCCCTTGCCGATCGCTGCCACAGCGCTTAATCACTCGGTTAAGTCAGAGGAGCTGCGGCCCGTGTTTTTCAATTTCGTCGACGAGTTGCGTGCCGCAGGCATCCAGGCGAGCTTCAAGGAGCACCTCGTCCTGCTCGAAGCGCTCGACAAGGACGTGATCGAGCAGACGCCGGAGGCCTTCTATTATTTGAGCCGCGCGACGTTCGTGAAGGACGAAGGGCTGCTCGACCGCTTCGACCAGGTGTTCAACAAGGTCTTCAAGGGCCTGCTCACCGACTACGGACAGCGCCCGGTTGATATCCCCGAGGACTGGCTCAAGGCCGTGGCCGAGAAGTTCCTGTCCGAAGAGGAAATGGAGAAGATCAAGTCCCTCGGTTCGTGGGAAGAGATCATGGAGACGCTCAAGAAGCGTCTGGAAGAACAGGAGAAGCGGCATCAGGGCGGCAACAAGTGGATCGGGACCGGCGGCACCAGCCCGTTCGGCAATTCCGGCTACAACCCCGAAGGCGTCCGCATCGGCGGCGAGAGCAAGCACAAGCGTGCGGTAAAGGTCTGGGAAAAGCGCGAATTCGCCAACCTCGACAACACTCGCGAACTCGGCACGCGCAACATCAAGATCGCCTTGCGCCGCCTGCGCCGCTTCGCCCGCGAAGGGGCAGCAGACGAGCTTGATCTCGACGGCACGATCGAAGGCACGGCGCGCCAGGGCTGGCTGGACATCCGGATGCGGCCGGAAAAGCGCAATGCGGTCAAGCTCTTGCTATTCCTCGATGTCGGCGGATCGATGGACCCGTTCATCAAGCTCGTCGAGGAACTGTTCAGCGCGGCAACCGCCGAATTCAAGAACATGGAGTTCTTCTATTTCCACAACTGCCTGTATGAAGGTGTGTGGAAGGACAACAAGCGCCGCTGGTCGGAACGCACCAAGACCTGGGACATCCTCCACAAGTTCGGCCACGATTACAAAGTGGTATTCGTTGGCGACGCGGCAATGAGCCCCTACGAGATCAGCCACCCCGGCGGCAGCGTCGAGCATTTCAACGAGGAAGCGGGGGCTGTCTGGATGCATCGCGTGGCGCAGACTTATCCCGCCACGGTCTGGCTCAATCCCGTACCCGAGAAGCAGTGGACCTATTCGCAATCCACCAAGATGATCAAGGACCTGATCGGTGGCAGCATGTACCCTCTGACTCTCGAAGGACTCGACGGGGCCATGCGCGAACTCACCCGCAAGAAGCACTGACTCCAAGGGGCAGACGATGGGCAAGACGATCCTCGCGCAGCGGACGGCAGGGGGTCGCTACGACCTCGTGCTGAATCGCCCCGACAAGTTCAATGCCCTGTCGCAAGCCCTCCTTGCCGAACTGCTAGCCGAGCTTTCGGGCATCGCGGCAGACGGGGACGCGCGCGTCGTCGTGCTGTCCGGTGCCGGAAAGGCATTTTGCGCCGGACATGATCTCGCCGAGATGCAGGCTGACCGCAATCTTGCCGTCTACCGCGCGCTGTTTGCCGCCTGCAGCGAAGTAATGGAGGCCATCGCTGCCCTCCCCGTGCCGGTCATAGCCAAGGTTCATGGCGTTGCGACCGCCGCAGGTTGCCAGCTGGTCGGGGCCTGTGACCTCGCCGTCGCCTCCGAAAGCGCGCGCTTTGCCGTTTCGGGCATCAACGTCGGCTTGTTCTGCTCAACCCCCGCCGTTGCACTCAGCCGCAACGTGCCTGCCAAGCGTGCGTTCGAGATGCTGGTGACAGGAAAGTTCATCGATGCCCGAACCGCCTCGGACTGGGGCCTTGTCAACACCGTCGTTCCAGCCGAGGCGCTTGATGCTGCCACGGACGATCTGGTTGGCACGATCCTCGCCAAGAACCCCGATGCGATCCGCCGTGGCAAAGCCCTGTTCAACGCCCAACGCGAGTGTTCCCGCACCGAAGCATATGCTCTCGCCTGCGAAGTCATGGCGCAAAACATGATGGACGAAAACACCGACGAGGGGATCAATGCTTTTCTCGAAAAGCGTAGACCAGTCTGGCGAAGGAATTGAGTGCCAGTTGCCAAGGCGCCCGCTGGTCCATCGGCTTTTGTCCGCTGCGACGTTCTCCCCAACAAGGCTGTGACCTTGGGCACGGTTGCACGGTTGGTGGCCATCACCGCCGTGATCGGTGGCAGCATGTATTCCCTCACTCTCGAAGGAATCGACGGGGTCATGCGCGAAATCACCTGCCAGAAGCACGGATTTTCAAGTCTGTCGGCGTACCAGTAAGCTGTCAGGCAACCTCTGCACGATAATCTGATCCGCTCCCGGCAGTCAGGTACGAACCCGAACGCAAGACCTGTTCATACAACTCAACATCGGCCCGATAGAGCCTGATTATTCTTTCGCGGGTCGCAGCAGACAGGCGAGGCATGGCCTGCGGAGTACTGTTGAGTCGGGGCAGTTCGTCCACTTCAAGCCATGTCCACAGACTTGCCGGCAACTGTCCATCGCGACCGATCGCAAACAGCCGGTCAACCGCGAGCTCGCCTTTGGCGTCTAGAACGAAATCCACTTGCGGAATGAATTGCTTGACCGTGTGCAGAAGCTTCGGTGAAGCCTCAAGCGTGTCGAGAAAACGGTCAAGCGGCATCATCCGCCCCAGGCGCCAACGCTCAAATCGGGAGGTCAGCATGAGCTCCGTACCGCCCATCAGTGTAAAGTGGTAGGCCGACAGAAACCTGTCGACCGGATCCCTGACGATTGCAAAGCTTGGAAGCGCGGTTACGTCCGGATGCAACCGACGACGCAACGATATCATCGGCAGGTGCGGCAGATTGCGGCCATATAACAAAGCCGAAACCGATGTCCCCGCCGCCTTTGGGATGTGCACGAAAAGCATACCTGCGCGCGAAATGCTGCTTTCGAGTTTCAGGCCGAACAGGACGCGCCAAAGACTGCATAGCAGAGGAAGCTCAACCAACCGGTGCCCAAGGCTGAGCACGGTGTCCCGGATCATGTCCTTGATAAACAGCACCCACTCCGGGCTGTCATGCCAGTGGATGGGATAGGGGGTGAACGCATCAAGATCGATGCTGGGATAGCTTGCCCGCACCACAACCTTGCGCATTGCAAGCAAATGCAGACCTTGTCCGAGTACAATCGAGGCCATGCCAACGAGGTGAACGTCGCCAAAAGCCCTCCCCAAGGTTTCGAGCGCAATACCGGAGACAGCGCAAGTGCCCCCGTACGCGAGCAGATAACGACGCTTCGAAAACGATCCGTCGACGAAAGTAACCTTGCGACACATCGCGAAGTCGAACGGCAGTCCGAGCAGCCTGCTAGCCAGGAGAGCAATCTGCGGATGCCCGCCCAATTTCAGCAATGTCTGGAAGCCACCGATCACTAAAACGCTCAAGATCGTCAGCACGGTCCCATAATGTACGATTTGCAAAACCCAACCGCGCAGCGCCATTCAGCAATCCCTGTTCCACCACAGTCAGCTGCGCCAGTTCGGAAATGTCTCGACAAGATGGCCAGCCGCGCCGACTTTCGAACTTCTGTTAGCACGCGGACATAACCTTCGCCGCGATAGATCCGCATAACATCCGGACCAGACGCTTCTCTGCGCGGACGCAACGATTCCACACGGCTCCTTTTGACGCGAAAAGCGTATTTCCCAGTTTCGTCACGCAGAGCATCAAGCACGAGAATCGCGCGCATTCACCACATGGAGACGAGCCTTGCCACGCATTGAGAAGGTATCGCTGGTTTTGGCCGCCCTCATCGAAGCTGCTGGATTTTCGCCATGTGCCAACGCGCAAGAAACGACGATAGAAGCGCGGACAACTGTCTTGCTACCTGAAGGCGTTGCGCCCCCGCTCCGGGTCGAAACGCCAGACTTCAAGCTCGTTCCGCTGGGTCCCGCGCTCGTGAAGATCGACTACGATGCTTACATGTCGTCGATCGAGCATTTGCAGAAGACTTTTACGCGCAACACCTCATGGCCGCACGCCGGGATAACCGACGCCGAGGCGATGACTGATATGCAGACCGAGCAGGCCCGTTTCGCGCAGCGCAAGTCGTTTGCCTACGCCGTGCTCACGCCCGATGGCAAGCGCGAGCGTGGGTGTGTCTATGTGCAGCCCAGCCCGGTCGCGGGTTATGATGCCGCCGTTCTGATGTGGGTAACCAAGACAGAGTACGATGCCGGCTTCGACAAGGACCTGCAGGCGTGGGTGATGCAATGGATTGCCCGTGATTGGCCATTCAAGAAGGTGGCCTACCCCGGCCGCACGATCAGTTGGGAAAAGTGGGACGCGCTTGTCCCGGCCAAGGCACACTGAAGGGGGCTGCGAAATCCTTGACACCGGCCCCGCATCTGCCAGCGTTTGAGCGGGAACCGATCGGCGGGGGTGATCGTGGCAGGGCATACCGTTGAAGAGCGTAAGCTTGCCCGCCGCGCGGTGATTGCCGCCACAACCGGCAACGCGCTGGAATTCTACGACTTCATTACGTTCAGCTTCTTTGCCATCCAGATCGGCAAGGTATTCTTCCCGTCGGAAGATCCGTTCGTCAGCCTGATGGCCTCTCTGGCAACTTTCGGCGTCGGCTTTGTCGGCCGCCCGCTTGGCGCTTGGGCGATCGGCGCATGGGCAGACGGGCACGGGCGCAAGCCCGCAATGCTCTTGAGCATGACCCTGATGGGCGTCTCGGTCGCCGTCCTCGCACTCACGCCGTCCTATGCCACCATCGGCGCCACTGCACCGGCGATCGTCGTGCTGGCGCGCCTGCTGCAGGGGTTTGCCTTGGGTGGCGAAGTGGGCTCGGCCACGACCTACATGCTCGAAACCGCGCAAGAACACCGGCGCGGCTGGTCGATCAGCTGGCAGGGCGCCAGCCAGGCCATCGCATCCTCGGCCGGATCGCTCGTCGGGCTTGGCCTCAGCCTTGTCCTCACGCCGGACCAGTTGACCGACTGGGGTGGAGAGTGGCCCTGCTGCTGGGCACGGTGATCGTGCCGTTCTCGCTGCTGATCCGCCGGTCCTTGCCAGAAACGATCCACGCGCCGGACCACTTGCCTGCCGGCCATGTTCCTGCCGGGGTCTGGCGCACGGTAATTCTCGGCGCGATGATGATTTCGGGCGCGACCATCGCCACCTATTTGTTCAACTATATGGCGACCTATGGCCAGAACACGCTCGGCTATTCGGCCAGCATCTCGCTGGGCAGCACGCTGGCGATCAATGTTGCGCGGTTTTTCTCAATCCTGCTCGGCGGCTGGATGAGCGACCGGTTCGGGCGGCGGCCGCTGATGATCTGGCCAACCCTGGCCTTCACCCTGGCCATCGTTCCCGCCTACATCACCCTGACCAGCGCGCATGACCCGGTGATGTTCATCGTCGTCAACGGCTTGCTCGCCTTCGTCTCGACCCTTCCCAGCGGGGCCGTCTATGCCGCAGTTGCCGAAAGCCTTCCCAAGGCAAGCCGCGCCCGCACCTTTGCGCTGGTCTATGCCCTGCCCGTCACGTTCCTCGGCGGATCGACTCAACTGGTGATCACCTGGCTGCTGAAGGTCACCGGAGAACCGATGGCGGTCGCATGGTACATGGTATCAGCCGCCGCGGTGGCCCTGCTCGCGATGTTCCTCATTCACGAAAGCGCGCCGAGGAAAGCAGCGGCGTCCCCCGCCTGATCCGCCCCCCACCAATCAATAGAGCAGGAAGCGCGCCCGATCTTCGATCCACGCCGCTTCGTCGGCTCCCGCCAAGGCGTCGAGATCACCCGCAGCGCTGGCCGCGTCGTCCACCCACTCGCGCAGCGCCGTGCCCCCATTGATCACGTCGATCGCCAGCTTGTCGAACACGTACTCGTAGGGAAAATCGCGCCAGATCGGGTAATCCGGATAGTGCCTGCGGATTGCCTTGAACGCCAAGGCCTGCAGCCGCCACGGACGGAACGCGTGGTGATCGTAGAATGCGCCCTCGGCATGGATCATCAGCGCACTGCACAAGCTCTTGGCATGCTTGTGGAATGTCGGCTCGAACCAGCATTCACGGATTGCGCAGCCCTGCATCCACTGCGGCGCGAAGCTGCGCATTTCGGCAAGGACAGCCTTGGCATCGATATCAGGCGCACCGAACAGCACTTCCAGCGGCCGCGTCGTGCCGCGCCCTTCAGACAAGGTCGCGCCCTCGATCATCACCGTCCCGGCATAGGCTCGCGCCATGTTGAGGCTGGCCGCGTTGGGCGAAGGGTTGATCCAGATCCGGCTTTCGGGCCAGCCAAAGCCGGTGCCTTCCGGCTCCCACCCTTCCATCGTGATCACGCGGTAGTCGACGTCGAGCTTGAAGTGATCGACAAACCACGCGCCCATCTCGCCCAGCGTCATGCCGTGCCGCATTGGCATCGGCCCCGCACCGACGAAGCTCTCCCAACCCGGCAGCAGAGTGGTGCCCTCGACCGGGCGCCCGGCGGGATTGGGCCGGTCTAGCACCCACACCGCCTTGCCGGTGCCACTGGTGGCTTCAAGGAGATAGAGCAACGTAGTCACGAAGGTGTAGATGCGGCAGCCAAGGTCCTGCAGGTCGAACAGAAAGACGTCTGCCGTGTCCATCATGGCTGCGGTTGGGCGGCGCACCTCACCGTAGAGGCTGAACACCGGGATGCCGTAGGTCGGGTCGAGCTCGTCGGCGGTCTCGACCATGTTGTCCTGCTTGTCGCCCTTTAGGCCGTGCTGCGGACCGAATGCCGAGGTGGTGTTCACCCCGGCAGCAACGAGCGCATCAAGCGAATGAACCAGACTCTCGGTCACCGAGGCGGGATGGGCCACCAGGGCGACGCGCTTGCCTTCGAGTGGCTTTCTGAGTGCGGGGTCGGCGAGCAGCCGGTCGATGCCGAATTTCATGGCTAGCGCGGTGCCTCAAGCGAGGCCGCGAAGCAAGATGCGTGGTGGAAGTCTGGCCGATCCTCGCGGTGCGCGATGGCCCAGTAGGACTTGTGCCCACCTTCCTCGTCGATCACCGCGGTCAACCCATAGGCGAACGGCAGCGCGGGCAAAGCCGCGGTGGGCAGCGCGACATCGAAGATCAGCACTGACTGTCCCCGGCGTGGCGTGCAGACCGGTGGACGGGGCACGGCGCGCTCAATCATCCCGTCGCGATAGCCGGAAAAATCGTAGGCCGCCCACGCCTGCGACGGTGAAAAGTTGAACTCGGCATAGGCATCGCCGCCGGCCGGCTTCACGAACAGCTCGAAACAGGTCGTCTGCCACAGCCCATCGGCGCGAACCTTGCCCGCGAAGGGTGGGACGACAAGCCGCTGCGTGCCCTCCACCCGCCAACGCAGCGTCATCCAGACGTTGTCGACCGACAGGATCCGCGCCTCGACGGAGGTTACGGTTGCAGGGGGATGCGCGGGGTGGCTAGACAAGTTCGGCATGAAGCCGGACTAACCGCTGCACGGGAGGGAATGCAATGACGGCACTTCGCAGGAGCACTATTCTCGGCATGGCCGCGGTGTTGTTGGTTGCAGGAAAGGCCAGCGCGCGCGATTTCTCCATCGGCGGCGGGATCAGTGTGACACTAGATGAAACGTGGACCGGAACTTCCATGCAGAATCCGGCAATGAAGTTCGGCGGCATGAAAGACATGATGGACGAAGCCACCGAAAGCCGTCTGCGCAGACCCGGCACTGGGGTGCTCGTGTCCTACATGAAGTTCAAGACCGACAAGCCAGCCAAGGACATCGCGATCGACGACGGCGCCAACGTCGTGAAAGCCGCCAAGACGATCTACGGGACACAGGCCGCTGAAGAACAGCCTGTTCCGACGATCCATCGCAAGGGTGATACGGTGCGGGCCTATGTCACGCTCCATCCCAGGCCTGGGGCGGGTTTAAACGTCGCACCAGGCTACCCCACAGGCTGCGTCACCACCGGCACCATCCGGCTCGGCGCGGCGATCCACAACGTCTCGATCGCCTCTGAAAGCTGCGAGAGCGCCAGTCATCAGCAAGCAGTTGCCGCCATCTTCGAAACTGGCGGCCAGTAATCCGGGCCTCGAACCCAAGCCAGGCACTTTGTTTGCTCGTGCCGGCGTGCTAGGCGCGCCGCACTATGACGAACTACAGTTCCACCCTCCTTCGCCTGCTCGACGAGCGCGGCTACATCCATCAGCTGACCGATGCCGAAGGGCTCGACAAGTTGGCCAACGAGGGCGTGGTGCCGGGATATATCGGCTTCGACGCGACGGCGCCGTCGCTTCATGTCGGCAGTCTCGTGCAGATCATGATGCTGCGCCGCCTGCAGCAGGCCGGGCACAAGCCGGTGGTGCTGATGGGTGGCGGCACAACCCGCATTGGCGATCCCACCGGACGTGACGAGAGCCGCAAGATGCTGTCCGACCAGACGATCGAGGACAATATCGCCTCGATCTTCACGGTTTTTTCGAAGCTGCTCAAGTTCGGCGATGGCCCGACCGACGCCGTGATGGTCAACAACCACGATTGGCTGGGCAAGCTCGGCTACATTGAGCTGCTCCAGGAAGTCGGCACGCACTTCACGGTCAACCGCATGCTGACGTTCGATTCGGTCAAGCTGCGGCTTGAGCGCGAACAGCCGATGACCTTCCTCGAATTCAACTACATGATCCTGCAGGGCTACGATTTCCGCCACCTCAACAAGGACATGGGCGTGCGCCTCCAGATGGGAGGCTCGGACCAGTGGGGCAATATCGTCAACGGTATCGAACTGACGCGCCGCAAGGATGGCAAGGAAGTCTTCGGCCTGACGACGCCGCTGCTCACCACTGCCGATGGCAAGAAGATGGGCAAGACTGCGGCGGGCGCGGTGTGGCTTAACGAGGACGCCCTGCCCGCCTGGGACTTCTGGCAGTTCTGGCGCAACACGGATGACCGCGATGTCGGCAAGTTCCTGCGCCTTTTCACCGATCTTCCGCTCGACGAAATCAAGCGGCTCGAGGCACTCCAAGGCAGCGAGATCAATGCCGCGAAGGTGGTTCTGGCCAGCGAGGTGACCCGTCTGGTGCGTGGCGAAGAAGCTGCGAAGGCCGCCGAAGCAACCGCATCGGCAACCTTCGCTGGCGGCGGACTCGGCCAGGATCTTCCCGTTTTCGCAACAACGGAAGACAGCATCGGGATCATCGACGCGCTTGTGGGGCTTGGCTTTGCGAACAGCCGAGGGGAAGCGAAGCGCCTTGTCGCCGGTGGCGGGGCGAAAGTCGCAGGCGAGTCTGTGACCGACGACAGCTATCGCATTGCCTTGTCGTCCGAAGAGATCCGCATTTCGTCGGGCAAGAAGAAGCACGGCATCCTTCGCCGCGCCTGAAAACACGCCCAGCCGTCAACCTTACGGGATGAATAACGGCAAAGGCTTGCCGGTTCCGGCAAGCCTTTGCCGCGGCTTTACGAATTGTTCGCCATTTCGGTTCTATATCTTCCGGCATAGTCACTCATGCGCCAGGAGGAACGATGCGCGGCGGAGCACAGCTTTCAGTCACCGACCTGCGTCGTTCGACCCGGCACCCCGTGAATCTGCCGATCATCGGCGAGCATCGCGCGCGCGGCGATATCATGCTTCACCTCGCGAATATCTCGACAACCGGGTTCATGGCCACTGGCTGCAGTGATCTTGGCCGGGGCGAACGCGTTACGGTGCGGCTCCCGGTCATCGGACGCATCGAGGCCTTCCTCGTGTGGACCGACGGCGATCGCGCCGGTTTCCAGTTCGAACGAATCATCCGACTTGATGATTTCAACAAGCTGATCCGCGCCATGCAGCCCGGCCCCGATCGCGCAGCCAGGGCTGACGTAGCGCCCTTGGGAAGCGTCGCAGCCCGGTTGCTGCGCCGGACCCAAATTTTGCTTTCTTGGCAACTTCACGGTCGGCTGGCATTGCACCGGCCGTGACCACAGCTTCTCCTGATTCCGCAACTTCGGCTTCGCCATTCTCGCCGCTTGCCATTCCCGATTACCGGCGCTTCTGGATCGCCCGCTTCTTCTCGGTGCTTGCGACATCGGGAATGGTGGTGATCCTGGGATACCAGCTTTATGACGTCGCCCGCGGACAATACGGGATGTCGATCGCCCAGGCCGCATTTCAGCTTGGCTTGCTTGGACTTGCGCAGTTTCTGCCGCTGTTTCTGCTGACTCCCGTGGCAGGAGTGGTTGCCGACCGGTTCGACCGGCGCAACGTCGCCGGGCTTGCGATGTGCATCGACCTGATGGTCGCCCTGTCACTCGCAACCTGCACTTATGCCGATGTCCTGTCGCTACCGCTGCTGTTCGGGCTTGGCGCTCTCCATGGAACCGCGCGCGTCTTTATCGGCCCTGCGCTGTCCTCCATTGCCCCCAATGTCGTACCTGCAGAACTGATGCCAAAGGCCGTGGCGATCAATTCAATGGCGTGGCAGACCGGCTCGGTCGGCGGGCCGGCGATCGCAGGGCTGCTTTTTGCAGGGCACCCGTCCTTGCCCTATTGGTTGTCGACCGGGCTCCTAGCGCTGGGCGCTTTCTGCATCTTCGGCATCCGCAGGATTCCGCCGCCGGAAAGCAACCGCAACACGCATCCCTTGCGCCAGATTCTCCAAGGCCTCTCGTTCGTGTGGAATGACCGGTTCCTGCTTGGTTGCGTCACGCTTGATCTTTTTGCCGTACTCCTTGGCGGGGCCACCGCCCTGTTGCCAGTCTTCGCCCGAGACATTCTTTTCATCGACGGGCAACCAGTTGGCGCCGATGGTCTCGGCTTGATGCGCGCAATGCCGGGTCTCGGCGCGGCGCTGGTCGCGTTCGTCCTGGCGCGCAAGCCGATCACCCAGAATGTTGGCAACAAGATGCTTTTGGGCGTCGTCATCTTCGGCCTGTTCACCATCGGCTTCGGCATCTCTACGAACTATTACCTGTCGCTGCTGATGCTCGTCGGCATCGGCGCAGGAGACATGGTTTCGGTATTCATCCGCAGCACGCTCGTGCAGCTGCACACCCCGGATGACGTTCGTGGACGAGTCTCGTCCATCTCCGGCCTCGCCATCTCCGCATCCAACGAACTGGGCGAGATGCAATCGGGTGTGGCTGCCGCCCTGATCGGTGCTGTCGGCGCCGTGATCTTCGGCGGCATCAGCGCCATCGCCGTGACAGCGGCATGGTTTTTCCTTTTCCCGGAACTGAAGAACGCGCGAACCTTTGCAGCGCGGTACAGATAGTCCTAGGTTGTCCTCAAGACTCCAACCAATCCCTTCACCACAAGGAGCAAGCGACATGAGAGCGGATTCCATCCTCGCCACTATCGGCAACACCCCGCATGTTCGCCTGTCCCGCCTGTTTCCCGACCACGAGGTATGGGTGAAGAACGAGCGCGCCAATCCCGGCGGCTCGATCAAGGACAGGATCGGCCTCGCCATGATCGAGGCTGCGGAGGCTGACGGCAGCCTCAAGCCCGGCGGCACGATCATCGAGCCGACCTCGGGCAACACCGGCATCGGCCTCGCCATGGCGGCGGCGGTCAAGGGCTACAAGCTCGTGCTCGTCATGCCCGAATCGATGTCGCTCGAACGGCGCCGCCTGATGCTCGCCTATGGCGCCACCTTCGATCTCACCCCTCGCGAAAAGGGCATGAAGGGCGCGATCGAACGTGCCCGCGAACTCGTCGAATCGACCGAGGGCGCGTGGATGCCCCAGCAGTTCGACAATCCTGCCAATGTCGCCATCCACGTGCGGACGACCGCGCAGGAAATCCTCAAGGACTTCGCCAGCGAACCGATCGACGCGCTGATCACCGGCGTCGGCACGGGCGGCCACCTCACCGGTTGCGCCGAGGAGCTGAAGAAGCACTGGCCTTCGATGAAGGCCTACGCTGTCGAGCCGACGCTTTCGCCGGTCATCTCCGGTGGCCAGCCTGCCCCCACCCGATCCAGGGCATCGGCGCCGGCTTCATCCCGGGCAACCTGCATACCAAGTCGATCGACGGCGCCATCACCGTCGATCCGGCCGAGGCAAAGGAAATGGCTCGCCAGTGCGCGGCCAAGGAGGGCATCCTTGTCGGCATCTCTTCAGGCGCGACCTTGGCAGCGATTGCCCAGAAGCTTGAAACCCTGCCTGTCGGCAGCCGCGTGCTGGGCTTCAACTACGATACCGGCGAACGCTATCTCTCGGTGCCGGACTTCCTGCCGGAGTAAATGCGATGGCGGTCGAACAGGTCGATTACGCCGATGATGACGTGGCCCTCACCGGCTTTCTTGTAAAGCCTGAGGGTCACCCCCGCGCAGCAGTGCTGGTGCTGCCAACGATCGCCAACTGCAACACGCCGATGATCCGCCGTGCCCACATGCTGGCGCAGGCGGGTTATCTGACGATGATTGCCGATTTCTACGGCGTGCAGGTCCGCGATTTCGACCATGCGCGCGAACTCGCTGGACCTCTGCGCGCCAGCGCCGATGGCTACCGCCAGCGCCTGCACGCTGGCCTGGCTGCGCTGACCGCACTACCTGAGGCACAAGGCCTGCCGGTTGCAGCCATCGGCTTCTGCATGGGCGGGCAAGCCGCACTCGAACTGGCGCGCGATGGGGCCGACATTGTCCTCGCAGCCAGCTTCCACGGCCTGCTCGATACGCAAGCCCCCGCCTCGCCCGGGGCAGTGAAAGCACGTATCCTCGTCTGCCACGGCGATGCCGACCCCATGGTCGCGCGCTCGCAAGTCAACGCGTTCTGGGAGGAAATGGACGCTGCCGGAGCCAACTGGCACTTCCACAGCTACAGTGGCGTAAAGCACGGCTTCACCGACCCGGGCAGTGACGAGCGCGGCATGGCCGCCATCGGCTACGACGCCAGCGCCGACCGCCAGAGCTGGGCAGCGCTGATGGGCCTGCTCGACGAGGTACTGGGTTGATCGGGGAGGCGTTCGTCGCCTCCCCTCACCTGATCACGCGATGGCGAGCTGCTCAGGCGTCAGCGCCATGATCGTCTCGCCCCCTGCTTCCACCTGACGGCGCAGCGCGCCAGCCTCGGTGGTGTAGCGCGTCGCCCAGTGGCGGGCGCAGGTCAGCTTGGCTTCGTAGAACGCCGTGTCCTCAGTGCCGTCCGCAATTGCCGCAGCCGCAACCTTGGCCATGCGCAGCCACATCAGGCCAAGCGACACGATGCCGGTCAGCGTCATGTAGGCATACGCGCCGGCGCCGAGGTTGTTGGGATTGCCCATCGCGTTCTGCATGAACCACATCGTCGCGGCCTTGAGTTCGCCATTGGCCTTGGCGAGGCGCTCAGCCACCAGCTTGACCGTCTCGTCGGCGGTTTCCTCAGCGCATTCGGCATCGACCAGCGCGAAGAACGCCTGGATCGCCCGACCGCCGTTCAGCGCCAGCTTGCGGCCGACAAGGTCCATCGCCTGCACGCCGTTGGTGCCTTCGTAGATCATGGCAATACGGGCATCGCGCACGAACTGATCCATGCCGTTCTCGGCGATGTAGCCGTGGCCACCCCACACCTGCTGCATGTCGGTGGCGACCTTGTAGCCCATGTCGGTGCCATAGCCCTTGATCACCGGCGTCAGCAGGCTGATCAGATCGTCAGCCATCTGGCGCTCTTCCGCCGTTGCCGCCTTGTGTGACAGGTCGACCTGAAGGGCACCCCACAGGCACAACGCGCGCATGCCTTCGATGAAGGTCTTGGCGTCCATCAGCATGCGGCGCACGTCGGGATGGACGATGATCGGATCGGCCTTGGCCTGCGGATCGACCGGCCCGGTCAGCGCGCGGCCTTGGCGGCGGTCGAGCGCATAGGCAAGGCCGTTCTGGTAGGCGACTTCGGCTTGTGCGAGACCCTGCATGCCCACGCCAAGGCGCGCCGCGTTCATCATGATGAACATGGCAGCGAGACCCTTGTTTTCCTCGCCGACCATCCAGCCCTTTGCGCCATCGTAGTTCATGACGCAGGTGGCGTTGCCGTGGATGCCCATCTTCTCTTCGATGGAGCCGACCGAAACGCCGTTCTTCTCACCCAACGAGCCATCGTCATTGACGATGAACTTGGGCACGATGAACAGCGAGATACCCTTGCTCGATTCCGGCGCACCGGGTGTCTTGGCAAGGACGAGGTGGATGATGTTCTCGGTCAGGTCATGATCGCCCGCCGAGATGAAGATCTTCGTGCCGGTGATTGCATAGGAACCGTCAACCTGAGGCTCGGCCCGCGTGCGGATCATGCCGAGGTCGGTGCCGCAATGCGGCTCGGTCAGGTTCATGGTGCCGAGCCACTCGCCGGTCACCATCTTCGGCAGGTACTTCGCCTGCTGCTCGGGCGAACCCTTGGCGATGATCGCCGAGATCGCTCCGTTGGCAAGACCCGGGTACATCGCGAAAGCCTGGTTGGCGGTGGCGAGGTACTTCTCCATGATGAAGCCCATCACGTGCGGCAAGCCCTGACCGCCGTATGCCTCGGGCGCAGAGAGCGTGCCCCAACCGCCTTCCACGTACTGACGATAGGCATCCTTGAAGCCGGTCGGCGTGGTGACGCTGCCATCGGCGTGACGCGTGCAACCTTCCTTGTCACCCGAGAGATTGAGCGGAGCGATGACTTCGGAAACGAAGCGCCCTGCCTCCTCGATGATCGCATCGGTCATGTCGGGCGTGGCGCTTTCGAAGCCGGGCAGGTTGCCGTAGCTTTCAAGGCGGATCAGTTCGTTGACGACGAAGCGGGTGTCGCGGGTCGGCGCGTTATAGATCGGCATTTGTCCTGTCCCTTTAAGCGTTCGGCCTTCAGGCCGTTGGATCGCGGCCTTCGGACCGCTCCTTGGCGATGACGAGATCGACGAAGCTGGTCAGCTCATCGATGGTCGCAGCTATGTCCGCCTGTTGGCGACGCAGGTTCTCGATCCGTTCACGACACTTGGCAATGGTGACGCGGCGCTGCTCGGCGCGGCCGTCGCCCATGTCGTAAAGATCGATCATGTCGCGGATTTCTGCGAGGCTGAAGCCCACGTTCTTGGCGCGCATGATCCAGGCGAGCCGCGCACGGTCACGCTTGGAATAGATGCGCGAAAGACCGACACGCTCGGGCGCAATCAGGCCTTCGTCCTCGTAGAAACGCAACGCGCGCGCCGTCACCCCGAACTCGCCTGAGAGGTCGGAAATGGTGAACTGGTCACGCTTGAGCGCATCGGGCTGATCGAGATGCCCGGTGTGCTCGTTCTGTGCAGACGGATCGCGAGTCGCTGTGGCGGCATGCTGTGACATGTCACCAAGCTATCTAACCTTTACGTAAGCGTCAATCGACGATGCGTTGCAAAGAGCCTTCCGGTGTAATGCGGCGATAGAAGCAGGTCGGCGCCAGCGTGTGGCAGGCAGGACCTGCGGGCTCGACACGCAGTTCCAGCGCGTCTTGATCGCAATCCACGCGAATCTCGACGATCTTTAGCACGTGCCCCGAAGTTTCACCCTTCATCCACAGCTTCCCCGCGAGCGTGAGAAGAAGTGCGCGAAGCCGGTCTCCAGCGTCCGATCCAGAGCTTCGCGATTCATGTGCGCCAGCATCAGGAGTGCATTCGTGCCATGGTCCACCGCCACAGCCGTCAGCAGCCCGTTGGAGTCGAACTTCGGCATCAATTCAGTGCCTTGCTCGCGCAAAGCGGTGTCGCTGGTGGTTGACAAAGTGGTCGCTGCCTTTTCCGGGTTGCCGCTTCATGGCGGATTTGTTGCAGGATAACCACACAGGCGGGCAAAATCCATAACACCGCGCACAATCCGCTTCCGTCGGAAGCATGAATGGGTGATTAAGACTCAGCGGTTTGAGGGAACCGCGAACTGAACCGCCAGCCCGCAACCGGGCGGCAGTGGACGTAGCGCCAATGTTCAGGGACACTTGATGAGGGGCCGGTTGGCTGCCTCGCAGCAGGCCCAAAGGGGCCGCGCGAAGCGAGACCGGATGGTGAGGGTAAAAAGCGGGACGGTCAGGGGGCCGTCGGTATCGCGCTCAACGCGAACTCCGCGCAATTTCGTCACGAGGGCGCCCGGAACTTCGGTTTCGGGCGTTTCCTTTTCGGGCGCACGTCAGTCTATGCGTCCGGCTCCGGCGAAACGCGCAGACCATCGAGAGCTTCGTCAAGCACGCGCGAAAAGCAGGCTATCTGTACCTGTGCCACCTTGGCACGGCGCAGGGCCAACATGCAGGCATCAGTGGTAGCGCCACTGGTCATCACGTCGTCGACCAACAGTACACGCGCTCCGGTCAGGCGATGTGCGAGGCGCGGATTTGGCTGGATTGCGCCGGTCAACACCCGGGCGCGAGACTTGCGATTGAGACCGCCGAGTGACGGCGTTGCCTTCGGGCGGACAAGTCCGTCCACCATCAGTTGCTTGCCTGTCAGCCTTGCCAGCTCCCGCGCCAGCAGGGCCGACTGATTGAACCCGCGCCGCATCAGCCGCCATCGGTGGAGCGGCACCGGCACGACGAGCCAGTCTCCTTCAAGCCCGCCGAGCCTTGGCAGGATCATCCGCGCCATCATCGGCACCAGCCCGATCCGCCGCCCATGCTTGAGAGCCAGCACCAGCGCGCGTGAAGGTTCGTTGTAGAGCGTGGCAGCGGCGATGCCGGAATGCTTGGGCGGCTCTGCCATGCACGGCGCGCAGACCATTTCTGCCTCTGCACCATAAAGTTCACCCATCGGGCGCTGGCACAGCTTGCAGCAGGTGCCGGAGGGCACGACGATCTTGCCCCAACATGCCAGGCAAAGCCCGCCATGTGCCGCGACGGGGCTGCCACACAGTGGGCAGCGCGGCGGGAACACGAAGTCGACGATTGGCGTCAACACTGCGGAAAGCTGCGCGGCAGACATTGGCATCGCTGCATCGTCGCACGAACGCCCCTCTTGGCAAGACCGGCGGACACGGGCACTGCCCGGAAATGGCCACTACTCCCCCTATTATTTTTGCTCGAAATCGGCGGAATGCCGTACGCCGCCGCATGGTCCAGCTGCAATCGGCTCCGGATGCACCGCGCTACGTCATCGACGACATGGTCGAGGACGTGCTCGAACGCCTGTCATTCCTCCGCCACGAACCCCGTCGGGCGCTCATGATCGGTGATTGGACCAACGCGATCAGTGCGGCATTGGCGGCCGCGGGCGCGACTGTCGACAGCCGCGATCCAGCGCTGGGACAGCTCCTGGTTGATGAAGAGGTGCCCTACCCAGCGCCCGCCGGTTACGATTTCATCGCCAGCCTCGGCACGCTCGATACCGTCAATGACTTGCCGGGCGCACTGGTACACCTGCGCCGTGCCCTTGCCGATGGCGGGTTGATGATCGCCTGCTTCCTTGGCGCCGGATCGCTGCCGGTTCTGCGTCAGATCATGCTGGAAGCGGATGGCGAGCGCCCTTCCCCGCGCATCCATCCGCAAGTCGATGTCCGCGCCGGCGGGCAGCTGCTGCAGCGGGCCGGGTTCGCCGACCCGGTGATCGACAGCCACCACATCGACGTGCGCTTCCGCTCATTCGCCGGGATTATCGCAGACTTGCGGGCGCAAGGCCTTGGCAATTGCCTCGCCCGCCCGGTAACACGCTGGGAAAAGCGGCTCTCGCTCGCGCGCAGGAGGCTTTCGATGCCCGCCGGGATGCGGACGGCAAGGTGACCGAGCGGTTCGAGATCTTGACGCTGAGCGGCTGGGCAAAGGCGCTACGCCCGCCCAAGTTTTGAGCGCGCCCACCCACTGAAGAGAACGCCATGCTGGAGTGTTTCCCCGGGGAAACACTCCAAATAGGTTATCAGCCCAACGCCGCCTGCGCCGCTGCAAGCCGTGCAATCGGCACTCGATAGGGGCTGGCAGAGACATAATCGAGGCCAGTCTTCTCGCAGAACGCGATGGATGCCGGGTCGCCGCCGTGTTCGCCACAAATGCCGAGCTTGATGTCAGGCCGCGTCTTGCGGCCACGTTCTGCAGCCAATTCAACGAGTTGGCCGACGCCTTCGATGTCGAGGCTGACGAACGGGTCACGCGGGTAGATGCCCTGGTCGACGTAAGGGTTGAGGAAGCGCGCGGCATCGTCTCGGCTCACGCCCAAGGTCGTCTGCGTCAAGTCATTGGTACCAAACGAGAAAAACTTCGCTTCTTCGGCAATCTCACCCGCCATCAGCGCAGCGCGCGGCAGTTCGATCATCGTGCCGACCATGTACTCCAGAGTCCGGCCCTTCTCGGCAAAGACTTCAAGCGCGACCCGGTCAACCAGCGCGCGCAGTATTTCCAGCTCCTTGCGCGTGGCGACCAGCGGGATCATCACTTCCGGGATTGGCGCGTCGCCGCTCTTCTCGGCAACGTCGCAGGCCGCTTCGAAGATGGCGCGGGCCTGCATCTCGTAGATTTCCGGGAAGGTGATGCCGAGGCGGCAGCCGCGGTGGCCGAGCATCGGGTTGAATTCGTGGAGTTCCCCGGCGCGGCGCTTGAGGTGCTCGACGCCAAGCCCGGTGGCTTCGGCAAGTTCGGCAAACTCGGCATCGGCGTGGGGCAGGAATTCGTGCAGCGGCGGATCGAGCAGGCGGATCGTGACGGGCAAGCCCGCCATGACCTCGAAGATCGACTGGAAGTCGCTGCGCTGCTCGGGCAGCAGCTTGGCGAGGGCAGCGCGGCGGCCAGACTCATCCTCGGCGAGGATCATCTGGCGCACCGCGCTGATGCGACCTGCTTCGAAGAACATGTGCTCGGTGCGGCACAGGCCGATGCCCTCGGCGCCGAACTGGCGCGCGACCTGGCAATCGAGCGGCGTTTCCGCGTTGGTGCGCACCTTCATGCGGCGGTGCTTGTCGGCCCAGACCATCAGCGTGCCGAAATCGCCGACAAGTTCGGGCTCCACGGTGGGCACAAGGCCTGCCATGACATCACCGTTCGAACCATCGAGGGTGATCACGTCGCCCTCCTTGACCTCGCGGTTGCCGATGCGGGCGGTGCGGCTGGCCATGTCGATCGAGACGCCCGAGGCGCCCGAGACGCAAGGACGGCCCATGCCGCGCGCGACCACGGCGGCGTGGCTGGTCATGCCGCCACGCGCGGTGAGGATGCCCTTGGCGGCATGCATGCCATGGATGTCTTCGGGCGAAGTCTCGACGCGGACGAGGATGACGGCGTCGCCGCGCTCGGCGCGGGCCTGCGCGGTATCGGCATCGAACACCACTGCGCCCGAAGCCGCGCCCGGCGATGCGGGGAGGCCCTTGGTCAGCACATCGCGCGGAGCCTTCGGGTCAAGCGTGGGATGCAGCAGCTGGTCGAGCGCCATCGGGTCGATGCGCTTGATCGCGGTCGCCTCGTCGATCAGTCCCTCGGCCACCATGTCCACCGCCATCTTGAGCGCGGCCTTGGCGGTGCGCTTGCCCGAGCGGGTTTGCAGCATGAACAGCTTGCCCTGCTCGACGGTGAACTCGATGTCCTGCATGTCCTTGTAGTGCTTTTCGAGCAGTTCAAAGACGGCGGCGAGTTCGGCGTAGGCCGCAGGCATCGCCTCTTCCATCGACAGCGGTTTGGCACCGGCCCGCTCACGCGCGGCGAGCGTCAGGTACTGCGGGGTACGGATGCCTGCGACGACGTCCTCGCCCTGGGCATTGACCAGCCATTCGCCGTAATAGGCCTTCTCGCCCGTCGCGGGATCGCGGGTGAAGGCGACGCCGGTGGCCGAGGTATCACCCATGTTGCCGAAGACCATCGCCTGCACGTTGACGGCGGTCCCCCAGTCATGCGGGATGTCGTTGAGCTTGCGGTAGACCTTGGCGCGATCCGACTCCCAGGAGTCGAACACGGCGCCGATGGCACCCCAGAGCTGTTCGTGGACGTCCTGCGGGAACGGGCGGCCGAGCTGGTCTTCGACGATGGCCTTGTATTCACCGACGAGCGCCTGCCAGTGCTCTGCACCGAGTTCGACATCGTTGAAGAAGCCGTTGTCTTCCTTGACGATTTCCAGGGCATCTTCGAACCGGTGATGGTCGAGGCCGAGCACCACGTCGGAATACATCTGGATGAAGCGGCGGTAGCTGTCCCAGGCAAAGCGCGGATCGCCGGAGCCTGCGGCGAGGCCTTCAACGGTCTCGTCATTGAGGCCGAGGTTGAGGACGGTGTCCATCATGCCCGGCATCGAGACGCGCGCGCCCGAGCGGACCGAGACGAGCAGCGGGTTCGTCGCATCGCCGAAGGTGCGGCCGGTGGCTTTTTCGATGTGGGAGACGCCATTGGCCACGCCTGCGCGCAGGGCCTCGTCAAAGGTCTTGCCGCTGGCGTTGTAGGCCGTGCAGACTTCGGTGCTGATGGTGAAGCCCGGGGGTACCGGCAGGCCGATGCCCGCCATCTCGGCAAGGTTCGCGCCCTTGCCGCCGACGATGGTCTTGTCCTTGGCCCGCGCGTCCGAAGACGATGCGCCGCCGCCGAAGTGGAATACGTATGCGCTCATGCCGCCAACGAGGCTCCCTGCGTGTGCTTGTTCTTGCCGGAACGGGCCCGGAGTCGGCCCGCTCTTAGCCTTCTATGCGCGAAAAGTCCGCAACTTTGTGCACTGCAGCACGGAAGCGGTCAAGCAGCGCCAAGCGACTGGAACGCTTGTTAGCGTCCGCATCATTGACGGTCACCTGATCAAAGAAGGCATCGATGGGAGCGCGCAGGCTCGCCAGCGCCGCCATGGCCGCAGTGAAGTCCTCTGCCGCAACGGCGCCTGCCGCCTGCGGTTCCGCGGAATTGAGCGCGTCGACCAGTGCCTGCTCGGCCGGTTCGCGGACGTAGTTGCATTCGGGATGCGCGAACTGCTCAGCGACGCCTTCGAGTGCGGGATCGTCGACCAGCACCAGCGGGTCTTCCTCGCCAGTCGGGGGCACGACGCCCTCGCCTTCCGACCCGGCGTTGGGATTGGCGGCGAAGCCTTCCTTCTTGAGGATGTTGGCTGCGCGCTTGTAGCCAGCGAGCAGGTTGGTGCCGTCCTCGGTGCCGACGAAGGCCTGCAGCGCGTGGACGCGGGCGAGCAGGCGGACGAGATCGTCCTCTCCGCCGAGCGCGAACACGGCATCGATCAGGTCGTGGCGGACGCCTGCCTCGCGTTGCTGGACTTTGAGGCGGTCGGCGAAGAAGTCAGGAAGTGTTGTGAACACTACCTTTTGGTTTGTTTGGAAAGCTTCATAGGAAGCTTCCGACATGTCGTCGGAAACAAGCTGCTTCGTGAATCCGGCAAGAGCCTTCGCTATCGCCTTCCACATCGAGACGCGCAGAGAACCCCGGTTGAGAAGTTCGAGCACGCCAAGAGCCGCACGTCGAAGTGCAAATGGGTCGCGCGATCCTGTGGGGCGCTGATCAATCAGGAAGAAGCCAACCAGCGTATCCAGCTTGTCCGCCAGCGCCACGGCCACCGTCACCGGCGCGGTGGGCACTTCATCGCCCTGCCCCACGGGCTTATAGTGATCGCGGATGGCGTCGGCTACGTTATCCGGCAGGCCTTCGGCGCGGGCGTAGTAGCCGCCCATCAGGCCCTGGAGTTCGGGAAATTCGCCGACCATTTCAGTGACGAGATCGGCCTTGCACAGTTCCGCAGCCTGCCGCGCCAGAGCGGGGTCGCAGTTCGGCACGATGCCTTCGCTTGCCAGCCATTCGGCCAGCTTGGCAACGCGCTCGACCTTGTGGGCGACAGACCCAAGCTTTTCGTGGAAGGTGATGCGGGCGAGCTTTTCGGCCTGCTGTGCCAGCGGCTTCTTCTTGTCCTGCTCCCAGAAGAAGCGGGCATCGGACAGGCGTGCGGCGAGGACCTTGCGGTTGCCGTCGACGATGGCGGCGCCGCCGTCCTTGGCCTCGATGTTGGCAGTGCAGACGAAGGCGTTGGCGAGCTTGCCTGCGGCGTCACGGCAGATGAAGTACTTCTGGTTGACGCGCGCGGTCAGCTGGATGACCTCGGGCGGCACGTCGAGGAAGGCTTCATCAAAGCGGCCGAGCAGCGGGACCGGCCATTCGGTGAGGCCGGCGTTCTCGATCACCAGACCTTCGTCCTCGACCAGCACGAGACCGGCGGCCTCTGCGGCAGCCTTGGCCTTTTCGCGCACCAGCGCCTCGCGCTCGACATGGTCGACGATGACGTGGCAGGCGCGGAGCTTTTCGGCGTAGTCGCTCGCCCCACCGATGGTGATCTCGCCCGCGTGATGGAAGCGATGGCCGAGCGTGGCGTAACCAGACTTGATGCCACCAATCTCACACTCGACCAGATCTTCGCCGAGGATGGCGACGATGCCGGAGAGCGGGCGCACCCAGCGCAGGCTTTCGGTGGAGAGCGAGGCTGCGCCCCAGCGCTGGCTCTTGGGCCAGGGGAAGGCACGGATGATCGCGGGATGGCTTCGGCGAGCACGTCCTTCGTAGCGCGACCGGGCTTTTCGGTCACGGCGAACCAGACGCCGTCGCGCTCGGTCAGCTGGTCACGGGTCAAGCCGGTCTTGCGCAGGAAGCCTTCGAGCGCCTGTTCGGGCGCGGAAGTCTTCGGACCCTTGGTTTCCTCGGATACGGCCTCGGTCGCCAATGGCAAATCGCGGGCGATCAGCGCGAGACGGCGTGGGGTGGACCAGACGGTGATTTCGCCTGCCTTGAGGCCAGCGGCGTCCAACTGCTTGCGGAACAGCTTTTCGAGATCGGCGCGGGCGCCTAACTGCATGCGGGCCGGGATTTCCTCGCTGCGCAGTTCGAGAAGGAAATCGGTCACTTGCTCCACTCCGGATACTTGGCCGCCCACTGATCGGCGTTCTTTTCCATGTAGGCCTCGCACGAACCGCGGGCGAGATCGCGAACGCGGCCCATGTAGCTGGCGCGCTCCTGCACAGAGATCACGCCGCGCGCCTGCAACAGGTTGAACAGGTGGCTGGCCTCGATCGCCTGCTCGTAAGCGGCGATGGGAACGCCGGCATCTAGGCTGCGCTTGCACTCTTCCTCGGCGCGGCGGAAGCCTTCGAACAGGCTGTCGGTATCTGCGACTTCGAAGTTCCACTTCGACATCTGCTTCTCGTTTTCGAGGAAGACATCGCCGTAGGTAACGCCGTGGTTGTTGAACTTGAGGTCGTAGACGTTGTCGACGCCCTGGATGTACATGGCGAGGCGTTCGAGGCCGTAGGTCAGCTCGCCCGCGACGGGCTTGCAATCGAAGCCGCCCATCTGCTGGAAATAGGTGAACTGGGTGACTTCCATGCCATCGCACCAGACTTCCCAGCCGAGGCCCCATGCGCCCAATGTCGGGGATTCCCAGTCGTCCTCGACGAAGCGGATGTCGTGAACCAGCGGGTCGATGCCGATCTCGACGAGGCTCTGGAGGTAAAGCTCCTGAAGGTTCTCCGGGCTCGGCTTCAGGATAACCTGATACTGGTAATAGTGCTGCAGCCGGTTGGGGTTCTCGCCATAGCGGCCGTCGGTCGGACGGCGGCAGGGCTGCACGAAAGCGGCGTTCCACGGCTCAGGCCCGAGCGCGCGCAGGGTGGTGGCGGTGTGGAAGGTCCCTGCCCCCATGCGCATGTCATAAGGCTGAAGGATCAGGCAGCCCTGTTCGCTCCAGAAAGCGTGGAGGCGCAGGATCATGTCCTGCAGGCTCAGGGGGGCGCGGGGAGGCATGAGTTTTGTGTCGGCCATGGTCGCGCGGCTTTGGCCGATGAGGGCCGCCAAATCAACCGGGAACCACCACGTCAGCCGCCATGTCAGGTCTTCTTGACACAGTCAGGGAATTGCGACATATTGTCAGCATAACCTGACATATGGACAGGTGAGCATGACATGAACAACCGATTGAGAGTTTTGCGCGCCGAGCGACAATGGAGCCAGGCCGATCTTGCCATGAAACTCGACGTGTCGCGCCAGGCGGTGAACGCGATCGAGACGGGCAAGCACGACCCTTCACTCCCCCTTGCCTTCCGTATCGCGCGCCTTTTCCAGCTTCGTATCGAGGAGATCTTCGATGATGGTTTCCAACATGACTGACGATCAGACTGACCCGCCGGCCATGAGCCTTGGCACTCTTGCCATGCGTATGTTCGGCGCGACGGTGGCGGCTGTGTTCTTCTCCGGCGCGGCGGCTGGCCTGATCGGCGCGCTTGGCAAGGAAGAGCCGGTCAAGCCGATCGGATGGGTGATCATGGGCGTGTTTGCCGCCCTGACCCTGGCCGCATTCTGGTTCGCCTGGGTCAGTGCGCGCCGGTATTATCGCGAGAATGGTCCGCTCACGCCTCGCGCCCGTCGCGCAACGATCAGCGCCATAGCGGCAAGCGGTATCGGACTCTTCATGGGCATGTGGATGAGCGTGGCGGGCGATGCGCCTGGGCAGCCGTTCGACGTAGCCGCTGGGCCTCTGCAGCCGAGCGTTGCTGCCGCACTTATCGCCATCATCGTGCTGGTGATCGCGCCGATCACGTGGTTCTGGCACCGCAACATCGACGAGCACGAGGAGCAATCCTATCGCACCGGGGCGTTGATCGCGCTCTACTTCTACAGCGCCGCAGCGCCGATCTGGTGGCTGGGCCATCGCGGCGGGTTTCTGCCGCCGGTTGATGGAATGGCGATCTACCTTGCCACCATGGCGATTTGGGGTGTGGTCTGGTTCCGCCAGCGCCATCTCTGACGCCGCACCTTCACACCTTCATTTCCCTGCAACCTGTTTACGGGCACAAGGAGCCTGATGATGAAACGCGCCTATCGTACATTCGCCGCCACGGTCGCCCTCGCCGCCTTCGCCTTTGCCGGAACGGTCCAGGCCGAGGCGCCTGCTGCCAAGCCTGCAGCGGAGGCACCCGCGCCAAGGCAGTTGAAGCCTGCGTTGTGGAAAGTGGCCGATGCCGACACCACCATCTACCTGTTCGGCACGATCCATGCTCTGCCGAAGGGCCTGGTCTGGCTGGACGGGCCGATCGGGCAAGCGCTGGATGGCTCGGAAGAACTCGTCACCGAGATTCCGGAGATTCCGGCAGCCGAACAGCAGAAGTCCGTCATGGCCATCGGATTGCTGAAGGGGGAAACCCTGCGTTCGTTGATGAACGATAACGACCGTGCGGCCTATGAAGCGCTGCTGACGAAGCTGAAGATACCGGCGGAGGCCTTCGATCCGCTCGAGCCATGGCTTGCCGGGATCACGCTGGGCGTCATGCCCTATGCCATGGCGGGTTACGGCGCCGACAGCGGCGCGGAGGCTGTGCTGCGCAAGACCGCAGTTGCCAAGGGCAAAAAGCTCGGCGCGCTCGAAACGGTCGACTTCCAACTTGGCCTGTTCGACCAATTGCCGCGCGAGGCGCAGCTCAAGTTTCTTGGCGAAGCGGTACGCGATTTCGACAAGAGCTTTGCCATCATCGGTTCGATGACCGACGAGTGGGGCACGGGTGACCCTGAAGGTCTGGGCAAGCTGATGAACGAGAACATGGACGATCCGGAGCTGGCTGAAGCCCTGCTCTACCA